>CAZFLR010000004.1:0-113007 GCA_964519385.1 uncultured Kineothrix sp.
AATATGGCGAGATAGCTCAGTTGGCTAGAGCACACGGTTCATACCCGTGGTGTCGGGGGTTCGAATCCCTTTCTCGCTACTTAAAGCGCGTAAACATTGTTTACGCGCTTTTTCTTTGTCTAATAACCTTTTTCTTACCCATATATTTTGCCAAAAGGACTTCTCTCATACACTGATTCAGTTTGTGTGCTCCGGTGTGGTTCAAATCCTCACGCTTCACATAGAGCTGAACCCCTGTTCCGACTTTCTCCGACAGTCTTGCCAAATGTGAAATCGGCGTAGGTCTGCCCTGGAATTCCTTGGGGATTCGACGCAGCTCACTGATAAACTTTCTCGACTTACAAATCGTCTGATATGCATCGCTGATTTTGTCTGAAATTTGGGCGGAATATATGAACCTCCGTATTTTCCGAAATAGCCGTCGGCATCCGGGTAATTTTTAAAGTAAGTGCCAAAATCAATGTTGTTGTACATCATAATGTCATCCTCCGTTTTTTATAATTTTTTCCTGTCAAATAAGCATAAAAAAACGCCCCTGACAGAATAATACAACTCTGTCAAGGACGAATAGATACTTAAAATAAAGCAAACACTATCCGCGGTACCACCTTGATTTACAGTAATGATACTGTACGCTTGGCGGGATACCATCATATCCCCGGCAACTGACGTATGCCCTCACGTCACAGAATACTCAGTGCAGCTTTCTCCGCATCAACGGTTTATATTTCATATGAAATTGTCTTGAATTATAAAATGATTTTTTCACGTGTCAGGCATTTTTTATCTGTGAATATACATCCTTGTCATATCCGGTTCTCCGTCACCCTGAACCATACACAAAAATTCCCAACCGTATCTTTCGTAAAATCCGGTGTGATCCGTGACAAGATATATCGGAGAGATTCCCTTTTCTTTCATATCCGACACGGCTATATTCAATAATTTGCCTGCAATCCCGTTATTACGATATTCTTCCTCGGTGTAAACTGCACAAATATTAGGAGCAAGGTCTTTCCGGTCATGAAAATCATTTTTAATGACTCCCATTCCTCCAAAAAGCTTACAAAACCAGTGTGATAACCACGCTCAGCTTATCTACAGAAACTACCTTTGCAAGTATCAATGTAAGTGCTGCAAATATGGCAGACAATAGTGCAAATACCAACCACATACAAAATCATCTCTCTTTTTTACATTCTATCCGGTGCATCAAATCCAAGCACATGAATACAATCCTCCAAAATACCGAGCGAAAGCTTGAGAAGCGCGATATAGCCTGCCTTTTTGGTTTCATTTTCCTCCGTAAGAATTTTCGTTCCGTGATAAAAATGATTAAAGGCATTTGCTGTCTCATAAATATACGCGCACACCTTATGCGGAGCAAGCTCATCATATGCATTTTTCATCATTGCATTAAAACGGCTGATACAGAGCATAAGCTCTTTTTCGTCTCTGCTCTCCGACAACTGTAATACAGCTTCCTCTGGTTTTCCGCCCACTTCCTGATATTTATTCAAAATGGATTTAATACGCACCATCGTGTACAGGATATATGGACCGGTATCTCCCTCAAAGGATGTAAAGCGGTCGATGTCAAAAATATAATCCTTACTTGCCTGGTTTGAAAGGTCTCCGTACTTAATCGCTGCAAGTGCCACAAGTTTCGCAGTTTCACGAGCTTCCTCCTCATCAACCTCGTGATTCTCCGTAATCTTTTTGAACATCTGCTCATTAATCTGACTCACAAGGGATTCCAGACGCATAACTCCGCCCTCACGGGTCTTAAATGCATGTCCGTCTTTTCCGTTGACAGTACCAAAGCCAAGGAAGAAAAGCTCTGTCCGGTCTTTTACAATCCGTGTCTTGCGCGCACAGCGGAACACCTGCTCAAAATACAGTCCCTGTCGCTTATCAACCACATAGATAACCTGATCCGGGTCTATCTCATCCCTGCGCTGCATAAGCGTTGCAAGGTCTGTGGTGTTGTAAAGTGCTGCACCGTCTGATTTGAGAATCATACACGGAGGCATTTCCTTTGTATCCGTCTCTTCTTTCACATCGACAACAAGTGCTCCGTCTGACTCGCGGATATATCCTCCGTCCTTCATGTACTGCACCATTCCCGGTATGATTCCATGCACAGTAGACTCGCCGTTCCAAAGATCAAATTCTACATTCAGATTGCTATAATTCTTCTTGAGGTCGGTTACCGATACACGAATAATATGATCCCAAAGTGCACGATATCCTCTTACGCCGTCCTGTAACATTTTGGTCGCTTCAAGTGCCTTTTCTTTATAAACAGGGTCCTCTTTTGATTTACCGCTCGCAGTCGGATAAATCTCCTCAAGCTCCGAAATCGTGAAAGGAGCCTGCTCCGGATATTCTCCTTCAAATGTCTCGTCAAAATACGGAAGCTCCGGTTTGCGTTCCTTCAATTCCGTAATGATAAGTCCCATCTGAAGTCCCCAGTCTCCCATATGAATATCGCCGGTTACATCATGTCCCATATATCGTGCAATCCGTTTTACACTTTCTCCGATGACCGCCGAACGCAAATGTCCGACATGCAGCGGCTTTGCCACATTCGGTCCGCCGTAATCAATCACTATCTTTTTTATCTTTTCCGGTGTTTCCAGACCGAATTTGTCACTCTCACTCATCTGCTTTAAATACTCTGCAAGATATTCCGGTGAAAGATTCAAATTTAAGAAGCCCGGCATAACCGCTTCCGCACCTTCAAACATCTTGCTCTCGCTCAACGCCTCCAATACTTCCTCCGCAATCTTAATCGGTGCCTTTTTAAACTGCTTGGCAAGAGCCATCGCGCCGTTACACTGAAATTCACAAAGATCCGGCCGGTTGGAAATGGTTACCTTTCCATATTCAGACGGATATCCTGCCTTTTCAAACGCCTGCTTCATTTCCTCTGAAATCAGTTCCAGTATTTCTTTCATTTCAATTCCTCGCTTCTCTTATTTTTCTGTTTTTCCCGCTCGACCTTAGAATATACACATCCGCAATAGTCCTGACGGTACAATTCATATTGTTTGGATAATTCAATGGAAATCAAATATCCGTTTTTCTTTTTAAAATCGGAAAAAAGATAAGGAACACCCACACGTTCTCCGCATTTTTTCCCTATTTCATTTAATTTCTCAGCATTCTTAAGCGGACTGATGGTAAGTGTTGTCGTAAAGTAATCAAATTCACCCTCTGCCGCCGTCTCTGCCGTCTTTTGGAGACGCAATGCATAACAGGCAAAGCATCGCTCGCCGCCCTCCGGGTCTTCCTCATGTCCCCGGGCAATCCGTAAGAACTCTTCCGGTTCATGACTTCCTTCCAGCACATGAATTGCGAAACGCTTCTCTCCCGCCTCGCGCTCCTTATTCAGCTCAGCTATCAGCCTCTTTTGTTCTGCCACGCGTTTCTTATATTCCGCTTTCTCCGTAATATTCGGGTTGTAATAAAACACGGTAATCTCAAAATAACGCGACAGATAAACAAGAACATAGCTGCTGCATGGTGCACAGCAGCTATGTAACAATAGCTTTTTTCCATACGTTTCCCGATCATCCAGTATCTGATCAAGCATCTTTTGGTAATTCTGTTTATTTGCCATTTTTTGCCTCGTTGGCCCTGATTTTTTGCTCTTCCACCGACAAAATCTTACCGGACTCATCCGTAATGGTTTTTGATTTTTCTTCCGATGATGAAGAAACATAGGTCTTTTTGAAGTTTTCTACCACACTCGTGGCATCCTTATCCTCTGCCTGCTTCTGTTCACGCTTTGCACGCTCAAGAACATCGCAGGCGTACATTGCATCATAATATTCTTTTCCGCCGTCCTTGTCCATGCAATACGTTTCGATAAATTCCTCGCTTTTTACAGGCTTTGAATAGTAATAACCCTGTACATAACTGCAGCCAAGCTCTTTTAAAATTTCAACCTGTTCCGCAGTTTCCACGCCCTCACAGAGTACGCGGATACCGAGTCCTTTCGCCATCTCAATAATCTTGCGCATGATAAGAATACTTGCTTCGCTCGTAATGACCTCACTGAAGAACTCCCGGTCAATCTTTATCACATCAAAAGGAATGTCTTTAAGCATATTCAGAGAAGAATATCCGCTTCCGAAATCGTCCATGGAAATACACAAATCCATGCGTTTTAACTGATTCATTGTATTAATCATCAGATTGCGTTCATCGAAGAACACCGTCTCCGTCACTTCAAGCTCAACGAATCCGTTCGGAATCCGGTACCGTTTCATAATCTTTGCAACCTGATTGATATAATCAGGGTTATGCATAAGAATACGACTCTGGTTTACGGAAATCGGGAAAATCGTCTTATCGTCATCAATCAGCTTTCGCAGGCTCTTGCATACCTCTTCGAGCATGTATAAATCGAGTTTTTCAATGAAACCGTTTCTCTCAAACACCGGAATAAACTGATCCGGATATACCATGCTCCCATCATCCTTGACCCAGCGTACCAGTGCTTCTCCACCATAGATGCAGTCATTTGAAATATCCCATTTCGGCTGAATATATACCTTAAATTCACCCTTGCGCATGGCCTCTTCCATCTCAGACTCAATCTTTTCTTCCATGTACATCTTCTGCACGATTTTTTCACTGTACGTGGCAACCAGAATCTTTTCATCCGCACCGATTGATTTACGCGCCGCATTTGCGTGGTCAATAATGATACTTAAGTCCGTGTCGTCTTTACGAATCGGACAGATTCCTCTCTTAAGACGAACCGGGAACATGATTCCTATATCTCTTGCCCTATCATTGATAATTGTCATCATCTCTTCAAACTTCGCATCAAACTCCTGATCGTTCCTTGCAAGCAAAACGAACTGGTCGGAATCCATACGGGTACAGAGCTCTCTTCCCTTAAAGAATTTGCTGCTCTCCTCAATGATGATGGTCAGAAGCTCATCCGCCCTCACATGTCCGTATGCTTCATTGATATAACGGAAGTTTGCCACATCAAACCGTGCGACAAGGTAAGGAATATTGGCACGTTCTGCAATCACTCCCTCCGCAACGTTTCGGAAATAATTGTCATTTTTTCCGCCGGTAATCGGATCTCCGTAAGCCAGCATCTCAATCGTATCGCTCGCCTTTTTGGAAACCGCCCACATGTAAAAGAGCATGGCAAGCGTCAGCACAACAATCATCAGGCATGTAACCAGAGACTCAAACATAACCGGATTAACGACATCTGTCACAACCGTTTCCGGATATACATAAGCAAAATAGAGCCCGTTCACCCCGGAAACCTTCGCTATCTCTACATAGTCTGTCATCCCGGATATATCCACGATATAAGACTTTTGATATGTTTCCTTCTGAATTTCATCCTTCAGGCGAAGTACACGGTTATCCGAATACTTGTCGAATGACTGCTCCCTCAGCCACGCGAAGAAGTTATTTCCCTCCACCTCATACTGATCTGCCTCGCTTGTGTAAATGAATCCATCCTCATTAATCAGGAACACATCACCGAACAACTTCACATTGTCAAATGCAGAACTTTTGATAAAATCACCCATATCCTGGGCTCCGACAAGCTGACCGACCTTTTGTCCCTGCAGCTTCACAGGTGCCACATAATATGCAATACCCATGTCTTTCCCCGCCACATTTTCAATCTGTGCGTAACAGGTAGCCTTCTTCATATGAAGAATGTTCTTCATCGTTCTGATATCTTTATCCCGGATTACTTCATCACGGCCGTACAGCCTTGCCTCATCCGTAAGATAATACATCTCGCTGAAGTCATCCAGCGAACTATAATGCCAGATAATCGTCTCAAATATATCGTCACTATTCAGTTCTTCCACATCCGTCGTCATAAGCACAGCTGCCTGGTCAAGAAGAGACAATGTTTTCTCCGCATGATCTGATATGATTTTTTCAGCATTCTGTACATTTTTATAATTCTCTTCTGTCTTTACCAGTTCAAAAATACGTTTTATATCCACTATGTGCACCAGGCAGATAGCCAGTGATACCGTAAGAACAACAAGACCCAGAAGCAATATGCCGACGATGGAACGTTTATTTGTTTTCTTTCCTCTCATCTGCTTCATCTTTACCCCCGAGGTGTTTTTCATTGCACACCTTCTGCATATCAAATAATTATACCACAGAAAAATATTCCGTTCAATCTATTCAAAAAGAATTGTCATGCTCGTCAAAATATATTAAACTCAAAATGAGGATGCTTATCTGTCATAAAACGCCTATAATTACTTATTATAGAAGTTTTTTCCAAATTAGACAATAGAGGAGAGGTCAAAATTGAACGCAAAATTAGTAAGTGTAAAACAGGAAATTACCAAAGTCCTTCGCGGTAAGGATGACAATATCGATTTTATCTTGTGTGCCATGCTTGCACGCGGCCACATTCTTTTGGAAGATATTCCGGGAGTCGGCAAAACAACTCTCGCCGTCGCCCTGTCCCGCGCCATGTCACTAGACTATAAGCGTATGCAGTTCACCCCGGACGTTCTGCCGAGCGACATTCTCGGCTTTTCACTGCTCGACCAGAAATCCGGAGATTTTCTGTACCGTCCGGGTGCAATCTTTACCAATTTATTTCTTGCCGATGAGATAAACCGTACTTCTCCGAAGACACAGGCTGCTCTTCTTGAGGTTATGGAAGAGGGATGTGTATCCGTGGACGGAACGACCCGCCGGCTTGATAAACCTTTTTTTGTAATTGCAACACAAAACCCAATCGGTGCTGCCGGAACCCAGAAGCTTCCGGATTCACAGCTTGACCGTTTTATCATCCGTCTGTCGCTCGGTTATCCGGACCACCACTCTGCACTTGAAATCCTCAAGGGAAAATCATCACAGAGTATGGAAGATGTGTTACCTGTCATTTCCGCAGACGAAATCATTGCCATGCAACATGATGCGGACAAAGTCTATGTCAGCGATGACATTGCGGAATATATCGTATCACTGGTTGAAAAGACAAGAGGTTATGAATACCTGACCCAGGGAATCAGTCCGCGTGGCAGCATCGCACTTCTTCGCATGGCTAAAGCACATGCATTTTATATGGATCGCGATTATGTGACACCGGAAGATGTACACGCTGTATTCCACTGTACCTGCGGACACCGTCTGATTTTAAACACAAAGGCAAAGGCTGCAGGATTTGATTCTGAAAATGTACTTGAACAGATTTTTGCCTCTGTTCCGATTCCAAAGCTGTCACTGTGCTAAAAATTTTTGAGGAGCCACCATGTTAAAAAAAGTATTTCATCTGCTAAGCTATTGTATATTATATGTTTTCATACTTTTTCTTGCTGTATTTTACAGACAGCCTCTGTTTCTTTTTTTGCTGATGCTGCTCATCGCGCTGCCACCGGCATCGTATTTCGTGTGCAGATACGTTTCCCGGTCTCTGCGCCCTTTTTTAAAAAGCTCATCTCTTTACGGGATTTCCGGCGAAACCGTCACGATTTCTGTCGGTTTACATAATCCTACACTATTCCCCATTCCGGACTGTACTCTTTCCTACCGGATTACCTCGTCCTACTACCCGTGTGGCGAAATTTTTTCATGTAATATTCCGGCATACAGCAGAAAGGATTCTTCTTTTGACATGCCTGTCACCTTTCAGAAAAGCGGCTGCTACCGGATAGAGCTTACCGAAATTCAATTTTACGATTATCTTCATTTCTTTTCCTATGAAAAAAAGATTTCCATGCAAAAGGAAATTATCATACATCCAAAAACGGTTTCTGAGGCCTCCTTTGATTCTTCTGCCTTCGGTGAAGGATTTGATGAATTTGAAGAAACAGGTGCAAAAGGGCTTGTCTCATCAAACGTCACAGACATCCGCGAATACATTCCCGGAGACAGACTGCAAAAGATTCACTGGAAGCTCAGTGCAAAAATCAACAAACTCATGGTAAAGGAAAACGAGCAGACCTCCACCCACCAGTTTACTGTTCTGGTAGAGCTGTTTCTTCCGGAACCTTCTTCTTCCGTTCTTGAACAGAGTCTTTCCTACGGGCTGTCCATGGCGCAAGAGCTTCTGAAGGCGGGCGAATCGTTTTTTTTCTGCTACTACAGCATAAATGAAGCTGACTTTATCAAGCATCTGGTTCAAAACAAAGAGGATTTGGACCGCGCGCTGCTCGAGTGCTTTTATCAGACCCCATATGACCGTCCTGAGCTTGCACTGCAGATTCTGGAAAAAACAGATATTTTGAAAGGCACCATCTTACACGTCTCTGAAAAAGGAGTAAACGACATTGTTTTTTAGAAAAAAGAAAAAAGAACAACCGAATGATGCAGCAAACTACGGATTTTCGTTTGCCGACCGTCCTCTGACAAAATGCTCTGACAGGGCTCTTTCCTGTGCTCTCAAGGGACTTATTATCTTTGCAGCCGTCTATGGCACTCTCGGCGGACTTATCTCAAGCTTTAACCTTCCTTGTTATATGGGGCTTTTGTTTGTCATTCTCCTGATTTTTTCCGTCGGAATGGCTTTTCTCCATTACAACCGGCTGGTTTTTAACGTGTTTTATCCGCTGACGTTCCTGTTGTTTACCTTTTCCATTTTCACCTATCGTTTTTATGTATACAGCGGATTTCAGGCCTTTTTGAATATTT
This sequence comes from uncultured Kineothrix sp., assembly GCA_964519385.1. Classification (GTDB taxonomy): domain Bacteria; phylum Bacillota; class Clostridia; order Lachnospirales; family Lachnospiraceae; genus SVFI01. Next base: position 8,659 of record CAZFLR010000004.1, read on the forward strand.
TGCAGGAAAAATACAGTGCGTATTTTAATCTGTCCATTCTTCGTGAGGCGCAGGAATATTTTACCGACCGAAATGTGACAATCACGATTTCCGCTGTTTTTATCGGATTTTTCCTGATTGTACTTCTGAATATTGCCGTGTCGGAATACATGAGCCTTCCGGCCGCCATTCTGCTGACCTTCCCAATCTTCCAGCTCGGAATTTATGTGGAAGAAATGCCGGATTTTCCGTACCTTATCCTGCTGCTGTTCTCTTATTTCATGATTGCAATTTTAAAGAAAAGTGCGCATTTTCTTCTGCCGTACCGGAACAAAGAATTTACGGAATTTTCCCTTAAGAAAAAAACTGGAAAACGCACGTGGAGATATCATGCCAGCGGAAGGATTATGCTGCAACTGACAGGCCTGTTTTTCGCCTTTTCACTGCTTCTTGGCATTCTCTGCCTTCCTTTTTTATCTGCTTCCCGGACACCGCAGAGTCCCTCTGCAATTCGTAAAACTGCAGATGAATATGTGAAAATACTGACACAGAATGGTCTTTTCGGTTTCTTCAACCGCTATGAAGCCTCCGGAGGTCTTTCCGAGGGACAGCTCGGAGGTATCAGCAGTGTACGTCCCGACTATGAAACGGACCTGACAGTCACCTATGTACCGTTTGCTTACGAAACGCTGTACCTAAAAGCCTATACCGGACAGGATTATACCGGTTCTTCCTGGTCCGAGCCTGACTACAATACTGAGCTTTACAGCCGGGAAATCGGTACTGATTACGAAGAATATGAACAGTATACTTCTTTTCTTGAGGCAAGACGGCTTGCCCACTATATCAAAGAGAATCCATCCACCGGCATTTTCGGCAAAATCAAAATAGAAAATATCGGAGCGAATGAAAATCATCTGTATCTTCCGTATTATGTAAACGGCGAAATTTCAGTTCCTTATACAACTGACCGGGGACTTGTCCGGGCAGGCATTCCTGTAGGCAGTTCTTACACGGCCCGGTATTACCCGCTGCTTACAAATTATTGGAAAATCAACGAGCAGCCGGATGAAATGCTTGCAGACCTTGCTCCTGATTCCAAAGAGGCAAAATATATTGCTTACTACGATATTATCAACACTGCTTCTTATATCGACATGCCTGACAAGACCCGCGAAGAGCTTGAGGAAATTAAAGAAGAAATCGGCACTGCTGCCAATATAGACGCACAGATTGATGCCATTCGCAGCTATCTCCACGAAAACTGTACCTACAGTATGACACCGGGCACCACACCGAGAAATGCTGATTTTGCAGTTTACTTTTTAAAAGAACAAAAATCCGGTTACTGTGCCCACTTTGCCACAGCGGCCGCGCTCCTTCTCAGAAGCTACGGAATTCCGGCGCGTTATGTTGAAGGATATGCCCTTTCCTTCCAATCCGTTGCACAGGGTACAGCCATCGATGAGCCGGTAAGTGAATGGTTCCGGGGCGAAAATCCTATGGGCGAAACCGGTGTTGTAAGCGTCAACGTCACGGATGCCAGCGCACATGCCTGGGTGGAGGTATATAAAACCGGAATCGGCTGGGTTCCTTATGAATTTACTCCTCCGGATTCGGGTTCGGATTCCTCCGAAAGTGCCTATTCGGATTTCTGGGGATTATTCTCGGGTATTTTCAGCCAGAACACACCTGAAACCGTGGATAACACTACCGAGCAGAGAGACACGGCATCTATCTTCAAAAACGGACTGCACACCTCCTTCCTTGCCGGACCGCTGCTTATGTTTATTGCCCTGCTTCTGTGTGTCGGTATTCTGTTTTTCGCAATACGGCATTTATCTCTCCTTGTCCGTATGCACTCTGCCTACAGGAATGAATACTATGCTCCGCTCCTTGCATACCGGTATCGCAGGCTTTGCGAAAAGCTCCGCCGGAAAGGATATCTCACAGAAGCATTTCTTCTGCCGTCAAAGCTTCCTGAGTTTCCGTTCATCAAAGAAGGGGGAGACGTTCAGATGGAGCTTTTGGAAAAATGCTGTTACTCACGGCATAAGCTTTCACGCACTGAGGCCGACACACTTCTGCATTTCCTGAAACAAAGTATAAAAGCAGTAAAATAAAAAAAGGTAATCCCAAAAATCATTGCCGACTTTTGGGATTACCTTTTTCTTACTGTTCTGTCATGATTCCCCGCATAAGATATAAAATTTCACGGTTCACCATTTCTTCGCTGATTCCTATCGTCTGGGAAGCTATTCTCAATCCCTCAATCACATACATCATGTTGCGCGCAGCCCCTTTCGGATCGTCACATGCAAAATCACCTTCCTCTATTCCTCCGGTAATCAGCTTTTCAATTACCCTGACCGCCATGTCAAACTGCTTTCTCAACGCATTTTCCTTGGGCGGCACTTTGTTCTGAAAATTATATTCAAAAATTGCCCTGCTCAGATTTCCCTTTTTCTTAAGAAGCTCCTTCTTCTGCTCCTGTAAAAAAAGTCCGAGAATATCCGCACTCGATATGGATTCTGAAATCGCCGGCATAAAAACGTCATCCGTCTCCTCGCTCTCCAGGCGAAGCACCTCAAGAAACAAATCCTGCAGATTATCGAAATAAAGGTACAGACCTCCACGACTGATATCACAGGCCTCCACTATATCCTTCATGGTTACCATCAGGTACCCTTTTTCACGAAAAACTTCCCTGGCCTTCTCGACTATATAATTCCTTTTCTGAACTGATTTATCTCCCATACTCTTCCCCCTGCACTACTCTTCCACAGGTTCGACCCCGATGGCTTCCACAACAATCGGAACATCCCAGTATTCAATAATCTCCTTGGCACGCTTTACTCCGTGATAAAAAATCTGAAAATCCATTCCTTCCGACCACAGATACGCTTTGGTCATTCCGCCAAGTGTGTATTTTGAGAAAATTCCTCCCAGAATCTCCATCGACATAATATCAGCCTTCTGTATCATTGTAAGCTCATCATGCCAATCCTGAATACGATACTGCGAATAAACATATCTGTAATTAGGATTCATGAAAACCGTGGTTCCCAATGTGTCCAGAAAAGCGAGCAAAATATCATCATATACCGGAAACGGCAATGTCACTTCTCCATTCTCTCCTGTATAATTCTGTACCACATCCCCGGCTGTCTTACCCGTCAGCCACGGAAGAAAAGCTGCCAGACGTTCCACATCCGGCCGGTACATAGCTATCAATTCATCGCGCCCCATCTTCGCCATACCTCTACCTCCGATTAAAAAATGACACTACAATCAGTTTTATAGATATTTTAACATATAATTCAAAAAAGTACAGCCTTATTCTTCTCTGCTTTACTTGTATTTCACCAATTTCTATACTAAAATAAATTATCAGAGTTTTTAGTACGAAAGGACAACACTTATGTCAGAAATCCAAATCAAACAGGGAACCATCATTTACGAAAAAGACAACGCACTGACCATGCTCAGTATCATTATGGAAGGCACTGTTTATGTCAAGCTGTCCAACGAAACCGTCGCCCTCAAACCCGGGGATGTAATCGGCGTGGTTGACTTATATACAGGTACTCATTCCTGCACCTATCTGGCTGCCACGGATGTCGTTGTGGATTCTTATCCATATAAAACTCTTGACAGTCTCGGCACTATTTATGAGCAGGATGATTCGTTTGCGCAGAGCTTCGTCACATCCGCCCTCAAGCAATTTTTTTCCACCGCCGACATCTTCCGTTCCAATATCCATACCTGCGACTCGCTTTACTCCGCACTTATGGAATACCAGCGGGACTATACCAAGTTATGTAAACTTCATCACATTCCCGCAAAGAGTCTGCCCGGACTGGAAGCCTGTCAGCCGTTACTTTTGGAATACAAACCGGCAGAGCACATCACCGGTTATTATCAAGATTTACAAAAAATATGTGAGGAAACCTCTTCCTCGTCCATTTTTTCCAAAACAGCCTTTATTTCCGGAACTTTGCTTGGCATCAGCGAGGATATTCATCTCTTTTTGGAAGCCAACTCAGAAATGCACGAATACTTGTATCAGCTTTCAAACCTTCTGATGAATGAAGAGAAAATCGACTTTGTGGATTTATACGTTTCCCTTCTGACCCAGGCAGCTCACAAGGGAGCTGATACGATTCCTCTCGCTGCCACGATAAGCAGAATGTTTATAAGGCTGAAAAATATCTCTTCCATTCCTTCACACCTTCACAAGCAGCGATTTGACGAATACCGGAAGCTGTCACAGACTCTGACGGAATCTGCCGCATTGCAGAAGGAAACTCCTTCTAACGGTTTCGGGGAGACTACAGACAAGCTCAAAGACTCTCTTGCCGTTTTAATGCAGTTTGCAGATATGGATTCTGAATTTTGCAGCCAATTTACAGCCGATATTAACGAATACATTGAAATCGTGGATAAAACGGCTGTCTCCGCAGAGCTCTCGGCTCTGAGGGGGCGGATTACCCGGAACTTTTTCAAGCTCTACAAGCAGGCATTCCTTGCGAGCCTGAAGCAGGATAACCTACCGGAAATCGTGCAGATGTTTTTCTATTTCGGCTACGTGGATGAGCGTCTGTGCGGCATTGAAAATTCCGTACATTTATATCGCTTTTTATCCGACTGCCATTCCGATCCTGACAGTCAGGTTTATCTGTTTTACGACTGGCTCAGACTGATTTACAGCGGTCAAAAACAGCCTCGGCGCGATGAATTTGATCAGGATTATCCGGCATATGTCCAGACGCTTGTCAACGACGGAAAGATATCCAAAGAAGAAGCCTCTGCGCTTCTTGAGGACACGGAGAGCAAAGTAATTTTTGAACTGGATAATATGTTTACCACCGCTGTTAAAATGACCTACGGAAGGCTGCAGACCTACTGTCCGGTTTTATCGGAACACGATTTTATCAAAACGCCGTATGAAAGCCTGCTGAATCCGTCCAAAATCAGGAGTGCCTTCAAACGCATCACCGATATTGACTATTCCGCCTTTTGCAGAGAGGTCATGTTCACAGACCCATGCCTTTCAAACGGACGTGAGCTTGTACAGCGTGAAATTCTGCCGGATGTTATTCTGCTTCCGAATGTCGGAATCCGCGCTGCCTTATGGCAGGAAATCGAAGGTCGCAACCGCTCCACTCCGGGCTGTATGCTGTTCCCGATTTTCTGCCTGACAGATATTGACCAGCTTGCCATGCGTCTCACCGGCGAATTCCGCTGGGAAATGTGCAAACGTATGCAGGGAAGCCGTTGGAATGATGTATCCACACATTCCCTCACCAGCGAATACTTTGACTACTTACAGTTTTACAAAAAGAATAAAGAGCTTTCCACCGAAGCAAAAGAGAAATGCCGACAGCAGCTTATGCGCGTCAAAAACCGCTTCCGTGAGGCTTTTATCCTTGATTATATTTCATGGCTTACCTACGAGGCAAAGGGCACCCCTCACATGAATAAGGTGACACGAAAAATTTTCATGACCTATTGTCCGTTCAGTGCTCCGTATCGCGAGGCTCTGGGCAAAAATCCGTTTTATTCTGCCATGCTTGAAAAATATGACATCCAAAAATCGAGGGAGCTCACACGTATAAATGGTGTAATAAATCGCATCCGGAGAATCGGAAAACCGGTTCCCGACGCGATTGAACAACAGCTTGCATTTATCAAAAAATAAGGAGACACCATGCGTTATATCTGTTTATTTATCAAAACCTTACTGCGCCTTGTTCTGAAACCACTCTCATTTGTCCCTGCCATTGTCGTCATGTACTGTATTTTAAGCTTCTCGGGACAGAACGGGACGGATTCCGCGCAGCTCAGCTACCAGGTAACCCGGCAGCTTATCATTATCGCAAGCGATGTTACCGACCGCAACCTGAATCAGGAGGAAATTGCCGTCTATACGGAAAAATATCACTATTACGTCCGCAAGCTGGCACACTTCTCCGAATATATGATTCTCGCCATAACTGTGGCGTTCCCGCTTTATGTGTACGGAATGCGAGGCATATGGCTTATGCTCTTTGCCGGGAGCTTCTGTGTCGGCTTTGCCTGTCTGGATGAATACAGGCAATCGTTTTCCCTCGGGCGAAGCCCTTCCAAAAGAGATGTCATGATTGACAGCTTCGGAGTCTTTCTCGGCATCATTCTCACGCGTATTGTAGGTTTTATCGGAAGAAAAACCATATTTGCACCACTTGCCAGACGACGTTAAAAAACGGCGCGAAAAGCTCAACTGCTTTCGCGCCGTTTCTTCTTAATATTTTACTGTCTATTTTGCAAGCAACATCATAATCTCATTGGAACGCTGTACGAACTTGGTCATAGCCTCCGGTGAGAGTGGTGCATTCTGCAGCAGCGCAAGGTCATAGAGCTGCTGGCAGAGCATCATGGTGTGCTCGCCATCCTTATTCTCCAGAATATACTGTACAAGCGGATGATTGGCATTAAGGACAAGCGTTGCTCCGTCCTCTGCGCCGAACATATCCATTCCGCCGCCATACATCTTCATCATATCCTGCATACGTCTTGTTTCCTCTGCAATAGTAAGCATGGAAGCAATCTTCTTATTTTTCAGCTTATCAATCTTGACACTGATATTTTCTTTTTTGAGTGCCTTCTTCATTGCATCTGCAATTTCCTGTGCCTTCTCATCAAATTCCTTCTGTGCCTTCTTGGAAGTCTTAGACTTCAGCGTCTGCGTAAAGTCCGCATCAATACGCTGGAATTTCACATTCTGATTCTTGCTCTCAAGCTGTGACATAAAAGGCTGGTCAATGGAATGTGTCAAAACAACCGCATCCATTTTTGCCTGGCGGAACATATTGATATACTGGCTCTGCTGTTTCTCATCCGTTACATAGTAGATAACCTTCTCCTTTGATTCCTCCTCAGCATCTCCATCCGCCGTCGCTTCTTCGCCGACTACCTCTGCCTCAACAACATTTCCGTTTTCATCCACGGCTGATGCCTCTTCCTCATCTGTCGGATTCACCTCAAGACATTCCGGAAGTGTCATATACACTCCGTCAATGTTCTTAAACAGAATGTAATCGTTCATCTTCTCGCAGAATTTATCATCCTTCAGGCAGCCGAACTTGATAAACGGACTGATGTCATCCCAGTATTTTTCATATTCTTCCTTCTCTGTCTTACACATTCCGGAAAGCTTGTCTGCCACCTTTTTGGAAATGTATTCGGAAATCTTCTTTACAAATCCGTCATTCTGCAGAGCACTTCTTGAAACATTCAGCGGAAGGTCCGGACAGTCGATGACACCCTTTAAGAGCATCAAAAATTCCGGAATGACTTCTTTGATATTATCTGCAATAAATACCTGATTGTTATAAAGCTTGATGGTTCCTTCAATGGATTCATACTCCATATTAATCTTAGGGAAATATAAAATACCCTTCAGGTTAAAAGGATAATCCATGTTCAGATGAATCCAGAACAACGGCTCTTTATAATCCATAAACACCTTGCGGTAGAAATCAAGGTAATCCTCTCTGGTACACTCATTCGGATGCTTCGTCCAGAGCGGTTTCGTCTCGTTCATAAGCTCCGGCTGTTTCTTTTCTTTGGCTTCTTCCTCTGTCGTTTCCTCTGTCTCCACGAGATCCTCAGCCTTGCTCACATAAATCTCTGTCGGCATAAATGAGCAGTATTTCTTTATGACTTCCTTCGCTTTATACTCGTTACAGAACTCCAGACACTCCTCATTTAAAAATAAAGTAATCTTCGTTCCCACTGATGCATAGTCGCCGTCACCCATATCATACTCTGTTCCGCCATCGCATTCCCAGTGCACCGGTGCTGCTCCCTCTTTATAGGAAAGCGTATCAATGTGTACCCGGTCTGCCACCATAAATGCAGAATAAAAACCAAGTCCGAAATGACCGATAATCTGATCATCATTCGTTTTATCCTTATATTTTTCAATGAAGTCGGTCGCTCCGGAAAATGCAATCTGATTGATGTATTCTTCCACTTCCTCCGCAGTCATACCGATACCATTATCAATAATCTGAATCGTCTTCTCCTGCGCATTCAGAATAACATCCACGCGGTCCTTCCGCTCATCCGGCATCTCATATTCGCCCATCATTGCAAGCTTTTTCAATTTCGTAATGGCATCGCATCCGTTGGAGATTAACTCACGGTAAAAAATATCGTGGTCTGAATAGAGCCATTTCTTAATAATCGGAAAAATGTTGTCGCTGTTAATGGATAAATTCCCATGTGTTTGTGCCATAAAATATCACATTCCTTTCTGAAAAACTTCTCGTTAATAGAAAGTGTAATCCTCTGCCTATAAAAAGTCAAGAAAAATTAGCACTCAAAAGACATGAGTGCTAATAATTTAATAATTGGTTTATATTTATTTTATATTTCGCTTTCAAAATAACGGTTATAGATATCAAAAAATGTAGTCGTTGTACAATTTTCATCATGAATAAACTGTACCTGCTCCCAAAGCTCATCATTCAGATTCCGTATCTGTGTCAAAACAAATTCATCATATATCGCGGAAAAAGCCTCCTCTTTTCGCTGCTCCATGATTTTAGACTTATTCTTGTCCGTCTCCTCGCGGTCCAGCGTGGAGATACATTTAATCAGATAATAACCCGAATCCGTTTCTATAATACCGCTGACCTCTCCGTTTCCAAGCTCAAATGCCGCCTCTTCATACTCAGGCTCTGCTTCTCCCTTGCGGAAGGATACCGTGAGCTGTCCACTCTCAGAATATCTCGCCGCAAGCTCATCAAAATCTTCTCCGCTGCGGAGCATCTTTTGAATATTCTTAATCTTTTCATAAGCCGCCTGCTTACTGTCCTGTGTATACTCCACCTTTTCTCCCGCTCCGTCAAGCGCGTAGGTTTTTATAAAAATCTGGCTGACCGTAATGGTTCTTGCCTCGTCATCACTGATTTCCGGATTCGTTCCCTCTATAATACTGCTGTATACCTTGTTTGCAAGCGCATACTCCCTATAGAGCTGTTCTATCATTTCTCCGTCCACTCCCATGAAGTCAGTCTCCGTTTCATTGAGTGATGCAAAATATTCCTCGGCCGCATTTTGCACATTCTTTTCTTCCTGCACACTGAGCGTGATTTCTCTCTCCTGCGCCAGAAGATTCATAGTCTTAATCTGTGCCAGACGCGCCAGCACCACATCCTTGATTTTTTCCTCGAGCGTATCATTTCCTATCTTCCGCTCCCAAATCTGTACCCCATATATACTCTCATACTGATTCTGCATATTCGTAAGATAAACCATAACCTCCGGCAGAGTGCATGAGCTGTCTCCGATGCGGAATATCTCATCGGACTCAAATCCTGTTGTAAGCACAATTCTGGTATTTCCTTCCTTTTTCTGCTCATCCCCGCAGCCTCCCAAAAGGCAGCAGAAACAGAGCAGCAAAATGACCGCCGTCATCCTGTATTGTCTCATTTTCATCTATCATCTCTCTCAATATCAATATAGTAAAAAACAACCTTTCATTCGTCTGAGTGAAAGGTTGTAAAATCTTATTCCGTCAGGTCAATAATCACGTGTCCTTTTCCGGCTGATGCAATACTTCTCAAATCCAGTGTAGACATGTCATCTGTATTCTTTAATACAATATCTGCTTTCGCATTGGCTGCGATTGCCTTCAGGTCTACTGTTGAATACTGAGATGCATCCACTATCACACCACCACCGACAGAAACAATTTTTTTGATTTCTAATGCTGAGCGCACCGCATACACCACCTTCCCCTTTTATGTTCCTATTTTACTTTATTTTATGAATCATGTCTATAATCAATTCGAGATTTATTTTTATATTTATGCAAAAATCCCTTGCCAAAGCAAGTATTCCTATGCTATAATCATTTTCGGTGCTAATTCTAGGGGAATAGTACAATGGTAGTGCGGCGGTCTCCAAAACCGTTAATGGGGGTTCGATCCCCTCTTCCCCTGCTAATGATAATCCCGGTAACCTACGCGGACAAGCGTGGTTACCGGGGTTTTTGTATGTGTTTATAAAAATAAAGATACCACGCAAAAGACCCGGCGACAAATGTCGTCGGGCCTTTTGTTTGTGTAAAAGGGGAATTCTTCCGGAATTGCTAATTAGCAAGTCTAATCTCTTAGACTGATTGTATTATATTATAATTTGGATTAATTATCTACAACTATATTGCGCCAAAATTGTACTATATTACCTCGCAAGAATTTCTACTGCTTCTGCGACATTGACCACTCCGTAAAGTTTCATACCGGCTCTTTCCTCCGGGAGCAGATTTTCATAATTCGACATAGGCATAATACAGGTATCAAAACCAAGTTTTCGCGCCTCCGCCACTCTCTGCTGTGCCATACTCACACCCCTCACTTCCCCTGAGAGTCCCACTTCACCGAAAACTATCGTCTTACCCTCCATCGGGCGGTTTTTGAAGCTTGAAACCAGTGCCATCACAATCCCCAAATCCAGTGCCGGCTCCTGAAGACGCATTCCACCTGCCAGATTCACATAAGCATCCATCTGCCCCATATGCAGATGAAGTCTTTTTTCCAGTACAGCCATCAGAAGATTTACGCGGTTAAAATCCGTTCCCGTGGTCTGTCGTCTCGGAATCTGGAAATTAGAGTCACAGACAAGTGCCTGAATCTCTATGAGCATCGGTCTGGTTCCTTCCATGGCACATGCAACCACAGAACCGCTCGCACCATCCGGTCTTCCGTCCAGCATAAATTCTGACGGATTCTTTACTTCCACAAGACCTTCCTTGCGCATCTCAAAAACACCGATTTCGTTGGTTGCGCCGAATCTGTTCTTCACACTTCTAAGAATACGATAGGAGGCGTGCCTGTCCCCTTCAAAATAAAGCACTGTATCCACCATATGTTCCAGCACTCTCGGACCTGCAACCGTTCCTTCCTTTGTCACATGTCCCACAATGAAGGTTGCAACCCCCATGCTTTTTGCGAGGCGTAAAAACACTCCCGTGGATTCCCTGACCTGCGAAACGCTTCCCGGAGGTGCACTGACACGCTCACAGAACATCGTCTGAATCGAGTCGATAACAACTACATCCGGCTTTTCACTTGTAATTGCAGTCTCTATGCTGTCCAGATCGGTTTCGCAAAGTAGCTTCATCTCCTGTGAAAACTCGCCAATGCGTACAGCCCGAAGCTTAATCTGCTTTAAGGACTCTTCACCTGATATGTACAATACCTTTCTTTTCTGTTCAGAAAGCAGCTTACACATCTGTAAAAGTAAAGTGGATTTCCCTATTCCGGGATCTCCACCTACAAGTACAAGTCCGCCGGGCATAATTCCTCCACCGAGTACCCTGTCAAACTCCTCCATATGTGTAAAAAACTTATCCTCCGCCTCCATGGATATGGAATCCAGTGTCTGCGGTCTGTTCATCTTTCCGTCCGCATTCTTGCCGGACACCTTTCCGCTGCCGGAGGCTCCGGAATGAACCACCTCTTCCACCATAGTGTTCCACTCCCTGCATCCGGGACACTGTCCCATCCATTTAGAGGATTCATAACCGCAATTCTGACAAAAATAAACTGTTGTTATTTTCGCTTTTGCCACGCTATGCTTCTACCACCTTTACTAAAACTTCGCCCATGCCTTCCAGCTCTACGCTGATGCTGAGCTTCCCGCCAAGTCCTGTCTTCATCTTGCCTGCGCTGTTTCCTGAGACAAAAACTTCGTATTCCTTATCATCGCCAAGTCCGAGTGTAATCTGGGCATCTCCTGCTCCCTCCACGCGAAACTCAACCGAATTATCCGTCTCACAAAACTGATTGACACTTGTACCCGGTACAGATTCATACAAAAACATACCATTCTTCTCCAGTTTGGTCATGGTTGAAAAGGTTTTTACCTTATAAAGATCCCCGCCATGCTCATAATCTTCCAGCTTCGCCTTGTGTGCAAGCAAATGATTACCAAAGCTGATGGTTCCGTCTGCTTCTGTGCGAAGTAACTGCTCTACAACTGCCATTCTTTCGTCCTCCTAATCAGACAAATTCTGCATTTGTCTGCCTCTTTTTGTAGTAATTAAATTATAGTATATTTCATTCGATATTGCCAGTATTTTTCACCTTAAATGTAACTTTGTCCTTCACTGCCGACACCGTCACATGATCCCCGGTTTTGATGCGTCCGGAAAGGATTTCTTCTGCAAAAAGATCCTCTACCTCCGTCTGCATTGCCCGTTTTAAAGGACGTGCCCCCATCTTGATATCACAATACTTTTTCACCAGATAATCCTTGAGCGGCGCGCTGACCGTAAGCTTAATTCCCATCTGCTGACTGCACCTTTTTACAAGATCCCGGGAGAGCAGTGATACAATCTTGCGCAGCTCTGCTTCCGTCAATGCATGGAATACGATGATTTCATCAATACGATTGATGAATTCCGGCTTAAAGAGACGTTTTACCTCTTCCATTACACCATCCTTCATCTTTTTATAATCCTGCTCCGGCGTTGTTTCAGCCAGAAATCCCAGACTCTTCGGATCCACAATACGGGACGCTCCGGCATTGGAAGTCATTATAATCACTGTGTTTTTAAAGCTGACCTTCCGTCCTTTGGAATCGCTGATGTGTCCGTCATCGAGAACCTGGAGCAAAATATTAAACACATCCGGATGTGCTTTTTCAATCTCATCAAAAAGCACGACACTATAAGGATTTCTGCGTACCTTTTCACTGAGCTGGCCACCGTCATCATGTCCGACATATCCCGGCGGTGAACCTATCATTTTAGCCACGGAATGTGACTCCATATACTCTGACATATCCACGCGGATTAAATCATTCTGCGAGCCGAACATTGCCTCTGCAAGTGTCTTGGAAAGCTCTGTTTTTCCCACGCCTGTAGGACCGAGAAACAGGAAGGAACCTATCGGACGGTTCGGGTCGGACAATCCCACTCTTCCGCGCCTCATGGCGCGCGCCACGGCACTGACCGCTTCCTCCTGTCCAATCACACGCTCGTGCAAAACGGATTCCAGCTTGAGCAGCCTCTCACTTTCCTTTTCTTCCAGTTTCTGCACCGGAATCTTCGCCCAGCGTGAAACGACTGCTGCAATATCCTCACGGGTTACCACAAGGCTTCTCTCATGCAGTTTTTTCTCATATCTACGAAGCGCACTCCGATATTTCTTTTCCAGCTCCTGACGCTTTAAACGCTGTTCATGCGCCTGGGAAAACGCCTCGAACTTAAGCGAACGTTCTATCTGGAGGTCTATCTGCTCCATTTCTTTTTCAAGCTCTGTACATTTTTCCGGCATTTTAAATCCTTCAAGACGCAGTGCTGCAGATGCCTCATCAATAAGGTCAATGGCTTTATCCGGCAGATTCCGATCGTTAATGTAACGAACCGACAGCTTTACCGCCTCACTGACTGCCTCGTCCGAAATCGTCACATGATGATGCTCCTCGTATTTGTGACGGATGCCTTCTATAATGCGAATTGCTTCTGATACACCCGGCTCCTCCACCATAATCGGCTGGAATCTTCTTTCCAGTGCCGGATCTTTCTCAATATGTCTGCGATACTCATCAATCGTGGTCGCACCGATGAGCTGTATTTCCCCTCTCGCAAGCGACGGCTTCATAATATTTGACGCGTCTATTGCGCCCTCAGCACCGCCCGCTCCGATAATGGTATGGATTTCATCCAAAAACAGGATGATATTTCCGTCCGCAATTACTTCTTTCATCACTTTCTTGATTCGCTCTTCAAACTCACCACGGTATTTGCTTCCTGCAACCATGGCGGAGAGATCAAGTGTCACTACTCTTTTATTTAACACTGTCTCCGGAACATCACCGGCTACGATTTTCTGTGCAAGTCCTTCTACAATCGCGGTTTTTCCGACTCCCGGTTCACCGAGCAGACACGGATTATTCTTCGTCCGTCTGCTAAGAATCTGCACAAGTCTTAAAATTTCCTTTTCTCTTCCGACTACAGGATCCAGCGCACCTTCCCTTGCCAGCTTCGTCATATCACGGCTGTACTGGTCCAGTACCTTTGTCCCCGTCGTCTTTTTCGGTGCAAGGTCTTCCTTATATAAGTTTCCGTCCTCACCCATTGCAATCAATGTATCAACGTACAACTTCTGCGGATGTATGCCTAAGGTCGTTATAATCCTTACTGCAACATTGTTGCGCTCCTTAATCAGCGCGAGCAGAAGATGTTCCGTACCCACCATGCTGTTTTTAAACCGCTCTGCCTGCTCCTGTGCCATCTGCAGTATAATCTTTGCTTTCGGAGAATACCCTTCTCTCTCCTTTAATTCCAGATAATTGGGCGGTGCAATCAAATCCCGTATAAGATTCAGCACCTCATCCTCCTCAACTCCGCCTGCCAGAAGAACCTGCGCGGCTATTCCGGTCTGCTGACGCATAAGTCCAAGCAGGATGTGCTCTGTTCCGATATAATTCTGTCCCATTGTTCTTGCAGCCTTCGAGGCAAGTGCAAGTGCTGATTTCGCCTTTTCGGTATATTCCATATCAGCATCCTCCGTTATCAGTCTTTTCTTCTTAACATAAAGTATTACTCATTATCAATATTTATAAACTCAAATTCAAAATCATCATCCAACTGGTCCGGTGGTGCTTCTCTGGTAAGCTGCACCGGCTGTCTCTCCAGTGTGTAAATCGGTACTGTCGGTCTCTTCACTTCCGTTTTTGGTGTCGGCACTACCTTAATCGGTATATCAGGGGTTTCAACTGTTATCGGCTGCTCCTTTATCTCCGGCTGCTCCTTTATCTCCGGCTTCTCTTTTTCCTGCATTTCTTTGTTACCGATAATCAAATTCACAATCAGCATGATTGCCCCTACGAGTAAAATACCAAGTACAGCGATAATGATAATCGATGTTTTTCCCAAAGGTGCCCCGGCATCTGTCACTGTCGCCATCTTCGCACCTGTATAATTCAGAAAACGCTGGTAGCTCCCCTCCACTGCATCATACAGATAAAAGCCTCTCTCACCCTCATTGCTTACTGCATATAAAAGATAAAATGCCTCTGCATTTTCTATGGAACGGTCATCTAACACAAAAGCCGGAAGCAGGGAGTTATTCCATTGCATCTTATCTGCCTTAAACTGCGCCGGCGGATTGTCCTGCGCCTCAATCGGCACGATAAAACGATTCTCGATACTGTAAAGCTGCACAAAAGCCTGAAGCTTTTCTGTAGAGCTGTTGTAAATAAAGAAGGCTCCGTCCCCGCCGTCTGTGGCAATGGCATATAAGAGAATCAGCGCGCCTTTTTCAAAGCTTGCCGCTTCCACCGGCTGTCCGTTAAACTCAGCCTCTGTTTTGATGCATCCCTCCGGAAGCAGTTCGTCAGAAAATGTGCTCTGCACTGTATAGCTTACATTATCCACTGTCACATCCCTGCCACCGTCTGTTTTCTCACTTTTCTGCTCCCGGTCTGTATCCTCCTCCGTCTGCGATGTTTCTTCACGGACAATTGTAAAATGATATGAAAGAGTTGTTCCATCCTCTGCCGTGACCGTAATTACGGCCTGATTCGTTCCTTCTTTCAGGTTTTTGAATCCGCTTGCCGCCGTAATCTGCGCGCCTGAATCAGACACCGCTCCGCTCACCGTTATATCCGTCACATCATTTCCTATCACAATCCGGTAATCCGTCACCTGTGAAGAAAATTCCGGAATCATCTCTCCCGGACTGACCCCAAGTACATAAAGTGTCGCATCGGATGACAATCCCTCCTGTGTGCTTGCTCCTACTGTGAGCACGGCACTTGCAGTTGCAGGATTTGCACCGTCGTCATCTATGACCGCCTCTGCTCCCACACTTACATTTCCTGTCTGCGCTGCCTGAAAAGTGATAACAGCCGATTGTCCGTTAAAGGTGACAAGACCGCCTCCGCCGCCGTACTCCACACTGCAGCCTGTCAGTGTCAGAATGTCCGAATTATAAGTCACCGAAACCTCCGGTACGGTCGCCGGGTCCTCCGGCTCAGAGGTCTGTACCGTAACACTGACTGTATCTCCTATGGATGCGGATGTTTTATCCGCGGTCACCGTGACCGTTCCTGCTGCCTGCGTATCCACATACATTGCCATGCACAGACACCACAAGCCTGCTAAAAATGCAATTGATTTACTGTTTTTTCTCCCCACTGTCCTTTTCATCTTTCTTTCCTTCTATCCTCTCACAATGTGAAGTGTATATATTCTCACCGCGCCGTTTTCTGCCGTACAGGTTATCTGAATTGTATTCTCTCCGCGGTCCAGCTTTACCTGACCGGTTCCTTCCACCCGTGTCGTCTGTGCAACGGCTGTTGCACTGATATTTACTTTCTTAATTTTTTTCGGCACTGACAGATCATAGCTTTCCGTTTCCGGATGGAATATCGGTGTAAGCTGCTGTCCTTCAATTTCAAGCGTCGCAAGATAATTGTTCGGATTGGTATTGCTGATTGGTTTCGCACAGGCTCCCTCCGGCATATTCTGATATACCGGTATATAAAATACCAGTCTGGTATCTTCCTGCGAATAAGCCCTGCTCATCTTGACCGCTTCACTCTCTGCCGCCTGAATATTCGTCATATACTGATGTCTATACAGACCGTTTTTCTTATTCACCACGTTAAACTTCTGGAAATACAGGGTGTTTTGTCCAACCTTAACGTATTTCATAGCCA
The DNA here is from genome assembly GCA_964519385.1 of uncultured Kineothrix sp. Classification (GTDB taxonomy): domain Bacteria; phylum Bacillota; class Clostridia; order Lachnospirales; family Lachnospiraceae; genus SVFI01. The sequence continues at coordinate 25,360 of CAZFLR010000004.1, forward strand.
CGTACTGCGCACCTCCAAGCAGTGCTTTGTAACGCGTATTCCACGGTCTGCCGTAATTCGTACTTCCGGCCGACTGCATGGATGCGTATTTAAGTCCCTGCACCACAGGCGAATTCCCGCCGCTTGCATAGGCACCGATATTGTAATAGTTAAAAATATTCTCGTAGCCTGCCACGGTTCCGGAAACACTTCCGCTGGTTCCTTTACCCTGTTCCTGATAGCATCTCGCTGCCAGATGGTACGGACTTACCCCGACCTTTTTACCGACATTTATAAAAGTAGCCGCATATCCTCTCTGCTTTCCGTCAGGCTCCGTATATTTACCACTCATAAACGAGCCACTGAGCAGTCTTCTGACACCCTGTCTGTTCTGATATTCTTCATACTCCAGTGACTCAAACTGAAAAATCGTTGTCTCAGTCAGGAAATTGCGGGGATCCAGATAATAGCTGATAATCTCCTTTGAGGCTGCAACCCAGGCACCTCCGTCAAAAGTATACCACTGATTCGTCTTTAAATTATACGCTGTCTTCTCCGTGGATTTCCATGAAACAATCGCATTTTTGGAAACAAGGTTCGCTCCAACCCTGCTCTCCGCCGTAACAACATCATCCCATACAAGTCCCGTCTGCACTGCCCGGAACTCCCACTCGGGATGCGTTTTATGTAAACTCCTAAGGGCATCCTTATAGCTTTCAGGGAACCCCTGCTGTGTCATATAGCTTTCAAAATCTGTATCCCGTGAGACATCAATCTCACCGTCATCCTTTTCGTTATCAGCTTCTGCCCCGGTCTCCTCTGTCACCCTGACAAAATCGCTGCGGATATAACCGGACTTATTCTTTCCCTCGTAGGTAAATGATACCTTATACCATATATAACCGTCTGAAGCCTTCTTCTCACTTTTTATCGTGAGCTGCTGTCCCTTATTAAGCTGGCAGACAACCGCACCACTGACAGCCTTTTTTCTGACACGAACGTAGTCCCCTGTCAAAACTCCCTTCCTGACAGAAGCTGTCTGCTGCGTCTCATCCTCTTTTCCGGAATCCGTCTGCTGTGAAGAATCCGACTTATTGCCGTCTGACCCTCCCCCTGCGATTTGGCTGACATCAATCTCAACTGTACCGTTTTGCGCTGCCGTATTATCCGCCGGGACCGATGTTCCTGATGCAGACTGCGACTCCGTCTTTTTTATGAAATCAGACCGAATCCAGCCTTTCTGTGTACTTCCGTTAAGTTGAAAGGAAATATAATACCATACTTTTCCGTCGGAGCCGGTTGCCGATTTGCTAACCGTCACCGCAGCCCCTTTGGTAACCATACCCACAACATTTCCGGAAACCGCCTTCTTTCGGACATTGACATTCGTTGCCGTCACGGTTCCCTTCCACTTGCTGCCTGACGCAGTTGTGGTCTGGGTTTCGGTTGTGGTCTGCGTACTTCCTGCATCCGTCGCAGACGAATCCGGAGCCTGCGTTGTTTCCGCAGCTTTATAGTTTACATAATTATTTATTATGTACCCTTTGTATTCCTTGCCGTTTTTTGTGAAGGTAACCGCATACCAGATATTTCCGGCAGAGTCTTTCTTTGTTCCGGTCACTACAAGCACATCTCCGCTCGAAAGGGAGGTAAGCCGTCCGGACATCGTTCCCGCATCACTGCGCACATTCACATTATTTCCTTTGACAGTTCCCGTGCCTGTCTCCGCCGAGGACTTAGTTGTCATGAAAAAAAGGCTCATCCATAACAGTGCAAAAACAAAAAAACACTGCTTTATCATCCGGTATCGTTTCATTTCGTATTCCTATCTTCTTTCTCTTACGCATTTTTCTCCCATATAAGAAGAAAATAATCCATAATCATCATACTATTCTCTCTATGTCACGTCAACCCAAATATAGTGTTTGTTTATTGTAATTTAAGGTTTTAAAGCTAGATATTGTGTTTCCGCAAAAAAAGGAAGCTACGCACAGGGCGTAGCTTCCTTTGGTCTGTCTTTATGCTTCATCAATCGCTTTTCCGATATCATTTCTCATATACTTGTTTTCAAATGATACCCAGTGCGTTGCTTCATATGCTTTCTTTCTCGCTTCTTTCAAATCGCTGCCTTTTGCCGTAACACCAAGTACACGGCCTCCGTTTGTCACGATTGTGTTATCTTTCAGGGCTGTTCCCGCGTGGAAACAGAAATAATCCTCTTTTCCCTCAAACGCATCGAGTCCGCCAATCGGAAATCCCTTTTCATAAGAAACCGGATAACCTTCCGATGCAAGAACCACACAGACTGCAGCATTGTCCTCAAACTCAACCTCCAGACGGTCAAGGGTTCCATCGATACAGGCCTCAAACACATCAATGATATCGTTCTTCAGACGCGGAAGAACAACCTGAGCCTCCGGGTCACCGAAACGCGCATTATATTCAAGCACCTTTGGGCCCTTCGGTGTCAGCATAAGTCCGAAGAAAATAACTCCCTTAAATTCTCTTCCTTCTGCCTTCATGGCATCCACGGTTTTTTGGAAAATATACTTATGGCAGAATTCATCCACCTCAGCAGTGTAGAACGGTGAAGGTGAAAATGTACCCATTCCTCCTGTATTTAATCCCTGATCTCCGTCCTTCGCGCGCTTGTGGTCCTGTGCCGAGGACATAATCCGGATGGTATTTCCGTCTACAAAGGAAAGAACCGAAACTTCACGGCCTGTCATAAATTCTTCCACAACCATACGGTTCCCGGCTGTTCCGAATTTCTTATCCTCCATAATTTCTTTTACACCTGCAACTGCCTCTTCCTTGGTGTTACAGATTAAAACTCCCTTTCCGAGTGCAAGTCCGTCTGCCTTTAAGACAACCGGATAATCACTGGTTTCAAGATAGGCAAGTGCTTTTTTCGGATCATCAAAAGTCTCATAAGCAGCCGTAGGAATGTCATATTTTTTCATCAGGTCTTTGGAAAATGCCTTACTTCCTTCCAGAATCGCAGCATTTTTTCTCGGTCCGAAGGTACGGATGCCTGCTGCCTCCAGCTCATCCACAAGTCCGCCCACCAGCGGATCATCCATTCCTACCACGCAAAGATCAATTTCTTTTTCCCGGGCAAATGCAACAATCTTATCAAATTCCATTGCACCAATCGGAACACATTCTGCAATCTGACCGATTCCGGCGTTTCCCGGTGCGCAATAAATCTTGTCTACTCTTGAGCTCTTTGCAACACTTGTCGCAATCGCATGCTCACGTCCGCCGCTACCTATGATCAATACTTTCATCTATCTGTCTCCTCCTATTTTTATCCTACTGTTTGCAATCGCATCAATCGCCTGCGGTAAAATCACCCACTCTGCCTCTTCCATAACACGCTGCTGTAAATCCTTTGGAGAATCACCTTCTCTGACCTCCACAGCCTTTTGACAGATAATCGGTCCCGTATCTGTTCCATCGTCCACAAAATGCACCGTGGCACCTGTCACTTTTACACCGCGCGCAAGGGCAGCCTCGTGAACCTTCAGCCCGTAATAGCCTTTTCCGCAAAATGACGGAATGAGGGACGGATGAATGTTGATAATTCGATTTTTAAAATCAGAAACCATCTGCGGCGGAATATTTACCAAAAATCCCGCCAGCACCACAAGATCCGGAGAAAAGCTGTGTACTCCGTCAAGAAGTGCCTCGTTAAACAGCTCCCTTGTTTCATAATTCTTCGGCGAAATGCAAAGTGCCGGAATATTCGCGGATTTAGCTCTTTCCAGCGCATACGCACCCGGATTATTACTAATCACACCGACAATCTCCGTATTGGTGATACTTCCATTATCCACCGCGTCTAAAATCGCCTGGAGATTCGTTCCGCCACCGCTGACACAAACTACAACTTTTAGCATAAGGTAACTCCTTTTTCACCGTCTTCAATACTACCGACAACATAAGGTACATCACCTGCTGCACGGATTGCTTCCATAGTCTTATCCACATCGTCCGGCTGAACGGCAACAATCATTCCAAGTCCCATATTAAAGGTGTTGTACATCATATCCTCTTCAATGTTGCCTTTTTTCTGCAAAAGTCCGAAAATAGGCGGAACCTGATAGCTGTCCTTCTTCACAACCGCGTGCTTACCCTCAGGAAGCATACGCGGAATATTTTCCTGGAAACCGCCGCCTGTAATATGCGAACATGCCTTCACAGTCACGCCGCTTTCTTTGATGGATTTGAGTGCTTTGACATAAATTCTGGTCGGAGCAATCAAAGCCTCTCCAAGCGTTGTTCCGAGCTCCTCATAATATGTACCGAGTCCTTCTTTTGTCATCTCAGCTTCAAACACTTTTCTCACCAGAGAAAATCCGTTGCTGTGAACACCGGAGGAAGCCATTCCGATCAGAACATCTCCCGCCTTTAAATTTTCACCCGTGATGATATCTTTTCTGTCAACCACACCAACAGCAAAGCCTGCCAAATCATAATCATCCTCCGGCATAAGTCCCGGATGTTCTGCCGTCTCACCGCCAATCAGGGCACAGCCTGACTGCTTACAACCCTCGGCAACGCCGCTTACAATCGTAGCAATCTTCTCCGGGAAATTCTTGCCACATGCAATATAATCAAGGAAAAACAGTGGTTCTCCTCCTGCACATGCAACGTCATTCACACACATCGCCACCGCGTCAATCCCGATGGTATCATGCTTGTCCATAATAAACGCAAGCTTAACCTTTGTTCCGCATCCGTCCGTACCCGAAAGAAGAACCGGATCCTCCATATCTTTGATAGCTGCAAGGGAAAAAGCTCCTGAAAAACCGCCGAGACCTCCGAGCACTTCCGGACGCATTGTCTCTTTTACATGTTTTTTCATCAATTCCACTGACTTGTATCCGGCTTCAATATCCACGCCGGCGTTTTTGTAATCCATCTGCATGTTCTTATCCTCGCTTTTCTTATTTGGTGTAGTTTTTATATCCGACTTCCTGAAGATGTGCATCTTTTTTCTGCACCTCGTTTTTCATGTTTTCAGAATAGTCTTTTAATTTTGCCAAAAGTTCTGCATCCGAAGTTGCAAGAATCTTAGCTGCCAGAAGTCCGGCATTCGCTCCGCCGTTGATAGCAACCGTTGCAACCGGGATACCGGAAGGCATCTGTACGATGGAATAGAGAGAATCCCTTCCGCCCAGTGATGTCGTATGCATCGGAATACCGATGACCGGCATCGGGAAAATCGCTGCACACATACCCGGCAAATGTGCTGCCATTCCTGCTCCTGCTATAATCACCTTAAAACCTTTGTCCTCCGCACTCTTCGCATACTCAAAAAAAACATCCGGTTCTCTGTGTGCAGAAATAATCGTCATTTCATAAGAAATTCCAAGCTTCTCCAAAATATCTGCTGCCTTGCTCATTACAGGCATATCTGAATCTGAGCCCATCACAATACCAACTTGTGCCATGATTTATCCTCCTTATATTTAAGATGAATGCCCTCATTCATCCGTTTTCACATAATCACTAATAGTTTACAGAGTTCTTCCCCGAGCGTCAACCCGATTTTTCAGCGTTTTTATTCTTCATCCAGTGCACGGTTAAGTTCCTCCGTCCCTAAAAGAACAAACCTTCCGTCCCGGATGATTTCAATTTTTTCACCGGATGCCCTTACTCCGTAAAGCGCGCCAAGCTCATCATACGGAATCGTAATGTCTGTGTGACACTGGAAATATGCTTTTTCAGGCTCTGTCTTGCGGAGCAGAGAAATCTCATTGTCTCTGGCTATGATTTCTTTTCCGTCCGCATTACAGACCGCCACATCCTCCGCATGTGAATAACAGGTATCCCCGACTGCAAAATGCGGACCTGTCTTTTCTGCTATCAAAATCGGAAGTCTGTCCTCTATTTGGTACCGTCTTCCCATCCTGTACGCCGTCGTATTGGTACCGATGGCAAACTCACCCATCGGAAGATACTCATGATGATACATCACGTTCTCCAAAATAAGCGATTTTCCTTCCTGCGAATCCTCAAAATTGGAACAGCCGTATTCTTTCATCAGGCCATCCTGAAAAACAATTTCGAGATCGCGATATTCAAAGTCTCTCAAATACACTTTGGAAACATGAAGTGTTCCGCAGGTTCCGGAAAGCTTCGGTGACGTAAACACTTCACCCACCGGAATATTGACATCCGCCACGCAGTTTTCAAACTTTGTCTGTGCAGAGGCATCCGTCAACTCGGTTAACATAACTTTTAAATCCGTCCTGTTTCCGTTTGTTCCTTCAATTTTTACATATTCACAGGTATCAAGCGCATCGATAATCTTCTGCTGGATTGTTTCGTAGGTTTCATAATCCAGTGTGTTAAGCTTTATCGTCTCTGTCATGATTTCTTCATACGCGGAACCGATTTCCGGAATCGGAAATGCTATAATGGTAAAACTGCGTTCCTCGCCCGGAATATATTCATTTATCAGCCGGCCGAGCTGACCGTAATACCATGTCGATATCTCCTGCTGTTTTTTGGAAAGTCTGCACGCCTGCGGACATATCTGCGGAGTAAAAGGCTTTTCGCCAAACACCTCAACCCACGCCGGTCCCGCATGATAAGAAGAAAGCGTTTTATAATTTTCGTAAGCCTCCTTCTGCACCTCCAGACGACGATTCGCCATCTTTTTGTCCAGAAACAGTGCTTCGTCCTCCCTGTGATCATATTCATACTGCTTGTTCGGGCTTTCCGAATAAAAACCTCCCAGAGCTGTTCCGCGCTTGGTAAAAATACTGTGCGGAGTACGCATGATGGATGGCTGCAGACCCATTTTTTCAAAATTCTCTATCGCCACACGAATCATACGCTCGAAGCCAATCGGATACACAATCTGGACCACCTTCTTTTTGGAGAGGTCCTTATTGCCTTTTTCAAAACCGATACTGTATCCTTCCGTATACGTGTCTGCCATTAAACGTATCTGTTCCTCATCAGCCTGCGCAAGATATTCTGCGGTTTTTATCTGGTTTGCCGTAATATATTCACCGTATTTGTATAAATACTTCGTATCCCGAAGATTTTCATTCATAATAATTTTGTAAGCAAAATCTTCTGCCGGGTCTACCTTTTCCCTCACACGCTGCATAGTCATATCTTCCGCATAATCATGCACAAAGAAATATAAGGTTTCCGCGATTTGTTTTTGCTCCGGTTCCTTCCTGGTATCTTCATATGCATACACAAAGGAAGCGTACATTTCAAGGAAAAACTCCAGATGAATCACCATTTCATAAAGCTTCTGTTCAAAAGCTGCCGGTATAAGGCTCCGCATCTGTGTATAAAGAAAACAGAGAAGCTGTCCGTACTCTTCTCCGAGAAGCCTCTGCGCCGTTGCCGGGTTCGCATAACTTTCCACGTATTGTTCCACGATAATATCTTCATACAGTTTTTCGTTAGCTTCTGCTAACTCTTCTTTGCTTTGGGTGAAATATTTTCCGTCACGGATTCCTTCATAGGTTCTGCATATCATTTCAAGAAATTCTGCCGTTGTTCTGAAATAATCAAGGTACGGCATCGGAAGACCTTCCTCGTCGCCGATTTCCAACAGTCTTTCCTTCGCTAATTCATAGCGTTCTTTTATCATAGTCCAAACACTCCTATATACAAAATAAATGCAATTGCAATAACGGCAATGCCATTAAGTAGAATACCCATATTCGGAAAGAAATAAAAGCGATCCTTTTCAATCCGTGATATAATTCCGAGCACAAGACCCGTCAATGCAAAAACAAGCGCGAGAATCACAGCACATGCCAGCCGGGCGGTCGCTGCACCATCCAGCTTAAACGCAGAAAATACTGCCAGTCCGATTGCTCCGTCTGACAGTATTCCGAGAATAGTTGACATAATTCCACGCTGAGGATGACTTTTGTTTGTGAACATATAATTCTTTTTTATCAGATTCCACATACAGTCAAAAGTCCTTTCTTTAGAACATAATCTTTGATTTTCCGGCGAGCAGCTTTGCTCCTGAAATAATGAGAAGAACACCACCTGCAACTCCCGCTACGATTGCGACAATACCAAGTGTGATATTCAATGCGCCGCCACCTGACATTGTTTTATAAATCTTTTCCTCCATATGACACTCCTTTCTTCACGACCTATTTTTCTGCGCCATACTGCTCATAATATGCATCAATGGATGCTTTCAGGGCATCATCAATATAAACCTTTCCGTTGTACGGTTTATTATACAGATATTCTGTCACATCTGTCATTGAAACAATGGCTGCTGTCTCAAATCCATACAACTCTCTGATTTCTTCCAGGGCACTCTTATTGCCTTTTCCCTTCTCCATACGGTTGAGGGAGACCATAAGTCCCACTATTGTAACATTCGCAGCACCTCTTACCTTAGGCACTGTCTCTTCCATGGACTTTCCGGATGTAGTCACATCTTCAATCATAACTACTCTGTCGCCGTCCTTTAAGGCACTTCCTAAAAAGCTCCCCTTGTCCGCACCGTGATCCTTTTCTTCCTTGCGGTCAGAGCAATAACGGATTTCTTTGCCATAAAGCTTGCTGTAAGCAACTGCGGTAACGACACTAATCGGAATACCTTTATAAGCAGGTCCGAACAAAACATCAAAATCATCGCCGTATGTCTCATGGATTGCCTTCGCATAATATTCACCGAGACGCATTAACTGTGAACCTGTCACATATCCGCCCGCATTCATAAAAAACGGAGATTTACGTCCGCTCTTTAATGTAAAATCACCAAATTTAAGTACATTTGAATCCACCATGAACTCTATAAATTCCTGCTTATACTGTTCCATGTTATTAAAACCTCCTGTAATCATTAAACAAATATCTTACTCAGACTACCATAAAACCTTGAATTTTTCAACCGTTTCAGTCTGCGCCCACACGATTTAATAACCACTTAATTATCTTTTCATTGATTGGCAAAAACCTCTCCGCTACCATTCCGACCAGAACTGCACAGATAACTGTTCCGATTCCGAACTTTCCTCCTAAAAGGAATCCCAGCACGACAAAGCTCACATCTGTAATTGTACGTGTGATTCCAAACGGAAAATGTCCCTTCTCACTGATTGCAATAGCTACAAGGTCGTTCGGTCCGGTTCCTGCGTCGCTTTTTATTACCACTGTCATTCCATAAGCCAGAATCACACAACCAATTGCCAGAATTACCAGTCGCACTACAAAAGGCAGTTCCGCATTAATATAATTCCCAAGCAGAGCCGTAAAAACATCAATAATCGGTCCTCCGAAGGCCATGCAGAACACCGTTCCTATTTTGATATAATTACGGTCAACAAAAAGCAGAATCAGTATTATGAGCAGATTGATCCCCATATGTGTATATCCGTGTGTCAGGAACGTGAAACCTGTAATTCGCGATAAGGTACGAAAGGTACCCTGCACCAATACATTAAAGGGATCTGACCCCAAATCCGCCAGTAAAAATAAAGTAATGCCAAGATGTGCAATACATAATCCCACAAATAATATCACCATTCTGGCTGTCATTTCTTTCATACTTCTTTTCATTTGTTCACCTCATTTTTTTACGCCAAAAAGAGACAGCACCACAGGCGTGATAAACACGCCTATGGTCTGTCTGCCCCGCTTACAAGCTCTGAAAGCGTAATACTGTCAAAATACTCATTGGTTATACGATAAAACCGAGTCCACATAGAAAGCGTTTTACAGGATGAACTCTTTGGGCATGGCTCAGCTTCACAACTGAGACAGGCTACCGGAGCCAAATCTCCCTCTGTCAGCCGAAGTATCTCTCCCACCGTACATTCCTGCGGTTCGCGGACAAGTCTGTATCCTCCGCCTTTTCCGTGTATGCCCTCTACAAGACCGTTTTTCACCAGCACCGGCAGGATTCTTTCGAGATATTTCAGAGAAATATCCTGCCTTTCAGCGACCTCCTTCATCGGCATATATCCGGACGCCCTATGTTCTGCCAAATCCAGCATGACACGCAATGCGTATCTGCCTCTGGTTGAAATCATCATTATCGTCACCTCACCCCCTATTATATTACTTTCTCCGGCAAAAAATCAATCCGTATCCTGTCGGTCACGATAATCCTTCACTGCTGCCTCTATCGCCTCTTTTGCAAGCACAGAACAATGCATTTTGTGAGCCGGAAGTCCTCCGAGTGCTTCTACCACTTCTTCATTGGTAAGTGCAAGTGCCTCTGAGACGGACTTTCCTTTTATCAGCTCAGTTGCCACGGAACTTGAGGCGATTGCACTTCCGCAGCCAAAGGTTTCAAAGCTTACATCCGTAATCCTGTCATCATCAATCTTAAGATACATCTTCATAATATCTCCGCATTTTGCATTGCCGACCTCGCCAATGCCGTCTGCATCTTCCATGGAGCCCACATTCCTCGGATTTCGGAAATGGTCCATGACCTGTTCACTATATAATGCCATAATTTCTATCCTTTCAAGAAAAACTTTTTCCTGCCGTTTATCATATCATTCCAGACAGGAGACAGTGTGCGAAGATACTCTACGGAGTCCTTCACGGCTTCTATGATATACTCTGTCTCCTCCTCTGTATTCTCCTCGGACAAAGTCAGTCTGAGTGAGCCATGCGCAATCTCGTGCGGTCTGCCTATCGCCAGAAGAACATGACTCGGATTCAGGGAACCACTCGTACAGGCGGAACCGGATGAAGCACATATTCCCTTGTCATCCAATAACAGAAGCAGACTTTCACCTTCGATTCCCTCAAAACAGAAATGTACATTTCCGCTGAGCCTGTTCGTTTTGTCCCCGTTCAGAACCGAATACGGGATTTGAGAAAGGCCCTCAATCAACCGGTCTCTCAGTTTCTTTATCTTCTCACTGTTTTCATCAAGATTGAAGCACGCTTCCTCAAAAGCCACCGTCATCCCCATGATTGCCGGAAGGTTTTCTGTTCCTCCGCGTCTTCCGCGCTCCTGTGCTCCCCCCTCGATGATATTTGAAAGAGGGATTCCGCGCCGACTGTAAAGAAGTCCCGCTCCCTTCGGACCATGAAATTTATGCGCCGATAAGGAGAGCATGTCGATATTTTGTTCACATACATCTATATGAAGATGCCCTGCTGCCTGAACTGCATCAGTGTGAAAAACAACACCTCGCCGACTGCAGATTTCTCCGATTTCTTTTACCGGCTGGACGGAGCCTATCTCATTATTAGCGTACATGATGGTAACCAGACAGGTATCTTCACGTATCGCAGCCTCAACCTGCTTCGGAAAAACGATTCCGTTCTCATGGACATCAAGCAGCGTCACCTCAAAGCCTTCTTTTTCAAGTTTTTCAAGCGTGTGCAAAACTGCATGATGTTCAAACGCTGTTGAAACAATGTGTTTTTTTCCCTTTTTTTCTCCCAGCCTTGCTGCGGAAATTATCGCCTGATTGTCTGCCTCCGAACCGCCGGAAGTAAATGTAATTTCACCCGCTTCACAATTCAGAATCTTCGCAATCCTCTCTCTGGCAGATGTCAGTGCCTCCGCTGCCTTCTGACCTTCCGTATGCAGACTTGAAGGATTTCCGTAAATTTCGTCCATATACGGAAGCATTGCCTGCACAGTTCCTCTGCTCATCCTCGTTGTGGCCGCATTATCCGCATAAATTCGCATAACTATACTTCCTCCTGTTTGTCCTGCAATTCGTGTTATTGCGCAAACAACGGTGTGGAAAGATATCTGTCACCGCTGTCAGGCAACAGCACAACAATATTCCTGCCTGCATTTTCCGGACGCTTTGCAAGCTCAATGGCTGCCCGGGCCGCTGCCCCTGAAGATATTCCTACAAGAACGCCCTCTTTTTTTCCTATTTCACGTCCGGTTTCAAACGCATCCTCATTGGAAACCGGTATAATCTCATCATAAATTCCTGTATTGAGCACTTCCGGCACAAATCCGGCTCCGATTCCCTGTATCTTGTGCGCTCCGGCAGTTCCTTCGGAAAGCACCGGAGAACCCGCAGGCTCTACAGCCACAATTTTAATATCCGGATTCTTTTTTCTTAAATATTCGCCTACTCCCGTAATGGTTCCGCCCGTTCCGACTCCTGCAACAAAAATATCAACCTTTCCGTCCGTATCCTCCCAGATTTCAGGACCTGTCGTCTCGTAATGCACCCTCGGGTTTGCCTCATTTGTAAACTGTGAAGGAATAAAGCTGTTCGGTATTTCACCGGCAAGCTCCTCTGCCTTCGCAATCGCGCCCTTCATTCCCTTCGCGCCTTCTGTAAGCACCACCTCTGCTCCATATGCCTTTACAAGCTGTCTGCGCTCTACAGACATTGTTTCAGGCATTACGATAATCGCTCTGTAGCCTTTGGACGCTGCAACTGCTGCAAGTCCGATGCCTGTATTTCCTGATGTAGGCTCAATAATCACAGAATCCGGAGACAGCTTTCCCCGCTGCTGTGCATCCTCAATAATTGCCTTTGCAATTCTGTCCTTGACAGAGCCTGACGGATTCAGATACTCAAGCTTTGCAATAATCTTCGCCGGAAGCTCCAGTTCTTTTTCTATATGGGTAAGTTCAAGTAAAGGTGTTCTACCGATTATCTGATCGGCTGCTGTATAAATATTTGCCATAACCATTCCTCCTCAACCGATTGCAGCAAACCCTTTTTCAAGGTCTGCCAGAATATCATCTATATGTTCCGTTCCGACCGAAAGTCTTATGGTGTTCGGTTTTATATTCTGCTCCTCCAGTTCTTCTTCCGTAAGCTGACTGTGGGTGGTTGTGGCCGGATGTATCACGAGCGATTTCACATCCGCCACGTTTGCGAGAAGCGAAAAAATCTCAAGACTGTCGATGAATTTATGTGCCTCCCTGACTCCTCCCTTGATTTCAAAAGTAAATATGGAAGCCCCGCCGTTCGGAAAATATCTTTCATACAGTTCATGCTCCGGATGCCCTTCGACGGACGGATGATTCACCTTCTCAACCAGCGGATGATTTTTCAAAAAATCCACAACCCTTCGCGTATTTTCGGCATGACGGTCAAGACGAAGTGAAAGCGTTTCCACGCCCTGCAGGAGTAAAAATGCATTAAACGGAGATATCGTCGCCCCCGTGTCCCGAAGCAGTATTGCACGAATATATGTGATAAAGGCTGCTTCTCCCACTGCCTTTGTAAACGATAAGCCATGATAGCTCGGATTAGGCTCTGCAATGGCCGGATACTTTCCGCCTGCCTCCCAGTCAAATTTACCCGAATCCACTATGATTCCTCCGAGCGTTGTTCCGTGACCGCCGATAAATTTCGTCGCAGAATGTACAACAATATCCGCACCATGCTCAATCGGACGGATGAAATAAGGAGTTCCGAAAGTATTATCCACGACAAGCGGCAAACCGTATCTGTGTGCCAGTTCAGCCAGTGCATCTATATCCGGAATATCGCAGTTCGGATTTCCGAGCGTCTCAATGTAAATCGCTCTTGTGTTGTCATTGATAGCTGCTTCCACCTCTGAAAGATCATGAATATTCACAAAGCTTGTGGTAACACCGAAGCCTCGCAGCGTATGAGCTAAAAGATTATAACTGCCTCCGTAAATTGTCTTCTGCGCAACAATATGACCTCCATTGCCCGCAAGAGCACAAATACTATAAGTAATGGCTGCTGCTCCTGAAGCAAGAGCAAGAGCTGCAACACCGCCCTCCAGTGCAGCCAGTCGCTTTTCCAGAACATCCTGTGTGGAATTGGTAAGTCGTCCGTATATATTACCTGCATCAGCTAATCCAAAACGTGCTGCTGCATGTTCGCAGTCATGAAAAACATAGGCAGCCGTCTGATAAATCGGTACTGCACGGGAATCTGTCGCCGAATCGGCTGTTTCCTGTCCAACGTGAAGCTGAAGGGTTTCAAATCTGTATTTTTCCATAGTCATTATTTCCTTTCCTGATAAAATGTGTCATGTTTCGTTTAACAACATGTGCACATTCGTCCGAAACGGAAATTCTCCCTCAGGAGTTCCTCAAAAAGAAAGGTCATGATATCACCTTTTTCACTTTATTACCCACCCTTTTGGTAGGTTGATTGTATCTTACCCCTTTTAACCTACCTTGTCAATAGGTAATTTGATGAACCGCAAAAAAAATCCACATACCTGTATTTCTACAGGTATATGGACTCTCGTTCATGTACTCTCTGTACTCTTATTTATTTCGTTCCAAGTGCAGTTGCAATATCATCAATCATATCAAGCACTGCTGCTCTTGATGCATCGGCATAATTTTCCGGCGCAAACTTTTCTTTATATATATCATTCTGATAAGCTGCGATAATGCCTCTTGAAGAATTGACAATCGCACCAAGTCCGTCTTTGTTGAAGAAGTGAACAAGGTCTTTTCCTTTACCTCCCTGCGCTCCGTAACCCGGAACAAGAATATAGGCTTTCGGCATAATATCACGAAGCACCTTACCCATCTCAGGATATGTTGCTCCGACAACAGCACCAACATAGCTGTAGGTATCTCCCATGTGTTCTGCACCCCATGCGTCTACCTGACTGCCGACCCACTCGTAGAGCGGCTTTCCGTCAATCAGACGATCCTGGAACTCACCGCTGCTCGGATTTGAAGTCTTTACCAAAACGAAAATACCCTTCTTTTCCTCCTTACAGACATCAATAAAAGGCTTAACTCCGTCACTTCCCAGATATGGGTTGACCGTCACAAAATCCTCATCAAATCCGCGGAAGAAATTACTTCCGACCTGCACCTGTCCAAGATGTCCTGTCGCGTATGCTGCGGATGTGCTTCCGATATCGCCCCTCTTAATGTCTCCGATTACAACAAGCCCCTTCTCTTTACAATATCTTACCGTTTTATCAAACGCAACAAGTCCCGGAATACCGAACTGTTCATACATTGCAATCTGTGGTTTCACTGCCGGAATAAGGTCATAAACCGCATCCACAATTCCTTTATTATACTGCCAGATTGCTTCTGCTGCTCCCTCCAGAGTTTCACCGCACTCTGCAAACGCCTTCTTTGTAATATGCTCCGGAATAAATTTCATCATCGGATCCAGTCCTACAACAATCGGCGCATTTGTTTTCTGAATACCTGCAATCAGCTGATTAATCATTTTAGTTATCTCCTATCGTTTTTTTTATATCCTTTAATACATTTGGATTATCAATATAAACCGGAAGCTCTGTCTCCGTAATCCACTCAAATCCACTATAGTCCTCACTCAGCATAAGAGAGCCTTCATCCACGGAAAGCATGCACAAATATGTAATTCCTACACACTGGACTTCACCAATCATCTGGGACCATGTATAAAGCGGGCGGACAATCTCTCCGTCCACGCCGACAGCCTCATGGATTCCGCGAAGAACCGCCTGCTCCGGGCTTTCTCCTTTGTCAAGCTCGCAGTCTACGAACTCCCAAACAAACGGTTCGACAATTCTGTCGTCTACCCAGCGTTTGAGCACCAGATACCTATCATCCTGTTTAATGATACCTTTGACCCGAATAAATAAATCGTGCATATTCCTCTCCTATACCAGTTCATGGACCTGACTGTCTGCATACTTCTTAATATTGGATGCATTCACATACTTCTTGTGCGAATCTCCATCCACCACAACAAGTGTCGGTGCCTGCATAACGCCGTAACGCATCGCAAGTTCCATATTTTCTTCTGCATCAATCGGAACGTAAGCTACGTCACTGAGATATTCCTTGGCAAGCTTACAGTTCGGGCATGTCTTGGTCGTAAACAGATATTTGATATTTTCCGGTGCACTGACAGATATTGTCACATCCTGATCATAATCCGAAAGCGTCACAACGCTTCTCACCGGCTTCTTAATGGAAGATGTCGCAATATTATATTCTGTCCTGTTCTGATACTCCTGCAGTTTTCCGTCATTCCAGTTCTGTACCGGTCTGTAGTAACCGGTGATACGGCTGTAAACCTCTGTCGGTTTTCCGCAGTGAGGACAAACCTTCACCTCTCCTGCCAGATAACCGTGCTCTTTACAAATTGAATAGGTAGGCGAAAGTGTATAATACGGAAGCTTGTAATTATCCGCAATTGTTTTCACCAGATTCGCCGCCGCCTTCCAGTCCGGAAGCTTCTCGCCGATAAATCCGTGGAATACCGTACCGGAGGTATACAGTGTCTGCAGCTCATCCTGTATATCGAGCGCGTCAAAAATATCCGTTGTATAATCCACAGGAAGGTGCGAAGAATTCGTATAATACGGTGTATCTCCCGCATGTCCTGCCGTCTTAATTCCCGGCCATCTCTTGCGGTCATGCTTTGCAAGACGGTAAGAGGTACTCTCTGCCGGTGTTGCCTCCAGATTGTAGAGGTCTCCGTACTGCTCCTGATAATCTGAGAGACGGTTTCTCATATGGTTAAGAACTTCTTTGGTAAACTCCTGCGTTTTCTTCTCCGTCATATCTGCACGCAGCCAGTTTGCATTCAGTCCCACCTCATTCATACCAAGCAGACCGATGGTCGAAAAATGATTGTCAAACTGTCCGAGATAACGTTTGGTATAAGGATACAAGCCCTCATCCAGAAGCTTTGAAATAACGCCTCTCTTAATCTTTAAGGATCTCGCCGCAATATCCATCATCTTATTCAGACGACGGTAAAAATCATCCTTGTTTGCAGACAAATATGCGATTCTCGGCATATTAATCGTAACCACACCGATACTTCCCGTGCTCTCTCCCGCGCCGAAGAAACCGCCCGTCTTTTTGCGCAGCTCACGAAGGTCAAGACGCAGACGACAGCACATGGAACGCACATCAGACGGTTCCATGTCGGAGTTGATATAATTGGAAAAATACGGTGTACCATACTTCGCTGTCATCTCAAACAATAAGCGGTTGTTTTCCGTATCGGACCAGTCAAAATCCTTAGTGATGGAATAGGTTGGAATCGGATACTGGAATCCGCGTCCGTTCGCATCGCCTTCAATCATTGTCTCAATGAAGGCTTTATTAATCATATCCATTTCCTTCTTGCAGTCTTTGTACTTAAAGTCCATTTCCCTTCCGCCGACAATCGCCGGAAGCTCTGCAAGGTCATTCGGAACCGTCCAGTCCAGTGTCACATTGGAAAACGGTGCCTGTGTTCCCCAGCGGCTCGGTGTGTTCACTCCGTAAATAAATGCCTCAATGCATTTTTTCACTTCCTCGTAAGAAAGGTTGTCAACCTTGACAAACGGTGCCAGATATGTATCAAAAGAAGAAAATGCCTGCGCGCCCGCCCACTCATTCTGCATAATGCCGAGGAAGTTAACCATCTGATTACAAAGAACCGACAAATGTGCTGCCGGCGCGGAGGTAATCTTACCTGTGATTCCGCCGAGACCTTCTTTTATCAGTTGCTTCAGACTCCATCCGGCACAATAACCGGTAAGCATGGACAAATCGTGGATATGGATATCCGCATTACGATGCGCTGTTGCAATCTCTTCATCATAAATTTCAGAGAGCCAGTAGTTTGCCGTAACAGCACCGGAGTTACTCAAAATGAGACCGCCGACAGAATATGTCACGGTTGAATTCTCCTTGACCCGCCAGTCCTCTACCTTCACATAGCTATTTACAACATCTTTATAATCAAGAATCGTGGATTTCATGGTACGAAGCTTCTCTCTCTGCTTTCTGTAAAGAATGTAAGCCTTGGCTACCTCAGCATATCCCGCCTGCTCCAGGACACGCTCGACACTGTCCTGCACATCCTCAATGTGGACACACTCATCCTTCACTTTACTCTGAAAATCCGCAGTCACGCGCAGAGCCAGCAAATCAACAATGTCATTTGTATACTGCATCTCCGTTGCTACAAATGCCTTCATAATCGCATCATTAATTCTCTTTAAATCAAACTCTGCCGTACTTCCGTCTCTTTTAATTACGTTTAACATGTAATCTCCCTTTCTCCAAAACTGCTTAATACCCCTTAAACGTTCCTGTAACACGATTTTGCAGGATTCCCTGCATTTTGAGCCAATCGCCGCCTCTGTTAGTTGACATAATATTATTATTGTCAACCCGTGTGTTCGGAATGCCGATTGAATTTATTGTATCATCCGCCCTATATAAAGTCAATACAAACGCAAAGAAAAAGCACAACATCTTATGTCGACATTCTTATGTAAACACAAGATATAGTGCCTTCGTTTTCTTTTGGTTTTGCAGGATTTCCCTGCATTTTTATGCTGTTTTTCGCGGTTTTCCGCTATCTTGTGCGCAGAAATTCATATTCACGCACCGCCTGTCCGTCATCCGGATAGCTCTCAATATATTGGTTCATAAGAGAAGCTGCCTTCTCAAAATCGCCCAGATATTCGTATGCCACAATCCGGTTGAAACGCAGTTGCTGCACCACATCATTGCACTCTTCTATTGCAAGTCCGCTGTCAAATGCATGCAGGGCGGCCTCGTACTCTCCGACCTCAAGTTTACATAATCCAAGCTGGTTGTACATTTCAGGGTTTGGACCGACATTTTCTATATACTGATTATAGACACCGGCCGCATAATTGCTGTCCCCAAGCTGCTCATATGTCCTCCCCAGCATGAGTACCGTCCGGGCATCCTCTTTTTTTCCGTCACTCTTGGCCTGTTCAAGCCTGCTCTTGGCATTTTCATAATCTTCCAGATAGTAATAGACCGTTCCAAGCTCATAATCCGTCATGGAGTCCCCGTGGTTCTTCAGTGCAGACGAAAGGTAGGATTTTCCCTCCTGCACATGCCCGTAATCCGCAAACACCTGATAAATCCGGATTGCCATCGCCGTATCCCCCTTGGAACGTGCCAGAGCCAGATCCAGATCTGCCACGGCATTTTCATATTCTCCCATTTCCATCTTGACCAGACCTCTGAGATAATATATCTCCTCCTGCTTTTCCCGGACATCCGCAATCGCATTTAAGGTCTCCAGAGCTGCTGCATTATCACCTGATTTATACTGTGCCGTTGCCAAATAGTAGTTGATGTCAACCTCCGTATCCGTCACAAATATTCCCGCGTTGGAAAGTGCCCTGTCAAAGGACTCAATTGCCAGGTCATACTGTGTCATTCCCAGATAGCACAATCCCTGACCGCGATATGCAAGCTCCAAATCTTCCTTCTCCACAATCGCCTGTTCAAACAGCACAAGAGCCGCAGCATAATCCTGCTTTTCAACTGCCTTCATACCTTCGCCGGTCTTCGTATTCTCTTTGGCGCATCCGCTCATAACCAGACTCATCGCAAGAAAAGTCCCCGCGAACAGCGCGACATATTTTTTCTTTCGTATCATATCATTCCTCCGGATTCACTTGTGCTTATGCTTCCCTGCCTATAAAGGCCTGAAATCAGATGACGGATGTTTGCAAAGCGGACAGATGAAGTCCTCCGGCAGAACATCCCCCTCGTATATATATCCGCACACGGTACAGATATAGCCCTTTCTGCTCTCCGTCTTTGGCGGAGCAGGCTTAACATTCTCATGATAATAGCTGTAGGTCATGGACGCATCTTCCGAAAGTACACGCGACTGTGTCACCTTTGCAAAAAACACCGTGTGCATCGGAAAATCCACCTCAGACTCTACTTTTCCAGAAATAAATGCATTCGTCTCATTTAACAGATAGACAATCTCATTGGATGAGCGCGAAAATTCTATCTCGGCCAGCTTCTCCGTATCTCTTCCGCTCTGAAAGCCAAAACGCCTGAACGTATCAAATCCGGCTTTTTCAGAAAGAACGGAGATATTGAAGGCTCCCGTCTTCTTAATCATATCATGCGTATAATTCGCTTTATTGACCGCTATCACAATATAATCCGGATTTTCCGTCACTTGCATGACCGTATTGATGATACAGCCATTGTCCTTCTCACCGTCTCTTGCGGTCAGTACAAAAAGTCCATAAGATAAATTATGCATCGGATTCTTTTCCATAACCCGTTCCTCCTTTTTGCTATGCTACTAGCATACCTTGAAATAAAAACAGTGTCAATTTATTCAGAATAAAAAAAGGGGAATTTACAGATGCTTGTTTTTATGAAAAAAACAATTATTCTCCTCCTCTTTTTATTTCTATATCTTTTCCTTTTTTTCGGTTTTTCATACAAAAAGGAGAGTCCGCCCATCATCATAGCACATCGGGGAGACAGCGCAAACGCCCCGGAAAACACTCTGCCCGCCATTGAACGGGCCGTCCGCAGCGGGGCTTTCGGAATTGAGCTGGATGTCCGCCGGACAGCGGATGAAGTTCTCATTCTTTTTCATGACAAAACCTTAAAACGCGCCGCCGGAAATCCGGCCGCAGTCAACAGGACTTCCTACCGTGAGTTAGCCAAAACGGATATCGGAGCTCTGTTTTCGCCGCACTATAAAAGCACCTGTGTCTGCACTCTCAGCGACGCGCTCGCGCTCTGCAGCCGGAGCAGACTTCCGCTGGTAAACCTTGAATTAAAGGACAGCGGAATCGAAAAAGAGGTTCTGCATCTTCTTCAGAAGCACAACCTCTTGAACCGCTGCCAGTTTTCATCCTCCCGGCCGGAAATACTTAAAAATATAAAACAGCTCTCTCCGTCTTCAGATACCTTTCTGATTCTTTCGTCCCCTCAGGCTGCTCTATCTTACCTGACAAAGCCTTCAGACGGGATTGACGGAATCAGCATAAAATCCGTCTATGTCTGTGCTCCCCTCATACATCTTGCCCACAGACGCGGTCAGCGCGTCTATGTCTGGACCGTCAATGATGACTTTGAAATCCTGCGCATGTGCCGGCTCGGCGCAGACGGTATCATCACTGACAATCCCGGCAAAA
Organism: uncultured Kineothrix sp.; assembly: GCA_964519385.1. Classification (GTDB taxonomy): domain Bacteria; phylum Bacillota; class Clostridia; order Lachnospirales; family Lachnospiraceae; genus SVFI01. Next base: position 46,183 of record CAZFLR010000004.1, read on the forward strand.
CATCAGAACTTATAAACCGGACATACAAGCTTGAATGCAGTCCGTAAAAAGTATATAATTCTCTTAATTATTATACAAAGACGGCAAAGGAGCAGATTATGTCTTTCACATTACCACTGGATTTTACGAAACGCATGCAGGAAATGCTCGGTGAAGAATATGATGCGTTTCTGCAAAGTTATGAAAATACAAACTATCAGGCACTTCGCCTCAATCGTCTGAAGGGGAGCTCCGATGACTTTTTCTCACGATGCGGATTTTCGGATAAACTCTCCCCTGTTACCTGGACACAGGACGGTTTTTACTATCCGGAAACTCTGCGTCCCGGAAAGCATCCGTATCACGCAGCCGGTGTTTACTATATTCAGGAGCCGAGTGCCATGATGCCCGCAGCTCTTCTCAGCCCCCTTCCGGGCGAAAAAGTCCTTGATTTGTGTGCTGCACCGGGCGGAAAAAGTACACAGATTGCCTCCGCCATGCAGCAGCAGGGAATTTTAATCAGCAATGAAATTCATCCGGCCAGAGCCTCTATTTTATCCGAAAACATTGAACGCATGGGAATACGCAATGCCATCGTCACCAACGAAACACCTCAAAGGCTTGCCGAGAAATTTCCTCTGTACTTTGACCGTATCATGGTTGATGCACCATGCTCCGGCGAGGGAATGTTCCGGAAAAACGAAGAAGCTGTATCGCAGTGGAGTCTTGAAAACGTAAAGCTTTGTGCTGGACGACAGGATGAAATTTTAGACTGTGCCACCCTTATGCTCCGCCCCGGAGGAACACTGGTATATTCCACCTGTACCTTTGCACCTGATGAAAACGAAGGAAGTATTTCCCGCTTTCTTGCAAGGCATCCGGAATATGAGCTGACCGGGCAGCATCGTCTGTGGCCTCACAAGATACAGGGAGAAGGACACTTTGTCGCCGTGCTGAAAAAAGGCGGAATCCCTCTTCCGGACAGAAACACAGAAACCACTTCCGTCCCGCCGAAGAAGAAAGGCAAAAAAACAGGCACTGCTGCCCCCGACATCTCGTCTGCCGTGGAATTTTTAGGTTCCACCCTCTCGCGAGACCTCCCGGGCAGAATTGAAATGTTCGGAAGCCAGATTTATCTGCTCCCGGAGCAGGCACCTTCCCTCGCGGGACTGCGTGTACTGCGCGCCGGACTTCACCTTGGCACAGTGCTGAAAAATCGCTTTGAACCGTCCCATGCACTTGCACTCACACTGCATCCGGAGGATATAGAGAATCGTGTTATGTTAACTTCTGATTGTGAAAGCGATTATCGGACTGCCTGCAATTATATCGGCGGACAGACCTTCTCTTTTTCGGGAGACAAGGGCTGGTATCTCATCTGTCTCGACGGCTACAGCCTCGGATGGGGCAAGCTTGCCGGCGGTATCATGAAAAACCATTATCCGAAGGGTCTCCGCAAACAGCTTTAAAACATCAAAACAGCGGTGTCGATAAATAACGGTCACCGGAATCCGGCAGAAGCACTACAATGTTTCTGCCTTTATTTTCCGGACGCTTCGCTACCTGAGCTGCTGCCCACAAGGCTGCTCCCGAAGAAATTCCGGTCAGAATCCCCTCGGTGCGCGCCAGTTGTCTTCCTTGTGCAAAAGCATCCTCCGAAGATACCGTAATCACCTCGTCATAAACGGCTGTATTCAACAGCGAAGGCACAAATCCCGCGCCGATTCCCTGAAGCTGATGTGCTCCTGCCTCGCCGCCGGAAAGCACCGGTGAATCCTCTGGTTCCACCGCCACAACCCTGACAGCCGGATTTTTACTCTTTAAATATTCACCGATTCCGGTCAGTGTTCCTCCTGTTCCGACACCTGCCACAAAAATGTCAACGTTTCCTTCCGTCTGCTCCCAGATTTCCGGTCCTGTCGTTTCCTTGTGCGCCTGTGCATTCGCCGGATTATCAAACTGTCCGAGAATCACTGCCCCCGGAATCTGCTCCGCCAGCTCGCTGGCCTTCTCGATGGCTCCACTCATTCCCTTTTCCCCCTCTGTAAGCACAAGCTCAGCTCCATAAGCGCGAAGCAGCGTTCTTCTCTCCAAACTCATGGTGTCCGGAAGCGTCAGAATCGTCTTATACCCTTTCGCCGCAGCCACAAGTGCAAGACCGATACCCGTATTTCCGCTCGTCGGTTCGATAATCGTAGCCCCTTCTTTCAGCTTTCCGTTTTTTTCCGCATCCTCAATCATATAAAGTGCAGCCCTGTCTTTCACTGAACCGGCCGGATTCAGATATTCCAGCTTTGCCAGAATGACCGCATCCGTAATCCCTTCTTTTTCCTGATAATGATGTAACTGCATCAACGGCGTATTTCCGATGATTTCCAATGCACTGTGTATATTTTTTTTCATACAAATCTCCTCTCACATACAGCAAACAGCCCACACATATTGTATGGGCTGCAACACCTGTGTCTCAAACAGTTTATCGCTTATTTATATCTCTCTGCCTGTTCTTTAATCAGTGCCATGTCATCAAAATAATTAATTTTCATCGCTTCACGCACCTCGGCGAGAGTCTGGCCAGCAACAGCTTCTGCCTTCTCGCTGCCTTTTTTAAGAATCTCATATACAGCCGGAATATCCTTCTCCCATTTGGCACGACGCTCACGAATCGGGGCAAGCTCCGCCTGCATTACACTGTTTAAAAATCTCTTGACCTTAACATCGCCAAGTCCGCCTCTTGTATAGTGTTCCTTTACTTCCTGAAGATTATGATACTCCGGCCAGAACTCCGGGAAATGCTCATCCCTGCAGAAAGCATCCAGATAGATAAATACCGGATTGCCTTCCACATGTCCCGGATCTTCCACCCTAAGATGTGTAGGGTCCGTAAACATAGACATAATCTTCTTCTGTACATCCTGTTCACTGTCGGACAGATAAATACAGTTTCCGAGTGACTTACTCATCTTGGCACCTCCGTCCGTACCCGGAAGTCTCAGACATGCCTTATTATCCGGAAGCATGATTTTCGGGTCAACCAGAGTCTCTCCGTATACATAGTTGAACTTGTGCACGATTTCCTTTGTCTGCTCAATCATCGGCATCTGGTCTTCTCCTACCGGAACCACTGTTGCCTTGAATGCAGTGATGTCTGCTGCCTGACTAATCGGATATGTAAAAAATCCGACCGGAATGCTCGCCTCAAAGTTACGCATCTGTATCTCAGCCTTGACAGTAGGATTACGCTGAAGCCTTGACACCGTCACTAGATTCATGTAATAGAAGGAAAGCTCCGTAAGCTGTGGCACCATCGACTGTATAAAGATAGTGGACACATCCGGATCAAGCCCGCAGGATAAATAATCCAGTGCAACCTCCACAATATTCTGACGCACCTTTTCCGGGTTGTCCGCATTGTCCGTCAGTGCCTGCGCATCCGCAATCATAATATAAATATCATCATACTCGCCGGTATTCTGAAGCTCCACACGTCTCTTTAAAGAACCTACATAATGTCCGATGTGAAGTTTCCCGGTCGGTCTGTCACCTGTTAAAATAATTTTACTCATAATTCCTGCTCCATATCTATAGTTTACATACAAAATATATGATAAAAACAAATCATCAATTTGTCAACTCTGATGAAAAAGGCTGTTGTTTTAGCTGTCATAAAACAGTCTGTCCTTCTCCAGCACCTCCGCCGCTTCATCCGTCACCTTCACTATCGTGACCGCACAGTTTTTCGGAACACCGCCACGCCAGATATCATCCTTGTCCTCATAAAAGTGTGTCAAAAAACATCTTCCCGCCGCCCCATGCGTCGAAATTAAAATGTGCTTGTCTGCATATTCCGGATTTTCAAGAAGACTCTTATAAAAATCTCCCGTTCTTGTGCGCACCTCATCGAAGGTTTCGCCGCCCGGCGGACAAATGCATGCAAGCGGATTTTCATAAAAAAGCCTGCGAAAATCCGGTGGCAACACCTCACTGGTCAGAATACTCTCCCCCTCCCACTCGCCGAAGGAAATTTCCTGTATACGCTCATCCGTCAAAATCGGAATATCCCGTCCCTCCGTCAAAAGCTGTGCCGTCTGCACTGCTCTCTTCAAAGGACTTGAAATCACCATATCCATTTCAAATTCACGCATGGCTTCCCCTGTCAGCTTTGCCAGCCGGATTCCTTCTCCGGCCAGAGGAATATCTGTCTGTCCCTGCAGCCTTTTTAGCTTATTCCACTCCGTCTCTCCATGACGGATAATATACAATACCATGTTCAAAAACTCCCTTTTCTATCCATTGCCTCTATTGTAGTTTGCTCATCTGCAAAAAGCAAGAGCCTTCGTTTCGCAGAATTACTTCCGAAAAACAAAAGCTCTTTCATCCCTCATAATCTCTTCTCTTAATTAAACGTACTGCATAATCTCCTTCGGATTAGACGAATACTGAATCGCTGTTTCTTTGGTAATCTTTCCGTGCATCACAAGCATCTTAAGGTCGTTGTTCAGCGTATGCATTCCGGATGCAAGGTTAGACTGCATCGTACTCTCAAGCTGGTGCAGCTTATTCTCACGAATCAGGTTTCCGATTGCTTCATTATTTAAAAGAATCTCGGTTGCAACCACACGTCCCTCATCTCCGGCCATCGGAAGAAGCTGCTGTGTAATAACACCCTTCAATACGCTCGCAAGCTGCATACGCATCTGGCTCTGTCCATGCGGAGGACATGCATCTACGATACGCTCAATTGTCTGCGGAGCACTCGTTGTATGTAATGTTGAAAGAACCAGATGACCCGTCTCGGCTGCGGTAACGGCTGCTGAAATCGTCTCGTAATCACGCATCTCACCTACAAGGATAATATCCGGGTCTTCACGAAGTGCCGAGCGGAGTGCTGTCTGGAAGCTGTCTACGTCACGGCCGATTTCTCTCTGGTGAATCATCGCTTTTCCGTGAGGATAGATATACTCTATCGGATCTTCAATCGTCAATACATGTTTCTTCTGTGTTTTATTGATATAGTCAATAATAGCAGCCAAAGTCGTTGTCTTACCACTACCTGTCGGTCCCGTAACAAGGATAAGACCTCTTGGTTCCTCTGCCAGTTTACGAACTGTGTCCGGAAGACCGAGATTGGCAAAATTTGGTGTTGTATTTTCGAGAAGACGAATACTTGCTGCAAGATTATTACGCTGATGGTATACATTGACACGCATACGCGCACCATCCGGTGTAATGCCGGAAAAGTCCAAATCCTTTCCCTCTAACACTCTCTTCTTCTGTTCCTCATTCAGGATAGAAAGAATCATATCCTCTATTTCCTGCGGAGCCTGAGCCGGCTCTAACAGCTCAAGTTCACCAAAACGACGAACCGCTGTATGTGTTCCCACCGTAAGGTGAATATCAGAACAGGTATTTCTTCTCGCATAATCCATTAATTCTAAAAAAGTCATTGGCTACCCCCTTATACATATGATATTTGTTACGATACACTACCCCTTTATGTTACATCATCTGATGTTTTCGGTCAAGAAAATCATCCTTCTATTTTTTCTGAAACCGGTTAAGAATACATATCCTCTCCGAGACGATATAGTTATCCCTGTCAATTACACCAAGTGCAGGCTTCATACAGACAACCGCTCCTTTAGAGCGTGGTGTTGATGCCTTATCAAGCAGCCCGAATACCTTTGTCAATTCTGTTCCCGTATTTGAGGTTTTCTTTATTTCAATTGGATTTAATATTCCATCATGTTCCAATACAATATCGATTTCTTTTGCATCCTTGTCCTGATAATAATACATATATGGCTCCTTTCCACAGTTCAGGTATGTTTTCCTGATTTCTGCAACCACATAATTTTCTAAAATTGCACCATTCATAGCCCCGCTTTCTAACGTTTCAGCACTACTCCACTTTGTCAAATAGCATACCAATCCCGTATCATAAAAATACAGTTTTGGAGTTTTCACAAGACGCTTGAGCAGATTGTTGGAATACGGATAAAGGTAAAAAATAATTCCGGGTCAGACTTCGCAGGAGTCTATCACACGATTAAAGCTCTCACAGATTTCTTCAATTGCATCCGGTGTTTCATGAGGTGCAAGCGGTGTAAATATAACTCTTTGCGTTCCATCTGCATGATTCTCCGCAATTACATTTTGAGTATTTTTAAATCTTCCACCGATTGCCTTTTCAGAGTATTTATCCAAATCCCTATGCAACTGAAGAATATATGATGAACGAATCGGAATATACTCATAACTTTCATGAATCGTATTAAGTTGCTGCATACGTGTTGATGTGGTTACAATTCTCTCGATTTTCATACCACTGTTTTAGGCGTATTTTAACTCATTTCCCCTAATATCGTGTCCTTTTTAGGCGATTATATGCAAAAAGCAGTGGTAAAAGTAGGCTTACTACTAACTAATTTATTATTTAACACCTTATCTACCAGTTCGATGCAGGATGTGTTGGATTGTCGAGAATGTGTTGAATTTGGTGTTTTTATGTGGTAAACTAGCTCATAGATGAAAAAGCTATAAAGCTATGAATAAGTTATATGGGAGTTATTTGCAATGTTTTGCCCACTGAAAAAAGCGATATCAGAACGCAACGTGTTGCGTACAGAATATAAAGCTGCGAAAGCGATTGGAGTGGTTCGTCTGGGACAGAGCATTTTCTTTTTCAGACAGGGACTAAGGGTGTATTACATCACATATGAGGACATAGTGAAATGCTTCAGAAGGGTGATGGTAATATCTGCCGGTGCTAACAATGGAAATATGAAACTGGAGACCTTGGTGATAGCGGATGGAGCGCGTGAATTGGCACAGATTCAGTTACCCGGAGCCGAAGCAGCGAAGAATTTATTAGAAGAATTGAGGATAAAGATGCCTCATGCGGATTTCGAGTGTCCCAATAAGGACGAGGAGGACAATAAATAGTTATGACATTACAGGAAGCATTAGACAAGTTACTTCCGTCTTTTCAGAGATATTACAATATTAATAAGGAAGATGTAGAATCTCCTTTTGCAGCAGAAGCAGTTTTTCAATCACATAATGAACAGTATTTTTTGATTAAGAGTGCCAGAATTTCTGAAGCAAATTCTAACGAGTTTATCTACTTTTACACAGCGGATTCTTTAAATGCAGAGAAATTACAGGAATTGGATACTTGTGCATGGAAGCGTGGAACCGGAAATGTACAGCCCAATTATTATCACCGCAACACGGACGTTGCCTTGGTTATTATTGCGAATCGGATTGAAGAAGACGCATTTAATATGATTCGCAAGCTGAAACATTCCAAGAGTTATCAGTTTGGCCTTCAGGGCTACAGCAACTATCGTTTGATTGCATTAGAGCTTTCCACAGGACGAGTGTCCCACAACCGCCAGGGACAGAGTCTGAAGAAGCTCGTTAGCAATATAATTTAATTATGAGAAGAGGAGAAGAATATGACAGCTTTACTTATTATTCTTGCAGCAATCGTTTTGTTAGTAATCGGCTATATTACATATGGTTCCTGGCTGGCAAAACAGTGGGGTATTGACCCTGGTAAAAAGACTCCGGCGCATGAAATGGAAGATGGTGTAGACTATGTAGCAGCTCCTGCAGCAGTACTTATGGGACATCATTTCTCATCCATCGCCGGAGCAGGTCCTATCAACGGACCTATTCAGGCAGCCGTTTTCGGTTGGGTTCCTGTATTCCTCTGGTGTATCATCGGTGGTATTTTCTTTGGCGGTCTTCAGGACTTTGGTTCACTTTTCGCATCCATTCGTCATGAAGGAAAATCTGTTGGTGAGATTATCCAGTCTTCTATGGGAAAAAGAGCAAAGAAACTTTTCATTATTTTTGCTTTACTTGTGTTGATTTTGGTTATCGCATCCTTCGTAAACGTAGTAGCAGGTACTTTTATGACTGCTGCTGACGCAGGACAGTTTGGATTTGTTGCTAATCCTACCGGTAATCAGACAACCGCTATGATTTCACTGTTATTCATTGTTCTTGCAGTTATTTATGGTTATGTTACCAATAAGATGGGCGTTAAGACTCTTCCTGCTACCATTGCAGGTATTATCGGTATCGTAATCATTACGGTAATCGGTCTGAACTTCGGTTTTGCCATGAGCCGTACTGCATGGATTATCTTTATTGGTGCTTACATCAGTATTGCTTCACTGGTTCCGGTATGGATTCTGTTACAGCCTCGTGATTATCTGTCCAGCTTCTTGCTTTATGCTATGATTGCTCTGGCAGTTATCGGTATCGTGGTTTGTGCACTCACCGGTAATGCGACCTTTACCATTCCTGCATTTACAGGATGGAAAACCTCAGTTGGTACGCTGTTCCCTGCACTGTTTATTACTGTTGCATGTGGTGCATGTTCCGGTTTCCACAGCTTAATTTCTACCGGTACTACTTCCAAACAGTTGGATAATGAAAAGAATGCGAAGTTTATCGGTTACGGTTCCATGTTAATCGAATCTGCACTGGGCATTATCTCTCTGATTGCAGTTGGTATGATCTGGGATAAGTATTCCGAAGGCGGTTTAACTCCTCCGGCAGCATTTGCTTCCGGTATCGCTACTATGTTCGCTACTGAGACCTCCGTTGTTTACGGAACTATTTACGCACTGCTCACATTAGCAGTTTCCGTATTTGCACTTACCTCTCTGGATACAGGTACCCGTCTTAGCCGTTTTATGTTCTCTGAACTCTTCTTAAAAGAAGGCGAAGAGAGCTGGAAGGATGCCAAGGGTGTTCGCAAGGTGCTTGCTAACCCTATCTTTTCTACTCTTGTTATGGTAGTCATCGGATGTATCCTTGGCGGTCTGAGCCTGTCTCAGATTTGGGGGCTGTTTGGTGCTGCAAACCAGTTACTGGCAGGTATCGCTCTGATGGCAGTGGCTGCATGGCTTGGTGAAGTAGGTAAGAACAATAAGATGTTCTTTATTCCTATGATTTTCATGCTTGCTGCAACTCTTACCAGCTTAGTTATCACTGTAATCAATAAGATTTCCCTGATTGGTGCAGGCGGAGCAGCCTGGGGAGACTGGTTCCAGTTAATTTTCGCAGCCGCAATGGCTATTCTTGCAATTGTTCTTGTTGTTGAGGGTATTCAGACCTTTAAGAAACAGAGCAAGAAAAACTAATTTTTGATTAGTACATTTTACCAATGAAGAAAACGACTATCTTTCGTATGGAAGGATAGTCGTTTTTGTTCAGGGTACTTCACGTTCCCACTCTTACTCATTTCGTGTCTCTCTTTCTCTGTCTTTATTACATAATTTTCCAATCACCATTACGACTGTTTTAACAACTGTATTATCTTATCGTAATTTTCCGGTTGATGCGGAAAACTGCATTCCGTACAGACTTTTATCCTGCGGCCTTCCTTCCGGGTATATCGGGGATTTCCCGGACAGTTTTCCCTCGTATACAGAGGGCAGTAACAGAACAGACAGTTCAATTCCTCCGTACCCTTATGACACGGGAAATATTTGCAGTCTCTGTTTTCAAAAAAACGATGTGAATTTTCCATTTAAACTGCCTCCTTCTCCCTTTTATACCACGCAGCTTTCTTTACAAAGGCTTCTGCAAAGGAAGGGTTTGACGGATAATAGAGATGAGGAAATCCCATCCAGTACGTCTCTCCCTCAATCACGCAGGAATATTCTCTCCCGGCAAACGGTTTTGCCGCGATACAGCTCTCTCCGTTGTCGGTACTGTCAAAATAGTGAAATTCATGCCCTTTTATGATTTCCCCCCTTGGCAAAAATATCGGTTTCTTTTCCCGCAGTTCAATGTAACCGAAGCGCACTGTTTTTCCACGGTAGTCACAGACTCCCTCAAGAACTCCTGCCATCTTATGACTTATCCCTTCCTGATCCGTGATTTTATCATGCAGATACATGAATCCTCCACACTCTGCCACAATCGGCATTTTTTGGTCAAATGCCTGCTTTACAGACCGGCGCATAGGAAGATTACTGCTGAGTCTGTCTGCATACAATTCCGGATAGCCTCCGCCAAGCAGGAGCGCGTCACAATTCCCCGGAATCGTCTCGTCATGAAGAGGTGAAAAATATTTGATTTCTGCTCCATTCTCCCTGAGCATCTGAAGATTTGCTTCATAGTAAAAACAGAAGGCTTCATCTCTTGCGACCGCAATTACGGGTCTTTCCTCCTCCGGCAAAGCAATCTTTTCCCTGTGCCCGGTCCTCTCCGGAAGTTTCAAATTTTCTGCCTGCTGTGCAGTCTGCTCTATGAGTTTCACATCTACCGTCTTTTCCAGTTCTTTTGCAAGCATCTGCAGTGATTCCTGCATATCCGGCAGTTCGTCCGGCATGACAAGTCCGAGATGTCTGCTTTGTATCTGCATTCCCTTCCGCTCCGGGAAATATCCGATTACAGGAGCACCCAGCTCCTCCTCAATCAGAGGCTTTATTCTGTCATAATATGCTTTTGAAGTTCTGTTTAATAAAATTCCGCGGATAAGCCCTTCTTTGTCATATGCAAGAAAGCCTGCAATCTCTGCTATGACGGAGCGTCCCATCCCTTTTGCATCTATCACCAGTATAATCGGTGTCCCGGTTATTTTTGCAAGGTGATAGGATGAGCCTTCCTCCCTGATTCCGGCAAGACCATCAAACAGTCCCATCACTCCCTCCATGACTACGAAGCTGTCAGATCCGGTGTTTTTCAGAAGCAATTCCACAGTTTCTTCTTCCTGTGTAAAAAAAGTATCCAGATTTGCAGAAGGAACACCTATGACCTTTTTATGAAACATGGGGTCGATATAATCCGGTCCGCATTTGTACGCAACCACTTCTTTACCTCTGTTTTTCAGAAGACTTAGAAGGGCGCAGGTAATTGTTGTTTTTCCGCTTCCGCTTTTTGGTGCAGCAATCATGATTCGATTCATTTTCATTTTTCACCTCTCTGCCCCTTAAAATCAAACGCATAAATCCACACAGGATTTTCTGCCTTCATCAAATGATAGCTTCCGGTGGTCTGACTCCGGCTTATCTGCATTTGAACCAGTTCCTGATTTTCCACCGGATATGCATCCGGTATCTCTTTGATTTCACAGATGGTTTCCACGCTTATTGCATTGATTACTACTCTAATCTTTGGATTCATTTCATACAGCAGCTTCAGTATTTTCTTTAAATTTCCACTGCTGCCTCCTATGAATGCATGGGTAGGCTTCGGCAGACTCTTGATTACCTCTGATGCCTCCGCCTCTATCACTGTCACGTTATCGAGGCTAAACTTCTCTTTATTCTGCAAAATCAATGAAACGGCTTCCTTTTTCCGCTCGATGGCATATACCTGTATATCCGGGGAAAGTCCTGCCATTTCCATCGCAACGGAGCCAGTTCCGCTGCCGATGTCAAAAACCACTGCGCCCCGGTGCAATCCCATTTTACAGATGCTGACCTCTCTCACTTCCTCCTTCGTCATCGGAACTCTGTCTCTGATAAATTCTTCCTCACGAACGCCCGGAGTCAGTTTCCCCGGCACAGCATCCGGATTGTTGACAAAACAGGTGTAGAGCCCTTCGTCCCTAAGCTCTGTACACTCAAGCGGTGTTCTTTTTTCAATCTGCTGCTGTGGATAGGAGAGCTGGTATCCGGTCACGATTTCACAGCCGTTCATTCCCGCTTTCAGCAGAGCGTCACCCAGTCTGTTCACATCCTTTACACCCGACATAAGCAGAAAGGTCTTTTTTTCGCACCTGATTCTATCTGCAATATTGTACAGTTCCTTCCCGTGCATACTGAGAATCCGGGCATCCTGATAACTTTCTCCGATACAGGCAGCAAGGAATGCCACCGAGGAAATACCCGGCAGAATCTGTATCCGTGCCCGAAATCTTCCCTCCTCTGTCTCCCTCCTCAGAGCCTGATACAGAGCTTGTGCTCCGCTGTAAAATCCGCTGTCACCAGAAAACAAAACAACAGTTTTAAGCTCCTCTGCCGGATATTTTTTCTGCAGACTTTGCAGATAAGGAACAATCTCCTTTGCCGAATACAGCGGTTTTTTTTCGATTCTCGGCTGATAAGGCGCAATCATCCGCTCTGCCCCCAGCAGAATATCCGCGCTTTCTATCTTCCGGCGGACCTCACCGGTCAGCGTCTCCGGATTGCCCATACCGATTCCGGCAAGCGTGATTTCCGCCCCGGTTTTCATCCTGATTTCTTTCTGACAGATTTTTTCCAGTCCGGCGCGTACTTCCTCAAAAGAAGACCCATCCTCTTTTCCCGGATTACCTACGACAAACAGAGTGATTCCCGTTTTTTTGGCAGCGTATGCTTTTTCGGTCCAGCCTCCGTTTCCTCCGCTCTGTTTGGTCACCATGCAGGAAATCCCGAACTGGTGAATCAGGGCTTCGTTCATTTCTGTCGTAAACGGTCCCTGCATCGCAATAATCTGTTTTCCGGCAATTCCCTGTTGAAGGCAGAGTGACAGACTTTCCGCCCCCGGGAGAATCCTCACGAACAGTCTTTTTTTAACCTCCTCGCAGGCACAGTATTTTGCCAGTTCCTTGCTCCCGGTTGTGAGGAGAATATTGCCCCCTGTTTTTTTCAATGCATCTGCGCACTCCTCCGCGGTGTCAAAAAAATGAACCTTCTCTTCCTGTTTCAGGTTCTTAAGTTCTCTTTTCAGGCGAAAATACGGTATCTGCATTTCCTTCATTGCCGTCCGGATATTCCTTGTGACAATGTCTGCATACGGATGGGTGGCATCCACAACTGCCTCAAATGCTCCGTTTTCTATAAACTCCTTCATCTGCCCTTCATCCATTCTTCCGCGATGAATCTTCAGAAACGGATTTTCCGAAAGTACGAGTTCTCCGTACTCCGTCGCCACGCAGAGTGTGTGAAAAATCTCTGCATCAGCCAGAATTTCAGATAACTGTCTTCCCTCTGTTGTCCCTCCGAATATCAGTATTTCTCTCAATTTGATAACCTCGCTTTGTAATCAACTTATCGTTTACAATTTCACTTCCGGCATTTCCGATAAACACTGTCGTAAACATGTTTACCTCTGTATCTCTTAACTCCCTGAGGGTACAGACGCACGCTCTGGTTCCTTCTCTTGCGATATTTTCCACATAACCACACGGACGTTCTTCCTCGATGTACTCAAGTAAAATGTCACAGGCTTTCTTCAGATAATCCTTGCGCCTGTGGCTGGAAGGATTGTACAGGGCGATTGCAAAATCCCCTCCGGCAGCGGCTCTCAGTCTTTTTTCAATTACCTCCCACGGTGTCAGTAAATCGCTTAAGCTTATGACACAAAAATCATGATTTAACGGTGCTCCGAGGACGGCTCCTCCGCTGCTTGCCGCCGTAATTCCGGCAATCACTTCAATCTCAGTGTCCGGATAGTTTTTTCCCACCTCATACATGAGAGAAGCCATTCCGTAAATACCTGCATCTCCGCTACATATGAGTGCTGTTTTTTTCCCCTTTTTTGCCTCCTCAAAGGCAAGGATACATCTCTCCGTTTCCTGTCTCATAGGTGTTGACAACAGTTCTTTTCCCCGGAAGTGTTCACCGAGCAGTTCCAGATAAACAGTATAGCCGATAATCACATCTGCCTGCTCTAACACGGAAGAAGCTTCCGCTGTCATCATCTCTTCTCTTCCCGGTCCCATACCGACGACATATATTTTATGTTTCATCAAAACTCACTCTCCACTTTCTTCTGGCTATCGCCACTGTCATTCCGTTCTCCGCATGTTTTTCATACACTATTTCACCATCCGGTCCGCATGCCCTGAGCGCGGCTCTCTCACATACATTATCTGCTCCGACCTGTTTTTGTACGAATTCTGATGTGTGAAACTCTCCCTCCGTCTGCATCAGTTCATCCGCTGTATAGGTGAAAAACGGAATATTCTTTTTTCTGCTCCACGCAAGCAGTCCCGGCTCCTCCTTTTTAACGTCAATCGACGAAAGAGCCGCTATCTGCCCGGGCGAAATCCCTGCTCCGTCCAGATGTTTTTTTATAAATTCATCAATTTCCGGCTCTTCTTTCCCTTTCCGACAGCCTATGCCTATGACATATTCCTTCGGTCTTAACCAAATTGCCGCTTCAAACGCCTTCTCCTCAGATGTTATCACCACATCCGCCTTTTGCGAGGGCGGGTATTCCTCCGTTACGACATATTCCGGGAGCTGTCCTCTCTCATCCAGATGGCCCGGCTCAACGGAGACGGTAATTTTTTCTCCCGCAAGCACCTTTGCGGACACCTTTACAATTCCGTCCTTGTTCATAACCGCCAGCTCATTTTTTCCGGCAAATAAGTCGATTGCGAATTGGTTGTTCAGGTCGGTCGCCGTGGTAATCACAGGCTCCGCCCCCAGTGCCAGTGCCAGAGCGCGGGCAAGCTCATTTGCTCCGCCCATATGCCCGGACAAAACCGGTATCACATATTTTCCTTTTTCATCCATCACCAGAACCGGGCTGTCATGAAGCTTATCCGTAATATGTGGAGCAATCGACCTGACTGCTATCCCACAGGCTCCGATAAACAAAAGGGCATGTTTTTGCCTCATCTGTTCTCCCGCCCACTCTCCGGTATTTACAGAAATAAAACTGACTCTGCCTTCTTCCTCCGCAATCCGGGAGCATTTCGTGTAGAGCCTGCATTCCGTTCCGTGCATGCTTTCTGCTGTTTTTAAGGAAAGCTTTATTCCTTCCGCGGTAAAACTGATTATACTTAACGTCATATTTCTCACTTATCCTTTGCCTGTCTGAATCCGGTGGAAAAATCAGCCGCATAAAGCTTTGATTTTTCATACTTCCGGTGAGCAATAAAATCTCCCACCAGCACGAGTGCAGTCTTGGTGATGCCATGCTCTTTTGCCGTGTCACAAAGGGTTTCCAGTGTGCAGACATAGCTCTCCTCCTCCGGCCAGGTCGCCTTGTACACAAGTGCTGCCGGAGTTTCTTTTGCGTATCCGCCCTCAATCAGTCTCTCACTTAACTCGTTCAGCATTCCTGTGCTGAGATAAATTGCCATGGATGCCTGATGGGCTGCAAAGCTTTCAATACTCTCTTTTTCCGGAACCTTTGTCCTTCCGCTCATCCTCGTGATAATAACGGATTGTGAGACCGAAGGCAGTGTATATTCCAGATTCAATGACGCAGCCGCCCCAAAGCAGGCACTTACGCCGGGACAGCTTTCATACGCAATGCCGAGTCTGTCAAGCTCATCCATCTGCTCTCTGACTGCTCCGTAGATGCTTGGGTCTCCGGTGTGAAGCCTGACCGTAGTCATTCCCTGTTCCTCCGCCTTCTGCATAAGCTCTAGGACTTCCTCCAGCGTAAGGTTTGCACTGTCATATATCAGGCATTCTTCTTTTGCATATTCCAAAAGTCCGGGATTGACCAGTGAGCCGGCATAGATAATCACATCCGCCTTCTCTAAAAGCCTCATTCCTCTTACTGTAATTAAATCGACTGCTCCTGTTCCCGCTCCAACAAAATAAACCATTTTTCCGCCTCCTTACTTTTCGCCAGTTCTCCAAACTCATTCGCATACAGAATGCAGTCAATCCGGAGTTTCCCCTGTGCTCTCTTTTCCAGATAGAAACAAACACGCTCCGCGACTGTCTCCATAATCTTTTCGAGTTTTCCGCTCTCCTCTAAAACATGAACTGCTTCCTCGGTAGTAACGCAGTCCAGTATTTTCCTGATTTTATCCGGCTCTGCCTGCTCCTTTGCAGCAAACGCAGCCATAAGCTCCATCCGACAATCCGCTTCTTTTGAATGTGTATTCATGATTCCGCCGGCTACCTTTATCAGTTTTCCGATATGTCCCGTCAGAAGCAGACTTTTAAATCCCATTTCCACCGCCATATCAATGGTATTTCCGATAAAATTGCTGCATTTTACGCTTCTGTCCAAATCGTAGCCGTATTTTTTTTTCATAAAATCCAGTCCGTAATTTCCCGGCGAAACTGCAACATAGTCAAAACCCAGTGCCCTCCTCTGGCTGAGCTCTGCCCGGATGGTGTCCAAAATTGCCTGATTGCTCATAGGTTCCACGATTCCGCTGGTCCCAAGAATAGAAATCCCGCCGACGATTCCAAGCCGCGGATTAAAGGTCTGCTGTGCCAGTTTTTCTCCTCCCGGAGCTGATATTTCCACGAGTAAAGCTCCTCTGTAATCGGTCAGCCGGCAAATCTGCCTGACCTCATTTTTTATCATTTCTCTCGGAATGTCGTTGATTGCTGCATTTCCGACCGGCTGGTTGAGTCCCGGCCTGGTCACGGTGCCGACTCCCTCTCCTCCTTCGATTCTTATCTCTCCGTCTTCGCCTTCGCAGCAGCAAACCCTTGCATAGATGTAAAGCCCCGTAGTAATGTCCGGATCATCTCCTCCGTCCTTCTCCACTGCACAACGGACTTCCTTTTCTTTACGGCTGATATCCGAAAGCCGGGCTGTATATGGCATTCCCCGTGGTGTCTCTATGGTAATTTCCGTCTTTGATTTTCCTGTCAGAAGCATATAGGCTGCTGCTTTCGCAGCCGCAGCCGCGCAGCTTCCCGTAGTAAATCCGTATCGCATAAAAACCTCTCTATCTCGTCAGCTCGTACAAAAGAGCGTTGCAAATTGCGGCCGCGATATTACTTCCGCCTTTTCTTCCCCGGTTGATGATATAGGGAACCGAAGTTTCCATAATCAGCTCCTTGGCAGCTTCCACATTCACAAAGCCCACCGGAACACCGATAACAAACGCCGGAGTCCATTTTTTTCCCTGCATAAGCTCATATATCCGGATTAAAGCTGTCGGTGCATTTCCGACCGCATAAATAACGGGTTTGTCCATTTTTGCCGCCTTTTCCACCGCTACTGCTGCCCTTGTCACTCCTCTTTCTTTTGCAATCGCCGCTACATCCTCATCTGCCATGAAACAGTGCGCCTCTCCGCCGAGCTTCGCCAGTGCTCTCTTGTTGATTCCTGCCAGTGCCATGTTCGTGTCGGTCACAATGTCTGCCCCGTTTTTTAACAGGTTTTTGGCAATCGCTGTCGCACCCCTTGAATACGTCATCGTGTCCGCATATTCAAAATCCGCCCCGGTGTGTATGACTCTCTTGGTAATCATTTCCTGTTCCTTTGGCAGTGAAATCCCCCGTTCCTCAAGCTCCTCTGCTATGATTTCAAAGCTTCGTTTTTCAATTTCCTCCGGAAGCAGCAGCTCTATCTTACTTTTTCGTTCCACTTTATCTCTCCAATCGCATTTAACAGCATCTCATTTTCTTCCCTGCTCTTTACGGCAAGTCTGTAAAATCCCTTCGACAGCCCTCTGAAATTTTGGCAGTCACGAATCAATATTCCCTTCTCCAGCAGCCTGTCATACAGGGGAAGCCCGCAGTAAATCAAAAGGAAATCCGCCTCTCCCGGAAACACCTGCATACCTGCCTGTATTAATCCGTTTTCGAGGAATTGTCTTTCTTTCCTGATATATGCCCTCGTCTTTTCCATAAAGTCTGACTGCATCGCACAGGCACAGCCTGCCTCCTGTGCCAAAACCGAAACATTCCACTCTGGGAGCTGTCTGCTGATTTTTTCCAGAAGAAGCCGATGACTGCAGACCAGATAGCCCAGACGTACCCCGGGAACAGCAAATATTTTTGTAAAGGCCCGAACCAGTATCAAATTGGGGAATTCTTCAATTTCCGGCAACGCAGAGTATTCCTCATCGCAAAATTCTATAAAGCACTCATCCAGAACGACACAGATACCCTTTTCCCTGCAATGAATCAGCACCCGTCTTAATTCCTCACGACTCATCAGCTTTCCGGTCGGATTATTGGGATTTGCAAGAAACAGAAGGTCAACCTCCTCTGTCAGTACTTCCAAAAAATCCCCGCGCAGTGCGAATCCGTCCTCACGGCGGGTTTCATAATATATAATTTCTCCGTTCTGTGCTTTTGCCGCATATTCATATCCATAAAAGGAGGGAATCACAATCACCGTTTTCCGCGGCTTCACTCCGTGTACAACTGCCATAAAAAGCTCGGATGCACCGTTTCCAAAGAGCAGATATTCTTCCGGTACATTCAGCCTCTGCGCCACTGCCCCGCAAAGCCTGCTCGATGAAATATCCGGATAACAGGTACATTTTTCTACCGCCCCGTGCAACGCCTCCTTCACTGTCTCCGGCATTCCGAGCGGATTAATATTTATGGAAAAATCTGTGGTTACACGGTTTCTGTAAATATCGCCTCCGTGAACTGCTTTCATAGTCTTATTCCTCCTGCCAGAAAAAACTTCACATCGCTATCCCCATGCCCGCCAACACAGCCAGACACAGCATCTCACATATGCATGCGGTCATGTACATCAGCCGGTTAGCCCTCCTGATGTCTTCATACTCGACCGCCCGCTGACTGTCGCCGATATAAGGCTTTTTTACCACCTGTCCCGAGTAAACGGCATCTCCGGCAAGCCGAATCCCCAGTGCCCCTGCGCAAACGCTTTCCGTCTGTGCCGAATTGGGACTTGCATGTTTTCTCCTGTCTCTTCTATATATGCGAAATGCTCCTGCGGCCGAAAAACTGCTTCCGCCAAACAGGGAGGCTGCCATCATCAGATATGCACTGATTCTGGAAGGCAGGTAATTGACTGCATCATCCAGTCTGGCCGCCGCCCTGCCGAAATACAGATATCTGTCATTTTTGTAGCCGAGCATAGAGTCCATCGTATTAACCGCCTTATATAAAAACCCGCCGACCGGACCGAAAAATGCCGTATACAGCATAGGTGCAATCACCCCGTCCGAGGTGTTTTCCGCCACTGTCTCAATGGCTGCCTTTGCGACCGCCTCCCCGTCCAGCTTCTCTGTATCTCTTCCGACAATCATGGAAACTGCCTTTCTCGCTTCCGGAAGTGTCCGGTTTTTCAGACAGTCATATACCTTCATGCTCTCATCCCTGAGGCATTTCACAGCCAGTATCTGATAGGTCATAATGGTTTCTGCCAATATTCCGAGCCTGTAGTCCGCCGTATATGTGACAAATAAAATTCCCGCACTCACTAAGGCCGTGACAGTCAGGACAAGGACTACCGTGCAAATTCCCCCGTACAGTTCCTTTTTCGCATTTCTCTCCTTCTTTTCCCCGTAAAGAGCTTTTTCTGTTTTTGCAATCAGGGCACCAATCAGCCTGACCGGATGTGGAAGCCGGTGTGGGTCGCCCAGCAACAGGTCCAGTAAAAACCCCGCAAAAAATGATATGATATGGTATTTCATAAATAAAACTTCTCCCGCTATATTTCTCTGATACCTGAAATTTCCGGTCCGTTATCCCCGTTTTTTACCGTGCAGACATATCCTCTTCCGTTTTCCGCACGATATTCAAAATAATCGCCACCACCGTATATATTTAATAATGCCATAATTGTTCCGCCGTGTACAACCATTCCTATTTTCTGATGGTTCATCTCATTTACGCTCCTTAGCATCTGCAAAAATCCCCGGTCGCATCTTGCCATAAATTCCTCCCTGCTTTCCCCTTCCGGAAAGGGCAGTCTGCCTCCGCTGTCAATCCATGCCTGATACCGTACATCGTCTTGCAGTTCCTTATAATTTTTCCCTTCAAAGCTTCCAAAATCGATTTCTTCCCAGCAGTCCACCTGCTCCGACTCTAAGCCGGGATAAATGATTTCTGCCGTCCGGACACATCTTTTCATAGGGCTGGTAAAAAGTGCATCTATCTGCGGATAATATTCCCGACTCTTATAAACTTCCAGCTCCCTGATTCCCTCCGGTGATAAATCTTCATCCGTTTTTCCTAAATATCTGTGCTCCCTGTTTGCATTAGTCGCTCCGTGCCGGATCAGCACAAGCGTTATTTGATTTTCTGTCCGATTCCGCATATGACACGTTCCACCTCTTCTGCTTTTCCTGCAAGCTCCACAAGAATTCTTCCCGTTCTCTCTCTGTATTCTCTCTCAAACGCATCTGCAGGCACAATTCCGTTACCGACCTCATCACTGACCAGAATACAATCCGGATATTTTTCCACGAAATCCAGAATTTCTTTCTCCGGACATCCGCCGAGAAGCATCCTGGTCTTAATCCATTCGTGAAGATGATTTATCACCACGATTTTTCCTGTCTCCTCCTTCTCCGGCAATTCCCCGTCCTTTATGTCATCTGCAAAATTCCCGTATTTCTTAAGCACATAGTTTAATTTTCCCTGTGCATATCCTCCGATAATCAGTTTCATCTCAGCCTCCGTCATATCATCTGATTTATGATTGCAGCCACAAGCATCATGGCTCCCTCGCTCAGCAGTACAAACCAGCCTGCTGTATCTCCCGTGATTCCGCCAAGCTCTTTTTTTGTCCTGCGGTAATATCCGAGAAAGGCAACAAGCGCGGCTGATGCCACAAGTATGCCCGCACGCGGAGCTTGGAGAACCATATAGGCGATGCATGCCAGTCCCTGAAAACACAGTGTCCACTTCACAGCCTTCCTTCCGGCACTGTCCGCAAAAAGGAATAGCATTCCTCCTTCTTTTGCCGGCGGAAAAGAGACAACACTCAGTCCGCTGAGACACCTTGAGAGAAAAAATCCGGCGCACACAAGCTTCAGTAAAGCCGTATCCGTCACTTCGGAAAATGCCCCCAGATAAAGCATTCCGTACACAGCAAGCATGATAACCGAAAAAGCACCGATATGCGGGTCCTTTAATATTTCCAGTTTTTCCTCCTTCGTCCGGTAGGAATGAAATGCATCCATAGTATCCATAAATCCGTCCGCATGAAATCCGCCCGTTATAATAAGAGGAATGGCACCTCCTATCAGTATGCGACAAATTTCTCCGACTCCGATGCAGTCGCACAACCGGCTCCAGCCAAACAGGCATATACCGATTACGGCTCCTATCCACGGAAAAAAGCAGAGCATATATTTCATATCCTCATCCTTCCACTCAAACTGCGGAACCGGAATTTTGGAATAAATAGAAAATGCAATCATCAGTGATTTTAAAATATGCATTCTTTTCCTCCCTTTCCGCTGCCGTCATCCGCGCCCTTAATCACAAGCGGAATACCGACAACCACCTCTATTACCGTATCTGCCATATCTGCCAGCTTCTCATTGATACTTCCCATGGCGCGGATGTACTCCGTTGTCGCCGTATCATAAACCTTTCCGTCCTCAAAAACGTTGTTGCTCACAATCACAAGCCGGGACACTCTCCGGCCAAGGCTCTCTATCCCGTCCGCAATTTTTGCTGTGACAGCCTCTTTTGTCTCCGGTGTTTCACCGGAAAACATCTCATTCGCCGTAAGGTTCGAGACACACTCCAGCAACGCCGTCACCTCTGCCCCCTCCATCTTCTCTGCTGCCCTCTCGATATCCGCCGGCTGCTCGATGGTCACAAATCCCTTACCGCCGCGCAGCCTCCGGTGACGATTTACTTTTTCTCTGCTCTCAGCGTCATAAACCTGCATGGTCGCTATATAATATTTTTTTCTGTCCTCTGAAACGGAGAGATGATAGTCCTCTGCAAAGGCCGATTTACCGCTTCCGCTTCCACCGATAATC
This sequence comes from uncultured Kineothrix sp., assembly GCA_964519385.1. Classification (GTDB taxonomy): domain Bacteria; phylum Bacillota; class Clostridia; order Lachnospirales; family Lachnospiraceae; genus SVFI01. The sequence goes on from CAZFLR010000004.1 coordinate 67,751, forward strand.
AACGTCATCATTTTTCTGAAAGCCTTTCGTATTGTTCTATTTTTATATCCGAAAAGGTCGTTCTGTCCCGGTATACACCAAGAGCCATATCAAGCAGCGCAAACATCATAACGGCTCCGCTGCCTTCCCCAAGTGCCATCCCTGCATCAATCACAGGCTGCATTCCCAATGCATCTGCCAGCTTTTTTGCCGCCGGCTCTCTTCCGATATGCGAAGGAATCAGATAATCCACGGTTCCCGGCACCAGTCGCTCTGCCAGCAGTGCTGCCGTCATGCTGATGACTCCGTCAAGAACCACCGGTATATGATACAGGGCACCACCGATACACACTCCGGCAAGACCGGCGATATCAAGCCCTCCGACCGTTTCCAGTATCCGCAGAGGCTTTGCCTCTCTCAGCCCGTACTTCTCTATGGCTTCTGCGATAATTCTCTGCTTTTTTTCAAGCTTTGCATCACACAGGCCAGCCCCTCTTCCCGTGACCTCACAGGCCTCGCAGCCAAGCAGGGCTGCAGCGACCGCGCTGCTTGTAGTTGTGTTGCCGATTCCCATTTCTCCCGTAGCAAGAATACGATATCCCTTTTCTCTACAGTCTGCTGCCAAATCAATTCCGGAAAAAACTGCCCGGAGTGCTTCTGCCTCCGTCATGGCAGGTTCGCATCTGAAATTTTTTGTTCCGGGCATGACCTTCCTATCCAGAACACCCAGAATATGCTCTCTGCAATTCATTCCTATATCCACCGGAATCGTATCTGCGTTGGCGATTTTCGCCATTTTTCCTACAGAAGACTTCTCAGCCGCCATATTTTTTGCAACCGCCAGCGTTACTTCCTGACCTGACTGGCTGATTCCCTCACTGACAATTCCGTTATCCGCACACATGATAATGACTGCCTTCTTTGAAATATCAATTTCCTCCGTCTCAAGAACGGCTCCTATCTGTGCTATGATGGTCTCGAATCGGCCGAGACCGTCAATCGGCTTTGCCACACAGTCAAAATTGTACAATACCTTTTTTCGTATGTCTTCATCCAGAGCCTTCACCGTAAGCTTACTAAGGTCATCCTTTGTTTTTTTATTCAAGACGGGCTTCTCTGAGCATTCCATAGATTTCCTCCATATCCAGATACTCTCTCAGTGTATCTGCCAGCTTATCATACTGTTTTTCTTTAAAAGTGCGATAGTCTTCAAATGCGCCGTTTTCCATCACGATACCCTTTTTCTCCGCCAAAGCCTCTATCACCGCGGACGCAATTTCCCCTTTATCAAAAATCCCATGCACATAGGTTCCGTATATATCCTTCCCTGCACCGGACACAATGGTACCCGTTTCCCCGGTCTGTTCCCCGGCTTCTGACGAATAACCGGTTTCTCCCATGTGAATCTCGTACCCGACATAGGACATCCCGGACAGTGGGAAAAAAATTCCCTCCACCTTCTTAAGAGTGCCCTCTGTCTGCATTCTTTTTTTCTCCGCCTGCAGCTTTGTAACGACCGGAAGCAGCTCCATTCCTCTAAGAACACCCCCTTCTTCCACACCTTCCGTGTCGGTAATCACTTCCCCAAGCATCTGATATCCGCCACAGATACCCCAGATTGGAACGTCTCCTGCGAGTTTTTTCACCGCCCCCTCAAGTCCGTTCTGACGCATCCACTTTAGGTCACCCATTGTATTTTTGCTTCCGGGCAATATCACCATATCGGGATGATGCAGTTCCTCTGCCGTCGTCACGTAACGCACCGATACCTCTTTCCTCTGCTCAAACACATTAAAATCCGTAAAATTCGATATCCTCGGATATTTTATGACAGCAATGTCAATACAGCCTTCTTCCTTTTTGTCGAAACGACCGGTCAGGCTGTCCTCATCCTCAAGTGACAGCTCCATATACGGAACAACTCCTCTCACCGAAACGCGCCCCATTTCTTCAAGCATCTCTATCCCTGAATCCAGTATTGTCCGGTCTCCTCTGAACTTATTGATAATAAGCCCCTCTACCCTCGCTTTTTCTTCCTTGGTAAGCAGCATGAGGGTTCCCAGAAGCTGTGCAAAAACTCCGCCCCTGTCAATGTCCCCGACAAGGAGCACCGGGGCATCCACCAGCTCTGCCATTCCCATATTTACGATATCATTCTCTCTGAGATTTATTTCCGCCGGACTTCCGGCTCCTTCGATGACAATGATATCCGCATACTCTTCCAGCTTTGCAAACGCCTTTTTTATATCGGAAACCAGCCCTTTTTTGTAGGAAAAATAATCTCTCGCACTCATATTTCCGATTACTTCGCCGTTGACAATTACCTGTGAACCTGTATGATTGGTCGGCTTTAACAAAATGGGATTCATGCAGACCATCGGCTTTATGCCTGCTGCCTCTGCCTGCATAACCTGTGCACGTCCCATCTCCAGCCCCTCTTCCGTAATAAAGGAATTGAGTGCCATATTCTGGGATTTAAACGGAGCCACCCTGTAGCCGTCCTGCTTCATAATCCTGCAAAGTCCGGCCACAAGCAAGCTTTTCCCGGCATTTGACATTGTTCCCTGAATCATAATTACCTTAGCCATACTAACCAAGCCCTTCCTGTCCGTTCTCTGTCATTTTTCCGCTTCTAAGCGCGTATTCATAAAGCTCTTTGTTTGCACTCTCGAAACTTCCGAATTCTTTTCTGGTGCAAATTACTCTGCTGCAGGAATCCATTGCCCGTTTCGCCTTCTCCAGCACAGCATTTTCCACAGGCTCAAACGCCCTTGTACAAATCACCTCGGCTGCCAGTGCTCCGGCAACCGGAAAATCAAGGTCATTTTCACTGATGATGCCTGTAATAAAAGCTTTTCCTTCCCTCTGCAGCCTGCGATAGGTATTTCTTCCGCTTCCCGCACCCGCTATCACGAATATGTCAGCCTTTCCCGCCGGCGGCTTAAGCTCCAAATTTCCGTTTGTTTCATCGAAGCTCCCCTCATCTATTTTGAAAAGTCCGTTAAGATAGCCCGGCTGAAAGATTTCTTCCGCTGTTCCGAAGCGTTCCACACGATTATCTCCGATACATAAAATCCGGTCGGAAACTCTCTGTGCCAGCTCCAGTTCATGAATTGACATGATGACGGTCAGTCCCTTTTTGCTGCGAAGCTCCTGTAACAGGGATAAAAATTCCAATTTGTATTTCACGTCCAGAAAGGAGGTCGGCTCATCCAGAATAATTATCTCCGGTTCCTGCGCGATTGCCCTTGCAAGCATGACTCTCTGCCTTTGTCCGTCGCTGATTTTTGTAAAGTCCCGGTCTCTGATTTCTGTCACATGAACAAGCTCCATTGCTTCCTGCACACGGGCGTTGTCCTCTTTGGACAGAATTCCGAAATATCCGGTATACGGATATCTTCCCGTAGCAACGACATCCTCACAGGTCATCAGCTCAGTTCTGAGCTTTTGGGTAAATACCACCGCCATTTTCCGTGATAGCTCTTCGCCCGGCATCCGCGCTATCTCTTTCATATCCAGATATAACACTCCATCCAGCAGCTTAAGCTGTCTTGCAATGCTCTTTAGTATGGTGGATTTTCCTGCTCCGTTCGGGCCGATGATTGTCAGTATTTCTCCTTTGTTGAGTCCTATTTCTATCTGCTCAATCAGAGGTTTTCCCTGATACCCCACACTCATTTTCTCTGTCTTAAAATAGTAATCCATTACGCGGTCCTCTCTTTTCTATGTGTCGCCATTACCCACAGGACAACCGGTGCACCGAAGATAGCCGTGACCGTGCTGATACTGAGCTCTGTCGGTGCAAGCAGCGTTCTGGCCAGTAAATCGCAAAACAGACAAAATACACTTCCGCCCAAGAAACAGGCCGGTATCATCACGAGCGGAACCTCTGTACCCAGCATTTTTTTAATCAGATGAGGTGTTGCAATTCCAACGAATGAAATCGGTCCGGCAAAGGCTACTATACATGCAGATAAGATACTGGATAAAATCACAAGACTCACTCGGAGCAGTCGGATGTTCACCCCCATATTTCCGGCATAGACCTCTCCGAGACGATACGCCCCGAGGGGCTTTGACAGAAGAAAAACCGCTACAAAGGTCACGATGACAACCACTGCCATAACTTTTACATTCTCCCATGTCATTCCTGAAAAGCTTCCCTGCGACCAGTTGTGAAGATTTACCACATCCGCGTCCTCCGCAAAGGTTACCACAAGCTCAGTGACCGCCGAGCAGATATAGCCAATCATAACACCGCTGACAATCAGCATGGACATTCCCCGAACTCTGCGAGAGAGAAGAAGCACAAATCCCATCGAACACATGGCACCCACGAAGGCTGCCAATATCATGTCTGCAGAGGTCACTTTCACGGAATGTCCCATGAGAAATACCATGACCAGCGCCACCGTCATTTTGGCCCCGGAAGAAATACCGAGAACAAAAGGTCCGGCTATCGGATTATGGAAAAAGGTCTGCAGAAGATAGCCTGCCAGTGCCAATGCTCCGCCGAGAAGTATCACTGACAGTATTCTCGGCAGGCGGATATCCCACAGAACTCTCGCAACGGTATCCTTACTGTCAGGAGCCAAGAGAGAATGCCGGATATCATGCAGCGTAATATTCACACTGCCGATACAAATATTCAGGGCAGCCAGTATCAGGATACCTGCGCCCAGCAATATAAATGCTGTAATATACCTGTATTTTCTTCCTTTCTGCATTGTCACTACCAAACCTTTCCTTTATTTCAGCCGGAAAAGATAATGCATATCATCCTCTCCGTCTCCTGTAATCATGGCATGCATGTCCTCCATTAAATATCCGATGGACAGGGACTGCTGGTACATGTCGTTGGTCGTACACCAGACATTTCCCTCCTTCACCGCCTTGAAGTCCGCCAGAAGCTCACATTTATCCAGCAGCTCCTCCATATCTGCCACTCCTCCGTCAATGGAACTGTTATAAATCAGAAAATCCACATCCTTTGCACCATTATAAAACTCCTCCACCTGCATATTCATGGTGGAACGTTTTGTCTGTGCATCGCCAAGCTTTTCAAAAATGTATTTTCCGCCTGCAAGCTCTATCATCTTCGGTATATAATCTGAAGTCTGTCTCACCTGCACGAGTCCGTTGGAGGTTATGAAAAAGAATGCTACGCTCCGGTGCGTGTTTTCGTCTTCCGAGATTCTGTCTAAAATTTCTGTCTGCTCCCGGAATATCTCAGATGCCTCTTCTTCCTTTCCCAGCAGAGCACCAAAAAATTTTATCCACTCCACTCTGCCGAGAGGATGTGACTCATAGCTGGAATATTCAATCATGACAGGAATGTCAAATTCTTCGAGTTTTTCAACAACCTGCGGCGAGTGGGTAATCATTCGGTTTTCGATTGCCAGTGAGCAGTCCTGAGAAACAAGCAGTTCATAATCCGGCTTGCTGTACTTGCCCGCATAGGAAATATCTCCCCTTGCCATGGCCTCCTTTGCTTCCTGCACGTACCAGTTTTCTTCTTTTTGTCCCGAAAAAGAAATCGCGTCCAGTGCATCGAGCTCGCTAAACATATCCATCACCGCCGAAGCCACCAGATACAAATCCTTCACCGGTCGCCTGAGTACCACAATATCCTCATCCAAATCTGTCGGAATTTCTCCGTTTTCCGGTACAACCAGAAATCTTTGTCCGTCTATTGTCGTTGTCAGCATGGTGTAACCGTCCTTGTAATAATCCACTTGAAAATTCTCGGCATATTGAAGCTCCATGCTGTCCTCATAAACGAGTCTGTATTCTTTTTTTCCATTTTGTAAATTATCTGTATAATCGGAAGAAGGACTGCCACAGCCACACGGCCCCAGCAGTCCTATCAAAAGCAGACATATTGCAATGATTGTCTTTTTTCTTCTTCGCATTTTCCGGTACCTCTTATTCTGCTTCTTTCATTGTATCAGAATGAAATGTAAGAGTATACTCTATTTCATGTGGTGTGCTCATTGCCACTGTATCGGCAATCACATCCATCGGTTCATCGAAGCTTTCAACCGGAATGTTAAAAACGGAATTCCCCTCTGTATTTACCGGCAAATACTTTTCGCCATCCACAAGCATATAGTCATAATTCGGGCTGCTCCACTGTATTGTTGCAACCGCAACTCCCTCACTCACAACCACAGCTGCCGGAGAGATAATCTCCGCTCTTCCGCTTCCGCCCTCAAGCGTAAGCTCCACCGTATAGCTTCCGTCCTCTGCTTCCTGCTCAAGAGGCACAGGATTGGAAACCATAACCTTGTGGTCATACCATTTTCCCTTTGTTCCAATCAGGGCAACATCAAATTCTTCACCCAGCACACTGACAGGTATGTCATAACCATGGACCTCATCTGTCCAGCCGTCGCTGTAGGTAAGCGTATCCACCGTCGGGTTCAAAAGCTCTGCCCCGTCTTTTACAGCATCTTCCGCAAGTCCGACATAAAGGTTCACAATATTCTTTGAAGGTAGAGCAACGTGAATTGTCATTTCGCCGTTCTCCACCGTCAGTGTTCCCTTGTCCTCATAAGCTTCATTTACGCGAAACATGGAACTGTCCGTATGAAATTCTGCCTGATATACTCCGTCCGGCAGGACAGCAGCCGAAGCCGTCTGTCCACTACCTTCCGCCCGGCATCCGCCGAGCAGAAGGCATACCAGCAATAAGCTTATTAATACCGTACTCCGTTTTTTCTTCATTTATAATCCTCTACTGTTCCATCGCTGCTTCTGTATGTGCAACATATAAATCTCTTACGGCCTCAATTCGTCCAAGACCTGCAATCTGTGTATCTATTCTTTCAAATTTTCCGGATGAAGTAAACATGCTTAACCATGAATCCTCATCTTCTCCGGCCATATCATTGTTTGCATGGTCACCTGCTACAACCATAAGCGGACGAAGTACAACCTTGTTATATCCTGCTGCTGAAACTGCTTCTATGATAGCTTCTGCCGAGAATGCCTCATCGCCCTCTACCGTACCTACAAATACATTGTCGTATCCGAGCTGTTCCATCTGTGTCTGCATCTGGCTGTAAGATACCATTGCTGTATGATGAGTACCATGTCCCATATAGACAAATGCAACTCCGGCCTCCTTAGCTGCTTCGATGCTGTCATAGCCTGCTTCCTTCACAGCTTCCTCTGTAATAATCCGAGCAACTGCCTGTTTGTCCTCATTGATTACGGTCGCATCCGCACCAACTTCACCAAGAAGCGGTTCTGCGATACTTACAGTTTCAAACTGATCCTTATATCCTTCAATGACTCCGGCCATTTCGTCAAATTCTGCTCCGCGCATAAGATGTGTCGGCTGTACAACGAGATTCTTTACTCCGTTTGCAACTGCGCGGTCCAGAGCCTGCTCCATATTGTCAATGCATTCTCCGTCACGTGCCTGAACATGGTTGATAATAATCTGCGCTGTAAACGCTCTTCTTACAGACCAGTCCGGATATGCTTCGGCAAGCGCGTCCTCGATAGCTTTTATATCAGCGACACGGCTGTCATTAAATGATGTGCCAAAGCTTACTACAAGAATTTCATTTTCACCGATTTCATCCTGATTACGGGCATCATCCAGGCTCGCATCACCTGTATCCGCGCCAAAGTAATCCGGATCTGCCTCCTCGCCTTCTACCAGTGCTTTTTGTTCATCTGTCAGAGCATCCCATGCAGCCTTTGCATCCGCACACTGTTTATCGGTCTCCTCTGTTCTCTCCTGTACATAAATTGCATCAATCAGTGCTGCTGCCTCATCTGCTGCCTCCTGGTCACTTTTTCCGCAGCCTGTCACGCAAAAAGCTCCCATGAGTGCTGTCATCAATACTGTTACGAATCTTTTTTTCATTTTTCCTCCTTCGGCAGATTTCTGCCCATGTACATTTTTCATATCTATGGCAGAAGGATTGTCAGGGCAACACAAATAAAAAACCCTCTTCCTGTACAGGTAAAGGGTTCACGCTTCAAAGAAGGATACAGAAAAATCAAAGAAAACGAATTCTCCATACTCTCAACGTACAACCAATTTTACTCGTGGTCTGAAACAATCGTTTCTGTACAGCGTTCAGGCAGGTCTCCCGACTTAAAGATCATTGCATCAGCCATCTTCCCGGTTGCCCAGTGATATATCGGCATCTGCTCCCTGATTACGGTGACGAGTTCGTACAGGACTTACACCTGTTTCCCTTTTCACCAGAGCCAGTCAGCAAAAAAGTTAACTGCTCTGACACCTGTCCGCTCCATATTCAATTCGTGCAATTATATCATACGATTTTTATTTTTTCAACCCTGCCACGGCCCTTTCCGGTAAAACCGGACAGATAATATGGTCGCAATACTCCAGCCAACCGGCCATGAGAGCCATATCCCTATATAGCCGAGCTGTCCGGATAAAAAAATTGCCAGCAGTACACGTAAAATCAGGTCGGCAAAGGTTGCAACCATGAATTCCTTCATTCGTCCTGCTCCGCGCAAAATACCATCCGCTATCAGCTTTACTGAAATTACAAAATAAAACGGTGTCACAATTTTCATAAACAGGATGCCCGACAGCATGGCCGTTTCCGAAGGGTTATCCATAAAAACCTGTATCAAAAAACGATTGGCAAGAAGATAGACGGTCACAATAGGAACACATAATATCCAGACCATTTTTATGCCTGCCCTGAATCCTTCTTTGATTCTGGACAGCATTCCGGCACCCAGATTCTGTGATGTATAGTTGGACATACCGTTACCCAGCGTGGTAAATGAGGTAATAATCAGATTATTCAGCTTGACCGCTGCGGAATAGCCGGCAATCACACCCGCCCCGTATCCGTTGATAACTCCCTGTATAATGATATTTCCCACGGAAATAAAGCTCTGCTGCAAAATACTCGGTATCGCTATCACCGCAATCTTTTTGAAAATAGTCCACGAAAACAGTCTGTTCCTTCCCTCGTCAGGTATCCTGTTCAAACGTCTGAACACTGTAACGACCGCAAGCACACCACTGGCTCCCTGACATAGGAAGGTCGCCCACGCCACACCGGCAACGCCCATGTGGAAAACAGTGACAAACAGGATATCCACAAGAATGTTCGCTGTCGATGAAAATGCCAGAAAAACAAAGGGGGTTCCGGAGTCTCCCAAAGCCGAAAAAACACCGGTTGACACATTATAAAAAAGTAAAAACGGGAAACCCCATATGTAAATATCCAGATACAGCTTAGAATCCGCAAAAATCTCTTCCGGTGTATGTATCATACCGAGCAGTCCCCTGCACCCGAGAATACCGGTCATCATCAACACGATGCACAATACCGCGCTTGCAATCAGCGTCGTATAAACCGCTGTTTTCATTTCACCATATTTCTTTGCTCCGAACAGCCTGGATACTATGACGGAGCATCCGATATTGCACCCAAAGGCAAAGGCGATAAAAATCATGGTGATTCCGTAGCTGTTACCCACGGCTGCCAGCGCATTTTCTCCTATAAATTTGCCTGCGACAAAGCTGTCCGCAATATTGTAAAGCTGCTGAAAAATAATACTGCCAAACAATGGCATACAAAACTTCCACAGCACCGTCTCAGGCTTTCCCACGGTCAGGTCTTTATTCATATCTGCTTCCTCCCGGATTGTATTGCACTTTTTTTCAACAAGTATTATACTTTCTTCAGCGCAATCCGTAAAATGTATGTTTGATATCGTTATTATATCATTTTTATATATCAATATTTAAAAAAATTAGTTCTGATGGGAGAAAACATGAATATAAGCTACGAATACTATAAGATTTTTTATTATGCGGCCAAATATAAGAATCTGACAACTGCGGCTGAAGCCCTCCACAGCAACCAGCCCAACATTTCCCGGACCCTCAAGCTTCTCGAGCACGAGCTCGGATGTCGTCTGCTCGTCCGTTCCAATCGGGGAATCACGTTGACTCCGGAAGGGAAGCAGCTTTACTCTCATGTCAAACCGGCCGTCGAACAGCTACAGACCGCAGAGGATGAGATAAAAATGCTCACATCTCTGCATAAAGGAGTGGTGTCTATCGGTGCAAGCGAAACCGCTCTGCATCTTCTCCTGCTTCCGGTTTTAAAGGAATTTAAGGAAACTCATCCCAAAATCCGTATCCGCATTCAGAACCATCTTACCGGTCAGGCAATCACCTCCGTAAAACAGGAGCTTGTTGACTTTGCGGTGGTTGCCTCGCCTGCGGATATCCCTTCCACTTTAAAAGCACATTCCCTTATGCAGTTTAAGGATATTCTCATCTGCGGAAGCAGTTTTAAGGAGCTCATCTCTCGTCCTGTTACACTTCAGGATATTTCTTCTTGTCCTCTTGTATGCTTAAGTGCCGATACTATGACCTATCGTTTCTATGATGATTTTTACCGTTCTCACCACCTGACACTCAAGCCGGATTTCGAGGCGGCCACCACTGACCAGATACTTCCTATGGTCAAAAACAACCTGGGGCTTGGCTTTTTCCCGGAAGAACTGGCACAGCAGGCTCTTTCCGCCGGGGAAATATTCCGTATTCCATTGGCGGAAAAAATTCCCGGCCGCGAAATATTTCTTGTCGAAAACAAAGAGCACTCCCTGACACTTGCGGCTGAAGCACTGAAGGATATGCTGCATTATACGTCTGCCAAATCTTTTGCCACAAACGGGATAAAGTAAAATAAGGAAATACCCCCTACCGTCCGGGTATACTGTCCGCAACACACAAGGCTCCCCAGCCTGTCATTGCATTTGGCCACTCCTCATAGCCCCTGAGACGGCGTGCCCCGCGGATTAAGTAGGCCTTGACCTTCTCCCCGTACAAAAAAGGGTCGTTTCCATTGATGATACCCCATTCCATAAGGAGGGCTGCAGCCGCCGTCACAAAGGGCGTCGCATAGGAAGTTCCGCTGACTGTCACTCCGCCACTTCCGTTATCAATTCGTATATTGACTCCCGGCGCAACGAGGTCGGGCTTTGCAAGTCCCGTTCCTATCTCAGCCGCATTCATCACATAACCTCTCCCCGAAAAATCAGCATAAGCTCCGAAAAATGCCTGATACGCGCCCACCGTTATCACCCGTTGCGCTGTGGACGGAATCGTGAGCGTGGCCTCCGGGTTCGGAAGCAAAAATCTTGTGGCACTGCTGCGAATCACCTCCGAAGGCAAATACATCTGCACATTTCCGTTCACAATACGCACCGGCTCTAATTGAAGTTGCCATATGCCACTGTTTATATAGTCAGCCTGACTGCGATCCGGGCCAAAATCTATATATATCTCTTCTTTTGTACGATAAGGCTGCGGAGGACCGCTGTATACAAGCACTCGGGTCTGTTCCAGAACAACCTCCTGCACACTCCCGTCTTCCGCCTGCTGCAAAATACGGTAATTTTCCCCTGAGGGCGATATGAGCGTTATCTCATATCGGTCCGCATAGTTTTTCCATATCTGAAGCGAGAGAGCTGACTCATAGTTTCCTACAGCAAGCTCGACCCTTCTCCTCTCCGTTATCCTCTCCGAAAAATGTCCCGCGGACGCACCTTCGTTTCCGCTGCCGATACAAATGACATTGCGTCCGATTTCGGAGACATTATCCAGAAACCTTTCCAAGAGTGATGTCCCATCATGTGAACCATAAGTATTTCCGTAGCTTAAATTAACCGCCACAGGTCTCCCCTGACGAACCGCCTTTTTTACCACATATGTAAATGCGCGCATAAGGCTTGTTGTCAGCGGATAACTTTGCTGATTCTCAACATCCAGCTTCACAACGATCAGCCTGCTTCCCGGAGCTCCCTGCAGCGCGATGGCTGCCACGCCGCTTCCGTGCCCCGTCACATCCGTTGAAAGACTTTCAGTTCCACTTTCGAGTGCTTCATCAATCTGAAATCGGTCATACTCTGTTCCGACCGAAAAGCCTTCCGGCGGTCTTTCTCCTGCTTGTGGTTTTTTCGCCTGATCCCAGAGATAATCAATTTTGGTATGTCCGTCCGAATCACGAAATACGGGCAGCGCATAGTCGATGCCGGAATCTATCACCGCAATATATACCCCTTCTCCGCTTAAAGGCTCTTCGGATACTGCATCCGACAGCGGCGCAGAAAAACAGGAAACCTCAAGTGAAGTTGCAACCTGTTCAAAGATTCTTTTCGGCTTTTCGATATATTCCACTTCCTCAAGCCCGGAAAACACCTCCAGCATGCTTTCCGGCAATGTTACTATCGCATAACCGGCAATCAGTTCCTCTATCCTTATATCCTCTGACGCGAATCTATCCAGACTCCCCGAATGCTTGACGATTAACTCCCACTTGTTGTTTTCCGGGTCATATCCGGCGGACAGTTCCGCAGAATCCATACGCACTTCACTTCCCACGCTAAGTGCCAGATTCAGTTCATTATCCAGTTTTTGATTATTCATCTTTACTCTCTGCCGACTTCTTTACTGATATTTTATTCTTATTTTGGTTTTTTGCTTTTAATTCTTCTTCGTTTTGTGATAGGATAATAACTGAATGAATAGAAAGGAATGCAGTCTTCTGCCTGAGCATATGTCAACTGAAAATCAAGACTTGAATATATATGTCCGAGACGACTTATACGAAACCAAACAACACGGAAAACCCGATTACCCCATAGCCATCTACCATGTAGACTCCAAGGATATGCAACTGGAGCTCATCTACTGGCACTGGCATGAAGAATTTGAAGTGGAGGTAATCACAAGCGGTTCTGCCCATTTTCTGGTCGATGACCAGGACTTTGTGCTTTCCGCCGGCGACTGTCTTTTGCTCAATCAGAATGTTCTGCACCGTGTGAAACCGTACAAGGACTTTGATTGCAGCTACAGTTCCGTAGTTTTTCATCCTTCTCTTATTCTGGATACCTCAAATCCTCAGATTTGTGCCAAGTATCTGGAACCGATTTCAAAACATCCGACCCTGAAATATTATGTGCTTCGTTCCTCTGATCCGGATGCGCAGCCCATGATTCATCTGTTGAAAAACATTATTCATGAAAACGAACAGAAGGATTACACATACGAGATTATGACCAAAAGCTATGTCGGTGAACTCTGGGCGCGCGCTCTGCAGGGTGTACTGAAGCGCACCAATACATATGCCCACACTGAGAATTCACAGACCATCCTTGATGAGGAACGCATCAAAGGCATCCTTAAATTTATCGCTGCCCATTACCATGAGTCTGTTTCTCTTGAAGAGATTGCAGCCTCTGTTCATATCAGCAAAAGTGAATGCTGCCGATGTTTTAAACGGAGATTACAGACCACGCCTTTTGAGTATCTGATTAAATACCGTATTTTTTCAGCCGCCATATTGATTGTGCAGGCAACGGGAACCGTATCATTTTCAGATATTGCCACCAAAAGCGGTTTTAACTCCAGCAGCTATTTTAACAAAATGTTCCGGAAATACCTCGGCTGTACACCAACGCAGTTCCGGAAAAAAGCCGGCGGTGATCTCCACAATATTCCTATGGTGCTGGAAGAACATCTCCCTTTACGGGATACCATGATTTTAAACGAGCTTATCGCCAAAAAACGGCCGGATATTTTTTAATCCGACCGTTTTCTTTATTGTGCTATGACTGCTGCATAAAAGCATAAATCCTTCTCACTGTCATTAATGAGCGTATGTGAATGTCCCTTCGGACAAAAGAGTGCCATGCCCTCGCATACCTCTCTCTCTTCTCCGTCATCCGCCACTTTTCCGCTTCCTGACGTAATAAAGATGACCTCACAATCCGTCATATGTGTGTGAAGGCCTATCGAAGCTCCCGGAACAAGCCTTCCCTGCATGATTTTGTTATCGCCTTCCGTAAACATCCTGACGTTGTACTGTTTTTCACCGTTTTTAAAATTCGGCAATTCTTTCTCTTCCATTTTTTGAAATTCTATTATCAAGCCAGTTACCTCCTGCTAACTTTTTCTCAACGTTTTATACAAGCTTATCTATTGCATTTCCCTTCAAATCTTCTGCAAGAAGCTTAAGCTCTTCGAGAACCTTGTCAATCTCTGTCTGAATTTGCTCCTGAATCTGCACTATTTCCTCCGGTTCTATCGGCTTTTCAGTCTCTCCTGACTTCTCTCTGACCTCTTCCAGCTTTTCTTTCTGCTCTTCGCGGATTTCTGCCTGTTCCTCCGCTGCTTCAACCTTCTCTTTCAGCTCCTCCTGCACATGCTCCACCGCGCCCGCAACAACCTCAGCTTTTATTTCATCACCGGCCGCATCAATCACCTTTTGAGCCGCGTCCTCCGCTTCACCAATCGGGTTAGTTTTCAGACGTTCTCCCCTGATATAACGGATGACTGAACCATTTGCATGAATTGCTGCCAGATTTTCTTCCATTTCCCTCTGCAGTCGATTGCTTTCGTCATGTCTTTCCATCATACGGGTCTGATATTCCGTCTTTCCTTCTGCCAGAATTTCCTGATACCGTTTCTGCTCCTCCACAGTCAGAGAAACCGACGGGTCATATCTGGAATCCGACTTCTTCATTAAAATCTCCAGATCCTTCTGCTCCTGACTGTCCGCTGTCACGCCATAGGTCTGTTTCAGCTCTTCCATCTCTTCTTTATTCCGGTTGATTTCATCAAGCTTTACCTTGTTCTCCTCCGTCAATCTCGCCGACAGATCCCGCAGTTCCTGCAGCTCCTCATCTATTTTCTTTTCTCCGGCAAATGCATCCGAAACAATCTTTCTCGCCTTATCAAATGCCTCTGCCTTTTTCTTTGCAATCGGATTCTGAGTTTCTCCCGGCATAAAAATCGCTTTCGTTTTCTTTGTCTGTTTATCGCCCGTGCTCACCTGGTATCCCGTTGTTCTTTCCTGTGACAGAGCACCGATATTTGCATTAATATTCATCATGTTCTCTCCTTCCCATCACAATAAGCAGGCATTACAATAAATATTCAATACTTATATCGGATATTTTTTCCTGTTTCTTAACCTACCAGCCACTTATACTTTGCCACGCTGTAAAGCGGAACAATCGGAAGCAGAATCGGTGTCTTTTTCACATATGCCTGATATTCCGGGTCATCCCCGTAATTGCGGTTCTGGCGAAGTTCAAGTCTTCTCGCACCGCCGAACATGATATACACGATGCAGACATATCCCAGAATTGCAGCCGTCCACTGCCATACACCCTCAAGAACATTCACTGATGAGACAAAGACACCTGTCCAGAATACCACCTCTCCGAGGTAATTCGGACAACGGACAATCTTATACAATCCCTTATCGCAGAAACGATTCGGATTCACTGCCTTTTGTTTTGATTTCTGCCAGTCTGCTGATGACTCCAGCAAAATTCCGCACGCCATGATTACGACACCTGCAATACAGACCCCGTCGGTCTGTCCGCCGGACTTCATACGGAAGAATACCGGTGACACCTGAAGCGCGTAAAGTAAGGCACAGCTAATCCAGATACTCAGCTTTGCAATCAGCTTCATGTCTTTTCCGTCCTTAATCTCCTTCTTCATTGTGCTGCGGTAAGATGCACTTTTGATTTCACGTACCAGCAGATAGCCTCCTAGCCGGCATCCGTAAACAAGAAAAAGGGCACATGCCAGCAATGTCCCGATGCTCAGATGTTCCCTGAACAAAACCGGCATCGCAATTCCCATTGCGGCGATTGAAAAGCCATATCCGAGTGAGATAAAATACACATACTTATAAAATCCCACACTACTGACAATCAGTGCAATCACAATCAGCACCAAAAACGCTGTTCCAAAGCTTGTTGTAAAACTCATTTCAACTTCCTCCAAATACTATAAAATTATGTAGCCTGCCTGTCTCTGCACAAAAGAATAACGGCGACAACAAGAGCAGGAATCATACCGATGATACCGATTGGAGACGGACCTAAAATCATCCGGTCTGTGTATTCCGGTTTTGTCAGATAAAGTGCCAGTGAAGCCGTTCCGTTCACTGCGCCGTGCGCCAGTGCAGGCACCCAGATACACTCTGTCTTTTCATACAGCACATCCATAAAAACTCCGGTCACTATGCAAAACAGACAAAAAACCACCGGTCCCAAAATCGGTGCTCCCGGGTATATTTTACCATATTCATAACCCGCAAGCAACATAACCGGCCAGTGCCATACACCCCAAATTGTGCCTCCCAGAATCCGGCCCTTCGTTTTTCCGAAAAAGCTTTTGAGCTGCGGATACATCATTCCGCGCCAGCCGACTTCCTCTCCGAGTGCGAAAAACATATTGATAAACGGCGCGTAAAGCGGTGCAGATACTATTTGAATCAGAAGGAGCATCTGAAGCGAAAGTCCCTCTGCCTCAATCTGCGCAAGAGCTTCCTCTCCGAGTACACTTGCCATATAAGCTCCGCTCAAATCAAAACGTTCAGGAAAAATCACAAAGTAAAGCACTGCCCCGAGGATAGTAAAAAGAAGCGGTCCGAGCCATGCCAAAACCATATATCCTATATTTCCTTTAAATTTCGGAATCCATCCCATTCCGGAAAGCGGATATTTGATCAGCAGAACCGCTGCGAAAGGCGCGTACATCACCACTGCCATAATTGCTGTAAAAATCAGTGCACCTGCCTGTCCTGCCTCGTTTGCACAGACACTCGCAATTACCTGTAAAACCCATGCAATCGCAAACGCCCATACGATGTACCAAATCATTTTTTTCTTATCCTTAAGCATCTTGTTTTCCCCCTCCCTTATTTCCTGAAGCCTCACCCGGTGCCTCGCCGTAGGTCTCCACGCAGAATCCTTTACAGCCGCAGCCCGTACATGTGAGCTTTCTCGTCTTCGGTGTGTGCTTTGCCCAGAAAAATTCACTCATTTTCGGTTTGAATATCGCGTGACACTCCGGACAGATATAAACGGTATATTTGTGATAATACCTGATGATTGGAAAAACCAGAATAATCACAAGCACCAGCACGGATGCAAACAGCCACCAGTTCCCCGTTTTCATTGCATAAATAAAAGCCCCTATCTCCAGTCCGTCCAACACAAGACCGGCTCCAAGCATCGCTGAATGCACCTTTCTTAGTTTCTTTTTGTTCTCCATAACATATGCTACATCACTCAGATTTTCGATGGAAAACTCCTTTATACTCTGCATTTCCTTCTGAAGTCCGCAAATCCGCTCAAGCTGTCCCCTTCGCTCCGCCATCTCCGTCTCGAGCGTTTTCTTCTGCTCCTCTAAAAGCAAATCAATGACCTTCGATGCATTCTCTGCCTCCAAAATCCGGGAAATGTCATTCAGACCAAGACCGAGCTCCCGGAGAAAACAGATGAGCCGCAGCTTCTTTAAATCCTCTTCCGTATAAAGTCTTCTTCCTCCCTCACTGAAATCACTCGGTATAAGTATTTTTCGCGAATCATAATACTGGACGGTTCTGACGGTAACTCCTGCCAGCCTTGCAAGTTCTCCTGTCGTATAATTTGACATAGCGTTTCACCACCTTTCGCGGCTATTATGGCATATTACGCAGCGTCACAAGCAACCCCTTTCGTTGCGTCATCTTTGAATTTTTACATCTTTTGACCATATCTCTTCCCCGGAAATTTCCACTACCTGTTTTGATGCCCAGTTCCCGTACACACTGTGATAAAGCTCCCGGTACTCCAAAAATTCCACCCTGCACTCATAGCCAAGCAGTTCCATGTCCACACCGAACAATGAGACATTCACTCCCAGTTCCTTCATTCCGTTTGCAAGATAAAATCTTTTCCGGCGCACCCGTTCCTCCTGACCTTCGCCCGGGTTATCCGCATTTTCAATTTCCAGAAACAGTCTCCGTTCACTGTACCTGTCCTGTAAAGCTTTCAGTGCCATTGCACCGATTCCCCCATTGCGTCTGTCCTTGCGGATTGCAAAATAGTCCAGCAAAACCATATCTTCTCCGTTCATTGTAATTGCCAGTCCTGCAAATTCGCCATCATCTTCTATTGCCAGGACATCCACCTCTCCCCTGCGATACTTACGCCGTATCATCCAGAAGGGTCTTTTTTCACTTGCCGGAAATGCTTCCTTATATAATTTTTTAATGTCACGCCAGTCTCTGCGCGACCTGATTTCTCTGAGTTCCATTCCTGCCTTTTCTCCCGTTTTGTCTTATTCGGATGCTTTTCCCCTGCGCTCACCTGCCTGCCATGTCTCTGATGGTGCACAATTCCAGGTGATTTGTCTGCCGTCGGAAACTGCCACAATCGTTCCCTGCTCATCCGTGCGATAAACCTTCACACCCATACTCCGCAGATTATTGAGCACCTCCGCATCCGGATGTCCGTAGGAATTATACTCTCCACAGCTTATGACCGCACATTCCGGTGTCATTGCCGACAAAAACTCTTTTGAATTTGAATGTTTACTTCCGTGATGACCGACTTTATAAACATCACAGTCAATACTTATACCATTTTCCAGAATGTCCTTCTCTGCCTGTTCCTGCGCATCTCCCGAAAAAAGGAAGCTGTTTTCTCCATTCTTCAGAAGCAACACAATGGAGGTATTATTCGGATCCGAATACTCTTTATTCGGTGCTAAAATAGTAAAGGACGCAGCTCCGAGCGAAAAGCTTTCGCCGACAGCCGGCGTAATATAAGACAATCCCCTGTCTTTCAGTGCCTGCATGAGATCCCTGTATACCCTTGTTTCCTTTTTATAATCTCCGATAAAAACATTTCCTATGTCAAACTTGCTTATAATAACATCCGCGCCGCCAATATGGTCGGCATCCGTATGTGTCAGGACAAGATAGTCCAGTTTTTCAATTCCCTGCTTGGTCAAATAAAGCTGTAACGCCGTACCCTGACCGTCATCACCGGAGTCAATCAGCATTGTCTGCCCGTCACTGACAATCAGTGTGGCATCTCCCTGTCCCACATCCAGAAAATGTACCTCTAACTGAGAAGCTTCATCCCCCTCCTCCGGCAGCCGTATGTTCTCTGTTTCCAGAACGGTTTCTCCCCCGGCTCCCCCATCATACTCCTTGGTCTGTTCCTCCTGTAATGTGATTTCAGGCAGAGCACATGCATTTAAGAAAAGCGACAGCAGTAACAGAATACCTGCTGCCTTTGTCCGTGCCCGGAAAATTTTTTTCATTTTTTTCATACCTTCTCACTCTCTGCTCTGTCTACCTGCATCTTTTCCGGCGGCTTTACAAGATATGCCACAATTAAAGGAATAATCATAATTATCCAGCTAATCGGCTCTGTAAGTGCCACTCCGAGATAGTCCAGTGCCGGAACAAGCAGAGCTGCTGAGAGCACCTTTACGACCATTTCCATCATACTTGAAAAAAGAGGAATAATTTTTCTTCCCATTCCCTGCAACGTACAGCGCATCACAAACAACGGACCGAGCACATAGAAAAACCAAATGCTCACCTTTACATACATAACCGATGCATCCACAATCGTCCGGTTGTCCGTCGCCGTAATCCATACCAGAATCGACTCGCCAAACAGATAACAAAATACAATTAAAATGGTTGTAAACCCTGTCACAATTAAATTTGCATGGCGCACTCCCTGGCGAACCCGCTTTGGCAGACCGGCACCCATATTCTGACTTGCATAGGTCGTCATTGCGATGGCGACGGTATAAAGTATCACTGACATCACATCAAACACACGTCTTGAAGCCGTATGCGCGGCTACTATATCTGTTCCGAGTCCGTTAATTGCCCCCTGAAGAACTATCGTTCCGATATTGACGATACATCCCATCAGTGCCATGGAAATACCGGTCGTAAACAAATTCCGGTAGCGTTCTTTTTCAAATTTCCAGTCGCCCTTCTCAGGTAATATTTCCCTGAATTTCAGGAAAATAATCCCCAGACACATAAGACCCGATACTGCCTGTGCAATTACCGTTGCATACGCTGCGCCCTCAATTCCCATCTCAAAATCGCGGACAAACAGAATATCCAGAACGATATTC
Source organism: uncultured Kineothrix sp. (assembly GCA_964519385.1). GTDB lineage: Bacteria > Bacillota > Clostridia > Lachnospirales > Lachnospiraceae > SVFI01. The sequence goes on from CAZFLR010000004.1 coordinate 87,708, forward strand.
AAAACCACAGCCACGATAAGACAATAGAGAGGATTTTTGCTGTCACCGACCGCGCGGAGCATGTTGGCACACATGTTATACAGGGATGAGGTCGCCATTCCGGCAATTATAATCTTTACATACGCTGTCGCTGCGGCCATGATTTCCGGCGGAGTTTTCAAAAACTCCAAAACAGGGACGATAAAAACAAGACCTGCAACCGTCATAATCACCGTTGCAGCCACCGTGTAAACGATACCTCCGGCCACATAACGGCGCATTCCTTCCATGTCCTTCGCACCGAAGCTATTGGCAATCAGTATCGAAAAACCCTGCGTCAGACCATTCACGAAAAAAATCATGGTATTAAAGACAACCGCCGTTGCGCCGACTGCAGCGAGAGCGTCAGTCCCCACATAGGTACTTACAATCTTACTGTCTGCCATATTATAAAACTGCTGAAATATATATCCGAACATAAGAGGGATTGCGAACAGCATAATCACCTTTGCCGGATATCCTTTTGTTAAATCCTTCATCTTTCTTTTCCTTTCCGTTGTCAGCCAATAAAAAGCACTATCCGCCATACGGATAGTGCCACGCAAATCTCATCGCATCAATGCTTATTTTTCAAAAAAGACATATTGATCTTTTCCTTCCCGTTTTGCCTGATATAATGCCGTATCTGCCCGCAGATAAAGTGCCTCGATAGACTTACCGCTCTCCGGATAGACTGCAATACCGATGCTTCCCGAAAGCCTTACATCAAGATAATCCGCACAGACTCTCTGAATTGTCGCCAGAAGATCTTTTGCTTTATTCTCAATAGTATCCGTATCCGGCACATTCCGCATCAGGGCAAAGAACTCGTCACCGCCGATTCTTCCGACAATATCACTCTCGCGAAAGCTCTTCTTAAGCTCCGCAGCAAAGGCAATCAGAAATTCATCTCCCGCCTGATGTCCGTATGTATCATTAAGGAACTTGAAATTATCTATATCAATCATAAAAAGCGCGTGCTTACTCGAACTGTCATGCTCAAAAATCTGACGAATATACTCCATCGTTGTATCACGATTGAGCAGCATTGTCATCTTATCCAGCCTGGCCGCTGCCACAAGCTTCTGCTCTTCCAGTTTTTCTTTATCATTATTCCTTGCTGAGAGCATCGCACACACATGACCGCTGTCCACGTCCGTCATAAAGCGCACTTCATTGTGAACCCAGTGCTTTCTTCCGTCTGACAGCGCTCTTTCATAGTTAAAAGCAATATGCGTCCGTCCGCTCTCGAAAATCCCCCGCAGAAACTCCTGACTGAAATTGCGATAAAATTTGCTCGCATCGGAGTTTACATCCAAAATAGACTTCCACGCAGCCTCCGCCAGCTCTTCGAGAGTCTGACACGCCTGCAGAGTCCCTTCACTGATAAGCTGTCTGCGCTGACTGATAATACGCCAACTGTCCACATCGATATAAGAAACCGCATACATATCTCCCGGAAGTTCAAAAAGATACTTAAGCTCCTTCTGATAATTCCGGCGGACAAAGTAATCCTTGGTAATATCTCTGGTAATCCCCAGAATTCCCAATACCTCTCCTCTGTCATCCCTGAGAATATACTTCGATGTGGAGCCGTATCTGTGCTGTTCCCCCTCATCCGCAATAGGCTCAATATAATCACTCAGATTCTGTCCGCCTTCAAGAAGCTTACGGTCATCCAGAACATATCGTCCGGCAAGTGTCTCCTCAAAAATCTCATAATCCGTCTTGCCCACGATTTCCTCACAGCATAACTTTCCCGCCATCTGCACGAACGACTGCGAAGCTGCCAGATATATAAGATTCTTGTCTTTAACGAATACCATATCACGGGTATTTTCCAGAAAAGCCCGGACTGCAGAGGTGATTACGGTATATTGTGCCTGTTCTCCCATATCGATTCCCCTATTCAAAAATGAATTTTTTCCTGCATTTATTATACTACATACTCCTTGTCCGGGCAACTTTATCTTGAGGATTTCTTTCTTTTTGTCCAACGTTTTTTTAGAAAAGTCCCAGTAAAATACCGCCTATAATTGCAGATGCAACCTGTCCGGACACATTCGCCCCCACTGCCTGCATCAGTATGATATTGCCCGGATTTTCTTCTCCTGCCATTTTCTGTACAACACGGGAAGCCATAGGAAATGCAGAAATTCCTGCAGCTCCGACCATCGGATTGATTTTTTCCTTCATGAAAAGATTCATGATTTTTGCGGCAAAAACTCCTCCGACCGTATCAAATATGAACGCTACCAGACCAATCAGCATGATAAACAGAGTCTCCACCTGAAGGAATTTATCTGCTGTCATACTGAATGAGATGGTGATCCCCAGCAAAAGTGTGATAAGGTTTGTCAGCACATCCTGTGCCGTCTTTGACAGTGACTCCAGCACTCCGCATTCCCTTATCAGGTTACCGAACATCAAAAATCCTACCAGTGAAATCGACATCGGTGCCACAAATCCTGCAATAATAGTTACGACAATCGGGAAAATAATTTTGGTTGTTTTTGAAATCTTTTTCCCTTTTCTGACCGTCATTGAAATGCAGCGTTCCTTTTTGGTTGTAATTGCCTTGATAGTCGTCGGCATAATAATCGGAACCAGTGCCATATAGGAATATGCTACGACCGCAATCGGTCCCATATAATTTGACTTAAGAATCTGTGACATCAATATGGCTGTCGGACCGTCCGCAGCACCGATAATACCGATGGAGAAGGAATCAGCCACATTAAATCCCAGAAGCAGTGCCAGACCGATTGCCACGAAAATCCCCAGATGTGCGGCAAACCCGTAAAGCACAAGTATCGGTTTCTGCAAAAGCGGCTCAAAATCTATCATCGCACCGATACCGATAAACAGCAATATAGGAAATGCTTCCGACGCTTCTATTCCCACCTCATACAGCCACTGAATAATGCCATGGATTTCTCCGATTCCGTCCATGTACTGATTCAGGACTCCGGTATTCGGAAGATTTACTAAAATCGCTCCGAATCCCATCGGCAGCAAGAGTGCCGGTTCATACTCCTTCTTAACCGCCAGATAAATGAGCACAAATCCAATGAGCCACATCACTACCATTTTGATCACTTCAACAACATCCATTTTACAATCCTCCCTGAAAAATTTCATTCCGGTTTCATCAAGGTTTTATGCGGGTCTGCAAAAAATATGCAAAAAAAAGACTTCCGATGCATACAAAATATGCATCAAAAGTCTGGTACCCAATCGTGGTATGTGTCACCAATTTGAACTAAGCTTCAAACGTGATTGTTGACGACACATCAAAACTACTCCCTCTTGATAAAACTTTGTTAAAGGATAAAACATATATAGATTGTTGTCAATCCGTTTTCAAATACTTTGCCGGTTCTTTGCCTAATTCTCATTCATCTTTAAAAGCTTTGCCGCCTGATCCGCTGCTATGCAGGCATCGATGATCTCCTGAATGTCTCCGTTCATCACCTTATCCAGCTTGTACAGTGTCAGGTTGATTCTGTGATCTGTCACACGACCCTGCGGGAAGTTGTAGGTTCTGATTTTTTCGGAGCGGTCTCCGGTTCCTACCTGACTGCGGCGAAGCTCCGCCTCTGCATCATGTGCCTTCTGCTGTTCCAAATCGTAAAGCTTGGTGCGGAGAAGCGCATATGCCTTTGCCCTGTTCTGAATCTGTGATTTTTCTGTCTGGCTGTAAATGACAATTCCGGTCGGCATATGTGTCAGACGAACCGCCGAGTCGGTTGTATTGACACACTGTCCGCCTGCTCCCGAAGAACGGCAAACATCAATACGAATATCTTTTTCATCTATCACAACATCCACTTCTTCCGCCTCCGGCATTACCGCAACAGTAATCGTAGATGTGTGGATGCGTCCGCCGGATTCTGTTTCCGGAACACGCTGTACACGATGTACACCGGATTCATATTTCAGCACAGAATAAGCACCTTGTCCTGTCACCATAAAGGTAACGGATTTCATACCGCCGATTCCGATTTCTTCCATTTCGATGGTTTCTACCTTCCATCGTCTGCCCTCTGCATAGTGCACATACATACGATAGATTTCGGCAGCGAAGAGAGCCGCCTCATCTCCGCCCGCTCCTGCACGGATTTCCACAATAACGTTCTTGTCATCATTCGGGTCCTTTGGCAGAAGCAGTATTTTAAGTTCGTTTTCCAACTCTTCCACACGCTTTTTGGCATCGCCAAGCTCTTCCTTGAGCATCTCGCGCATGTCCTCATCACTTTCTTCCTCCAGCATAGAAAGACTGTCCTCGATGGTTTCCTTACAGCCCTTATACTCTTTATACGCCTCAACAATCGGTGTCAGGTCACTCTGTTCCTTCATAAGGGCACGGAAACGCTTCTGGTCATCCGCAATCCCCGGTGAGCTGAGTTCTAACATGATATCCTCAAAGCGGTGTATTAAATCTTCCAGTTTATCAAACATCTTATTTTCCTCCTAAGAAAGTACCGTAAACAACGCGGTCGAGTCCGGCATAATCTTTTTTAATTTCAATTTCTTTATATCCATGATTGCCCATAAGCGTTGCTACTGCCTGCGCCTGATCATGTCCAATCTCAAAGAAAAGCCGTCCGCCTCTCTTTAAGTAATTTTCTGATTCTTTTATAATCTCACGATAAAAATGCAGTCCGTCCCCAGTTCCGTCAAGTGCCATGCGCGGATCGTGATCCCTCACCTCCGGCATCAGAGTCTCAATTACCTCTGTCCGGATATACGGCGGATTCGACACAATAAGGTCAAACTTCTCGCCGATTGCCCCATACAGGTCGCTGTGCACAAATTCTGCCCTTGCTGACAGACCAAGCTTTTCAGCATTCCTTTTCGCCACCTCCAGTGCCTTTTCCGACAAGTCGGCTCCCACACCGGTCGTATCATTTGAATAATGCAGCAGACTTAACAGGATACAACCCGAACCGGTGCACATGTCAAGAATATGCACTCCGTCATGCAAATCCCGCATCACTTCCTCGACCAGAATCTCCGTATCCTGTCTCGGAATCAGCACATGCTCATTCACGATAAACTCCAGTCCCATGAAATCCTGACTGCCTGTCAGATGCTGGAGCGGAATGTGACTGCTTCGCTTTGCAATCAATTTCTCAAAGCATTCCTTCTCATTTCCGGTAATTTTCCTGTCCGGATGTGCAAACAAAGCCGTGCGGTCCGTTTTACAAACATATTCCAACAAAAGCCGTGCATCCAGCGCAGCCTCCGCAATATCTGCCTTCTCTAACGCGTATTTTCCCTGCGCATACAAATCCGCATATCTCATACTTTTTCCTGCTCCAAAGAAGTACCGTCAACATCATAGGAAAACTCCGTCTTAAAATATTCCTTCCAGTCGAATACAGCCTCAACAGCAGCAATCGCAACCTCTATCATATCATCATCCGGCTCCTTCGTCGTCAACTTCTGAAGCCATAAGCCCGGTGCCGAAATAATGCGTACAAAAATATTGTTCGTTTTTCCCGCCAGACGGATGATTTCATAAGAAATTCCTGCAATCACCGGAATCAGCAGAAGGCGCACAACCAGACGAAGCACCGGCTGTTCCACGCGGATAAAGAAGAATAAAATCACGCTGATAAACACGACAAACAAAAGAAAACTCGTCCCACAGCGTTTATGCAGACGTGAACTCTTCCTTACATTTTCAACATTTAAAATTCTACCCTTTTCCAGACAGTTGATACATTTGTGCTCCGCACCGTGGTACTGATAAACCCTGTGAATATCCTTCATCAGTGAAATCAGCACAACATAGGAAAGAAAAATAAGAATCCGGATAATTCCCTCAAACAGAGCCAGCAGTGTATCATTCGCCACCACTTTGGAGAGAAGCTCCGCAAGGAAATAAGGAAGAATCATAAATAGTGCAATTGCCATTATAATCGAAAATGCCACCGTAAGACCCGTAAGAACTTCTTCCGTCTTTTCGCCAAAGAGCTTGTTTGCCGCCTTGTCAAACTTCGTCTCCTCCTCCGGTCCGTCCTCCTCATAAAAAGATGCCGAATAGGTCAGACAATGCATTCCCATGGTGAGGGAATCCACAAAATTGAAAACTCCTCGGATAAATGGTATCTGTTTCCACTTACTGTCTGCTTTGCTTTTATATTCTTCTTTTTTTACTTCAATCACACCATTCGGTTTACGGACTGCAATCGCATAAGCATCTTTATTTTTCATCATGATGCCTTCCAGCACTGCCTGCCCGCCAATTCCGCAATAGTGGTCACTTACCTTTTTCGCCATTTCTTATATCAACTCCCCGGTAATTGTCCTGTCTGTATTTCGGATTCAGAAAAAAATAAGGTTGAGATAAGAAATCTCAACCTTTTTCGTCAAATTATTTACTAACAACGCCGTATTTCTTATTGAACTTATCAATACGTCCATCTGCTCTTGCTGATTTCTGCTGGCCTGTGTAGAATGAATGACACTTTGAACAAATTTCCACGTGGATGGATTCCTTCGTAGATCCTGTTACAAATGTGTTTCCGCAGTTGCAAGTTACAGTTGCCTGATTATAATTTGGATGGATTCCTTCTTTCATTTTTTTCACCTCTCTATAATAAATAGTTATTTACGTTTTACGTCTTTACATAAACAGCTTTTACATTGTATCACAGCGTTTTGGCTCTGGCAAGACTTTTTTACAGAAATTTTTTGGACATTTTTAATTTTATCCTATATAAACTTAATCTTCTGCACCATTCTGACAAATTCCTCATTTGTTTTGGTGCGGACAAACATATCCAGAATCTTCTCCACTGCCTCATCCGGCTTCATGCTGTTCAGAGCCCGGCGCATAATATTGACTGCCTGAAGCTCGTCCTCTGTCAAAAGAAGATCCTCGCGACGCGTACCGGATTTCGGGATATCAATCGCCGGGAATACTCTCTTTTCGGAAAGCTTACGGTCAAGAACCATTTCCATGTTACCGGTTCCCTTAAATTCCTCGTATACCACATCATCCATCTTCGAGCCCGTATCCACAAGTGCTGTTGCAAGAATCGTAAGACTTCCGCCCTCTCTCATATTTCTTGCTGCTCCGAAAAATCTTTTCGGCATGTGAAGCGCGGCCGGGTCAAGACCACCGGAAAGTGTACGTCCACTCGGCGGAACCGTAAGATTATAGGCACGTGTCAGACGAGTAATGCTGTCGAGAAGAATCGTTACATCCTTCTTGAGCTCAACAAGGCGTTTCGCCCTCTCGATTACCATCTCAGACACCCTCTTATGATGCTCCGGCAATTCATCAAAGGTCGAATAGATAACTTCAACATTCGGTCCCTCGATTGCCTCACGGATATCCGTTACCTCCTCAGGGCGTTCATCAATCAAAAGAATAATCAGATGCATATCCGGATTGTTTATCTTAATCGAACGTGCCACTTCCTTTAACAGCGTCGTCTTACCTGCCTTAGGCGGCGAAACAATCATTCCACGCTGTCCTTTACCGACCGGACTGAGCAAGTCCATAATACGCATCGCAACCGAAGATTTCCCTGTTTCAAGACGAAGTCTTTCATCCGGGAAAATCGGAGTCATGTCTTCAAAATGCGTTCTCTTAAACAGCTCCGAAGGATGCAGCCCGTTAATTCTCTTTAAATATAAGAGTGCGCTGAACTTCTCACCCTGTGTCTTTACCCTTGTATTTCCGATAATGATATCTCCTGTCTTAAGGCCGAATTTACGAATCTGGCTCGGTGCCACATATACATCATTATCTCCCGGCAGATAATTATCACTGCGGATAAATCCATATCCGTCCGGCATCACTTCCAGAATGCCCTCCACTTCAATTCCGCTGTCCAGGTCGGAACTGAGCTTCTCCGGGTCAATCTTGCTTTTCTCATCTTCTGCGAGCATGGCATCTACAACCTCTGCCTTCTTCATCGCAGTCACACCCTTAATTCCTCTTGTCTTTGCAATTTCTTTTAAATCTGCAAGAGCAAGTGATTCATATTTTTCTCTCATACTTGTATCCATATAATATCTCCTATTCAAATACTTTCACAAAACTTCTTATTAAATTAAATTGCTCACTGGGATTTTTCTCGAATTGTTATTGAAATTCATGAGTTGCTTCACTATTTTTTTAGTATAATCATTTCTTTTGAAATAGTAAAGTCTTTTTTCTTTTTTTGCATCGCACACGTTGCGCGTGAGGCATTTTTGAATTATATTATAATATGATATTTTAATTTCCAGGAAAGAAGGAACAGATAAATGACTACAAACGAAAAAGCATTACAGTTACACGAAGAATGGCAGGGGAAATTAAATACCGTCTCCAAGGTAAAGGTAAATTCCCCGGAAGCGTTATCCCTCGCGTACACTCCGGGCGTGGCTGAGCCATGCAGGGTGATTGCGCAGGACAAGGAAGCTGCTTACAAATATACAATGAAAAGCAATACGGTCGCTGTTATTTCAGACGGAAGTGCCGTACTCGGTCTCGGAAACATCGGTCCTCATGCGGCGATGCCTGTCATGGAGGGTAAATGTGTGTTATTCAAGGAATTCGGCAACGTAAATGCCGTTCCTATCTGTCTTGACACCCAGGACACAGAGGAATTAATCAAAACCATCACCTATCTGGCTCCGAATTACGGCGGAATCAATCTTGAGGATATCAGTGCTCCTCGATGCTTTGAAATCGAAGAAAGACTGAAGGCCACACTTGATATCCCTGTTTTTCATGATGACCAGCACGGTACTGCCATCGTTGTGCTTGCCGGAATCATCAACGCCCTTAAGGTAGTCGGCAAATCCAAAGAAAGCTGCCGGGTTGTCATTAACGGTGCCGGCAGTGCCGGCGTTGCCATAACCAGACTTTTACTTACCTATGGTTTTAAAAATATCATCATGTGCGACCGCGTCGGTATTCTTTCCAAAGAAACTCCGGACCTTAACTGGATGCAGCAGAAGATGACCGAAATCACGAATCCTGAAGGAGAAACCGGAACACTCGCCGATGCACTCAGGGGTGCTGATATTTTTGTCGGTGTTTCAGCCCCGAATGTCGTAACCCCGGAAATGGTGGCTTCCATGAATTCCGACTCCATTCTGTTTGCCATGGCTAATCCGGTTCCTGAGATTATGCCGGACGTTGCCAAGACCGCAGGTGCAAGAGTTGTCGGTACCGGCCGCTCTGATTTCCCGAATCAGGTCAACAACGTGGTTGCCTTCCCGGGTATTTTCAAGGGTGCTCTCGAAGGCCGCGCTCTCCAGATAACGGAAGAAATGAAGCTTGCTGCTGCAGATGCTCTCGCCTCACTTGTTGAACCTTCCGAGCTGAATGAAGACAACATTTTACCGAAGGCCTTCGACCCTCGCGTTGCCGAGGCAGTTGCAAATGCCGTGAAATCAAATATCAAATAATGAAATAATCGGATTATGGATGAACGTAAACCCTACAACAGCCTGAGTGCTTATTTAAAAAAAGAATACGGAGAAAAAATCTTTAAAATCGCCCTCGATGGCGGTTTTACCTGTCCGAACAGAGACGGCACCAAAGGTGACAGAGGCTGCATCTTCTGTTCTGCCGGCGGAAGCGGGGAATTTGCGACACAGGTCACGGAAAACTCTGTTCCCACCCAGATTGAAAAGGCATTGTCACTTTTCGGAGCCAAAAACATCGGACGCAGATACATTGCCTATTTTCAGGCTTACACCGGTACCTATGACAAGCCGGAAAAGCTCCTTGCTCTGTACAGGGCAGCTCTGTCCCACCCGTTAATTTGCGGTATTTCCATCGCAACAAGACCGGATTGTCTCGGTCCCGAAGTTCTGGAGGTTCTTCAGAAGTGCCGGAAAGAATTCCCTCAGAAATTCATCTGGGTGGAGCTTGGTCTGCAAACCATTCATGCGCGAACAGCAGCCTACATCCGACGCGGTTATCCGCTCTCCTGCTTTGAGGATGCCCTGCGCGATTTGCATGCACTTCATATCCCGGTCATTGTCCATGTCATTCTTGGTCTTCCCGGTGAAAGCGATGCAGATATGCTTGCAACCATTGATTACCTGAACCGAAACCGGATTTTCGGCATTAAGCTGCAGCTTCTGCACGTTTTAAAGGGCACCGACCTTGCCACGGATTATGCAAACGGTGTCTTTGAATGCCTGACCATGGAGCATTACATTGACCTTCTCATAAAGTGCATAGACCGCCTTGACCCCGACATCGTCCTCCACCGCGTCACCGGAGACGGTCCGGCCGATTTGCTGATTGCACCCGAATGGAGCCTGTACAAATGGAATACCTTAAATACACTTCACCGGCTTATGCTGGAAGGCGGACACTACCAGGGCAGAGACTACGTTTCTCCGAAAGAAAGGAAATCAAATGACACAGGATCCACATACTCTATATAAACTGATTGTACTATATATGTTAAACCGCGTGACTTTTCCTCTGACACGTACACAGATTACTGATTTTATACTGGATCGTGAATACACCAATTATATGACCCTGCAGACGGTGTTTGCCCAGCTTGGCAGCAGCAATATGATTTTAGAAAAAAACATACGCAACCGTACGCAGGTTTTCATAACCGAAGAGGGCGAGGACACTCTCCATTTTTTTGAGAACCGTATTTCCCCGGAAATAAAAAAAGACATCGAATCTTATCTGAATGAAAAATCCATGTCTTTAAAAAATGAAACCTCTATTATCGGTGAATACTTTAAGAGCACCGAAAACGAGTATAAAGCCCATCTTGTTGCCCGTGAGAAAAACCAGACATTAGTCGACATAACTCTGTCAATCCCAACGGAAGAGATTGCATCCTCCATCTGTGCAAAATGGGAACGCAAAAATCAGGACATATATCAGTATCTCGTAGAGCAGCTTTTTTAAGCCGCTCTACTTTTTTATATCTATTTGAACGCTGTCTCTGTATTCGTCTGCAAAAGTTCTTTTTTGACTTCTCCGTCAACCTTCTTAAGCGACACTCCCAAAATTTCTGAAAGTGTAGGAGCCTCATCCCACAGATGCATCTCCTCAGCCACTGCTCCCTTCCGCACGCCGAATCCGCTCATCATGAAGAAGGTCTCATATTCCGGAAGCTGCGGAAGATAACCATGTGTTGCATACATTGCATGCGCTGTCATGTTCTCTACCTTTTCATACGGCTTTTCATATTCGTTCTGGAAGTAGCAGCCCGGCTCAGCTTCCAGCATACAGACACATTTCCCGTCCGCACCAAGCTCCGCTGCCGTCTTTGCGGAAAAAATCTTTGCAAGCATCTCTTCCGGTATCTCCTTTAAAGCCGAACGGAGACGCTTCATCATCCTTTCCTTCTCCTCTTTCCTTCCTCTCCGAAGTATTCTCTCCATCTTTTTTGATGCATAAATATAACAACTGCCGTCACAGTGCTGTGCATAAAAATCGTAATCTCTGACTTCTCCGTCCTCAGAAACGCGCAAAAGTCCGGCTTTTTTCAGATAATAATTCGGATAAACCGCCGTATGAGTTGCAATCTGACAATGGTCTCCCAGCACAACGACTGTCGTTTTGCTCATGTCTCCTGTCTCCTCAAGAGCCGCAAGAAAGCGTCCCAGTCTCTCGTCATGCCTCTTCATTGCCTCCTCTATCTCAGGACCGTCCAGTCCGCATTCATGCCTGTGCGTATCCACATCTGTCAAATGAATCAGGAAAAGCTCCGGATTGTACTTTCTTATTGTATATTCCGCCGCCTCCGTCACAAAGTTATCCAGATTCGGCTGTTTCAGACCGTCCAAAAGATGTCCGAACCTTCCAAGGAGCTCTATCTGATACGGCACTGGACCATTTACCGCCGAAATCATGACCTGATTCTGCCATTTTCTATTTGGAAAAATCTCAGGCACACAATATTTAATCTTACTTCGCGCTGTCACCGGCCAAAGAAGTGATGCTGTTTTCCATCCCTTCCTCCTTGCAAGGTCATAAATGGTATCCGCCTTAATGTACCTTCTCTGCCACAGCCAGTCCTCTTTCCCGGCTCTGCCCGGCTGAATGCGGATGTTGTTCACAACACCGTGACCGGAGGGTTTTAATCCCGTGGCAATGGAACTGTGCGCCGGATAAGTAATCGAAGGATACACACTTTTTACATGATCACAATAAGCAGAAGCCGCCCTCAGCTTTGCAAAATTCGGAAGCGTTTTCATCAAGACAAGATCTCTGTTTCCGACCGCATCCAAGGAAATAATTATCATTCTCTGTCTGTCTCTTCTTTTAGCCATCTCATATGCTCCTGTACCTGATTCTCATAACCGTTTTCCGTTGGCCGGTAAAATGTGGTTCCAACCAGTTCGTCCGGCAAATACTGCTGCTGTACATAGTGCTTCGGATAATTATGTGCATACTCGTAACCTATGCCATGTCCAAGCTTTGCCGCTCCTTTATAATGAGCGTCCTGTAAATGTGTCGGCACCTTGAGATTTCCTGTCTTTTTCACACAATCCGAGGCTGCATTAATCGCCTCATATGCAGCGTTGCTTTTCGGTGCCGTTGCAATATAAATTACCGCCTGCGACAGAATAATCTGTGCCTCCGGCATTCCAACACGCTCTACTGCCAGCGACGCACTCACCGCAACCTGCAATGCGTGCGGATCTGCCATGCCGACATCCTCCGATGCACAAATCATCATTCTCCTTGCAATAAAGGTAACACTCTCGCCCGCATACAACATTTTTGCAAGGTAGTATACGGCTGCATCCGGGTCGGAGCCTCTCATGCTCTTGATGAATGCCGAAATGGTATCGTAATGGTTGTCCCCTGTTTTATCATATTTCACAACCCGTTTCTGAATACATTCAGATGCCACAGGCAATGTAATGTGTATTTTTCCGTCCTCACTCCGCTCTGTCGTCAGAACACCGATTTCAATGGCATTCAGCGCATGGCGGGCATCTCCTCCTGCCACATCGGCAAGGAACTCAAGTGCATCCTCATCAATGCACGCCTCATAAGAGCCGAGACCCTTTTCCGAATCCTCCAACGCCCTGCGCAAAAGGGATTTCACCTCGTCCTTTTCCAACGGTCTGAGTTCAAAAATAATCGACCGTGAAATCAAAGCCCCGTTCACTTCAAAATACGGATTCTCCGTCGTGGCTCCAATCAGTATAATCGTTCCGTCCTCAACGAACGGCAGAAGATAATCCTGCTGCCCCTTATTAAAACGATGAATCTCATCAATAAACAGTATCGTCTTTTTGCCGTACATGCCAAGGGTGTCCTTTGCCTTCGCGACAACCTCTTCCATGTCCTTCTTTCCTGCTACCGTTGCGTTTATCTGTGTAAATTCCGCACTCGTTGTATTCGCAATCACTTTCGCAATGGTCGTTTTTCCCGTGCCCGGAGGCCCGTAAAAAATAAGCGAGCTGAGCTTATCTGCCTTAATCGCCCGGTAAAGCAGCTTATCCTCTCCCAGAATATGCTTCTGCCCCACTATCTCTGCAAGCGTGGACGGGCGCATACGCGCCGCCAGCGGTGACTCCTTCTCCATTGTGTTTTCACGCATATATTCAAATAAATCCATAATCTTCCTCTGTACCTCTCAAATTTCAATCCTAATCAAATAAAATCTCGTCCAGTGTCACAAACGTATATCCCTCTTTCTGCAGACTGTCTACAATGGCAAGTGCTGCCTGCACGCTCGTCTTAGAAGAATCATGCATCAGTATGATGGCATCCTCCTTCGCCTCCGGCAGTACATTTTGCATAATGGTCCCCACATCAGACAATGCCCAGTCTCTGGAATCTATGGTCCAGAGAACCTCTACCATCGGCGGCTCATACACCAGATTGTCCGGCGAACTGCCAAACGGAGGACGAATCAATTGCGGATACTGTCCGGTCGCCTCGTAGATTACCTCATTGGTTCTCCCCACCTGCATCACTGCATCCTCCCGTTTCAGTTCACACAAATTGTTATGGTAGAAAGAATGATTTCCTATCAGATGGCCCTCCTCTGCAATCTTTTTCGCAATTTCAGGGTACTCCGTCACTTCCTGTCCGAGCAGGAAAAAAGTTGCTTTCACACCTCTTTCATGCAGCCCCTCCAACAGGGGCATCGTATATAGATGATTCGGTCCGTCATCAAACGTAAGTGCGATTTTTTTCGTCTCCGCCATCACATCGTTGTCCTCATGCATCTGTACCGATACCTGTCTGTAAATTATATCATTTTCTCTGCGCTGTAAACCAAAAATAGTCAGAAGACATACGTCTGCCAGAAAAAACAGTACAAGCACTAATCTTGGACGAATTTTCATAATTTGCTCCCGAATTTCGTTCTTCTAACTAAATATATGCACATCCGGTTATCAAATTCCAACCCTGACAGCCACAAAATCGTCTGTTTGCCGCTCTATTTTTCAATCAGAAAGATTCGCGCCGAGAACGGAGCAATATCCGTGGAAATCCGGTACGGTTTTCCACTCATCGGCTGCCCGGAAACCGTAATTTTCATATCCTCCGGCGACGTATTTCCGCTGTAACAATACCAGTCACTGTTGATAAGCTCCTTCACCCTGCAGTCACTGTCATACCCAAAAGCAAAATTGCTCCAATACTGATCCGACAGATTGAGCATGACAACCATATTCTGACCGCACGCACGTCTCTCATAAACATAGACCGAAAACTCGGCAGCATTGGCCTCCAGCCATTCAAAACAGGCGGAATCATACTCTCCGCAATACAACGCCGGACAGGTCAGATAAAGCTCTGCCAAATCCCTGCAATACTTGTGAAAAGAATCGTGCAGCGGATATTTCAGCATATCCCAGTCCTGCTGCCTGTTCTCATCCCACTCTCGAAGCTGACCGATTTCATTGCCCATGAAATTCAGTTTTTTCCCCGGATGCGTATAGATGTAGGCATAAAGAGCTCTCGCCTGCGGGAATTTCTGTTCATAGTTACCCCACATTTTCTGTAAAATCGTTGCCTTTCCGTGCACAACCTCATCATGGGAAAACGGAAGCAAAAACAGCTCATTATAAAAATAACTCATAGAAAATGTCAGCTTGTGATAATGCGCCGGACGATGTGCCGGCTGAACCTTAAAATATTCAAGCGTATCATTCATAAAGCCCATATCCCACTTATAATCAAAACCCAGTCCGCCATATTCCACCGGTGCCGTCACCTTCAGAAAATCCGTAGAATCCTCCGCAATCAGAATCACCCCCGGATGACGCTCATGTAGTCCGTAATTCATATTTTTGATAAACATGACGCTTTTGTCATTTACGCCCCGCGATGCATCTCCCATCCAGTAAATCGCCCTGCTTATCGCATCCATGCGTATTCCGTCAAAATGAAACTCTCTCAGCCAGTAGTCCGCACACGACTGAAGGAATGTTGCAACCTCACCTTTTGCATGATTGAAATTACTGGTTCCCCACTCACTTCTTCCCACATCCTCCGCGTCGTACTCATACAGTGGTGTTCCGTCAAACCTCGCAAGTCCGTATCCGTCCACCGCAAAATGCACCGGCACAAAATCAAGTATGACGCCAATGTCATTTGCGTGACACACATCAATAAACTCCTTCAGTTCCTCCGGTTTTCCGTATCTGGAGGTCGGTGCAAAAAATCCTGTGTTCTGATACCCCCATGAGCAATCTGCCGGATGCTCTGACAAAGGCATACACTCTATGTAATTAAAATTATTCTCTTTTAAGTAAGGAATCAGTTCCCGGACGATTTCCGAATAAGAAGGAAAATGCATCTCCTCTCCCTCTTTACGCTCTCTTGTCGCCTCTTTATTTCTCCAGGATGCCAGATGCATCTCATAAATATTCATCGGCTGATTATAATTCTTTTCACTTCTGCTTCGTTTCTCCATCCACGCATCATCTGAAAAATGATAATTTCCGAGAGCGGTGATAACAGAAGCATATGCCGGTCTCTTTTCCATGGCAAAGCCATACGGATCACAGTGCTCACACTGATAGCCGTTTTGGTCTTCAATCATGTACTTATACAGCATCCCTTCCCTCGCGTCTTCCGCATACAGAGTATATACGCCATGGTCAAATCCATGCTCCATCTGCCTTTTTTTCCAGCCCGAAAATTCTCCGATTACATAAACAGCTTTCGCTCCGGGTGCGTACACTCGGAACCACACGCCATCCCCTTCCATATGTGCTCCAAAAAACTCATACGCATCAAATGCATTCCCACTGTAAAAATCGCCGAAATTCATGTGAAATCACTTTCTCCTCTCAATTCCATCGCCCGCAGATAATAGTCATTAAAATGCTCCTTCTCTGCAAGATTGATGCTTTTGGTATTTTTTATCATCTCCCGGACTTGTACATCATCCGTAAGGTCATAGAGATATCCTCCGGCAAGTGCCGTATTTCCGACCGCCGTGGTTTTCTTCTTAAATGAAACCGGAATCAGACCGATTTCACAGGCAGCTTCCACGTTTAACCGATATCCGAATCCGCCTGCCAGATAAACATGACCGATATCCTCACCTGAAACACCTGCCTCCTCTATCAAAATACGGATTCCGGCAAATACCGCCGCCTTTGCCTCCTGAAGATGACGGATATCCGCCTGGCGGATACTCATCTTATCTTCTGTAAATCCTTCCGAAAAATACGGTTCTTTCATAAGTCCGGTTTCATCCGCGATTCCTTTTTTAAGAAGCTCCGCAACTGCTGCAATCACATCCGTTCCGTACATCCGGCCGCCGAATCCGCCCTCAAATGCCGGTCCTGCAGCCGTCGCCGTACACCAGTTGCCCTTCTCAGTAAAAAGAACCATTTCTCCGTTCGTTCCCAGATCGACAAGCAGTGCACACGATATTCCGTCTTCCTGCATCAATCTGCGACAGACCAGCATTCCGGCAACCACATCCCCTCCGACAAATGCGGAAATTCCCGGGACTGTCTTTCCCTGTATTCCGCCTATATCATAACAAACTGACGAGGTTGTCACCGGAGTAAACGGTGCCTTGGAAAGCCCGATGACATCATATTCCATGAGCAGATGAACCATCACCATATTGCCTGACAAAACCATTCTCTTTGGCTCATAGCCCTTTGCTCTCCACTCTGTAACCGCCTTTTCCATATCTCTTTTGACCAAATCGGACAATTCACGCTTTTTACCGCTTACGGAGGCCTGCATACGGCTCACCACATCCGCTCCGTATTTTTGCTGCGGATTAAGTTTTTTCATGGTATCAATAATTCTTCCGGTCTTCTTCTCCACCAGGAGGAGTACCATTGTCGTTGTGCCAAGGTCAGTCACAATCAGCGTTTCCTCATGACCGCCTGCTGTCTCCAATACCTCCCCCGGCTCTCCTCCGGGCAGCATCTCTTCATCGCACAATGCCCTGTCCATGATAAACATTTCTTCCCTTTGAACGCACAGCTCAATCCTGCAGCTTTGCCGGGGCTTTGCCATACAGGCAAGCCGAAAGCCGTCCCTGAGCTCCTGCGGGGAAAACCTGCGCCTGTCTGCGGGCACCGGAAGCGGAGCTCCCTGCAAAAAACGCACGACACATTTTCCGCATGTGCCATGTCCTCCGCAGTGGGAAACCTCAAAAAAACCCTGTTCCGTAAGCACAGAAAGAACGTTTTCGCCTTTTTCAAGTGAAAACGTTCCTTCATTTTGAATTTCAATGTCAATTCTCTGATTTCTGTCCGTAAGGTTCTTCATGGCTCCACCCTATACAAACCGGTTGCTTTCCGCATCGTAAGAATAATTGATTCCCTCCAGCTTTCGTATAATCTCCGCCTTATCTGCGTCCAAATCCTCACACAGTGCATCAAGCGACGGATAAAAATCCCGCAATTTTAAGTTAATAAAGCTCAACAGCATTACCGGGTCCTTTGGAATCATTTTTCTCACCTGTCCTTTCTTCTTAGCTTACCACGAAAGCTCCCGATTTAAAAGTATAAAGTTTTAGTCTTGCTGTTTTCGTACAGCCGCTGTCAGTCCGTCCTCACCGGATGAAATTTCAATGATATTTCCTGCCCTTACCTTATCCGAAAGAATCAGTCGCGCAGCCGGTGTCTCAACATATTTCTGAATAAACCGTTTCAGCGGTCTTGCTCCATATACCGGGTCATAACCGTTTTCGACAATATAACGCTCCGCTTCTTCGGTTAACATAATTTGGATTTCTTTTTCCAGTAATCTGTCATTGATATCCTTTACCAACAGCTTGATAATACCTCCGATATTTTCCCTTGTGAGCGGTTTAAATAAAATAATTTCATCCAGACGATTCAAAAACTCCGGACGGAAGTGGTTTCGCAAATCGTTCATCACGGCACTTTCTGCTTCCTTCTGCACCGAACCGTCCTCCGAAATGCCGTCCAGAAGATAGGATGCACCGATATTGGAGGTCATGATTAAAATCGTGTTTTTAAAATCGACCGTTCTTCCCTGTGAGTCTGTAATTCTTCCGTCATCCAGTACCTGCAAAAGCACATTAAACACATCCGGATGCGCTTTTTCTATCTCATCAAAAAGTACAACGCTGTACGGTCGCCTGCGCACTGCCTCTGTCAGTTGTCCGCCTTCCTCATATCCGACATATCCCGGAGGTGCTCCTATCAGACGCGATACGGAATACTTCTCCATGTATTCACTCATATCAATACGGACCATATTGCTCTCATCATCAAACAGGTTCTCCGCCAGTGCCTTCGCAAGCTCTGTTTTTCCGACACCGGTCGGTCCGAGAAACAGGAACGAACCGATTGGCTTTGAAGGGTCTTTGATTCCTGCCTTGGAACGCAGAATTGCCTCGGCTACCTTTGTAACGCCCTCCTCCTGTCCGATAACTCTTTTGTGGAGCTGTTCGTCCAGATGCAGCGTTTTATTCCGTTCACCCTCCGTCAGTTTTGCAACCGGGATTCCCGTCCATCTGGAAACAATCCTTGCAATCTCATCATCATCTACACTCTCATGTACCAGAGTATGTTCTGTCGCCGCCGTATTTGCCTCTTCGATTTCAAGCTGCTTTTTCAGATCAGGTAAGGTTCCGTAGGAAAGCTCCGCAGCCTTCTCCAGATTTCCCTCGCGCTGGGCTATCTGAATTTCATTATTGACCTGCTCAATTTCTTCTCTGAGCTTCTGCAGCTTTTCTACACAGCTTTTTTCATTTTCCCATGTCGCCTTCTTGCTGCTAAGCTCCTCCCTGTTTTCCGCAAGTTCCTTCTGCAGAACCGAAAGTCTGTCCTTTGAAAGCTTATCATCTTCTTTTTTCAATGCCGCCTCTTCTATCTCCATCTGCATAACCCTTCTTGAGAGTTCATCAAGCTCCGTCGGCATAGAATCAAGCTCTGTTTTTATCAGGGCACACGCCTCGTCCACAAGGTCAATCGCCTTATCCGGCAAAAAACGGTCCGAAATATAGCGATTGGACAGCACAGCCGCACTGACAAGCGCGTTATCCATAATCTTAACACCGTGGAACACCTCATAACGCTCCTTAAGACCACGCAGAATCGAAATCGTATCCTCAACGGAAGGCTCCTCAACCATCACAGTCTGAAATCTTCTTTCAAGCGCAGCATCCTTTTCTATATACTGACGATACTCATCCAGAGTTGTTGCTCCGATACAATGCAGCTCACCTCTTGCAAGCATCGGCTTTAACATATTGCCCGCATCCAGCGCGCCATCCGTTTTTCCTGCACCGACAATGGTGTGAAGCTCATCAATGAATAAAATAATCTGTCCTTCACTCTTTCGCACATCCTCGAGAACGGCTTTCAGCCTTTCTTCAAATTCGCCCCTGTATTTCGCACCTGCCACAAGTGCGCCCATATCCAGTGCAAAAATCTTCTTATCCTTAAGCGTCTGCGGAACATCCCCGCGCACAATTCTCTGTGCAAGACCTTCCACCACTGCTGTCTTTCCGACTCCCGGTTCACCGATAAGAACCGGATTATTCTTCGTCTTACGAGACAAAATACGGATGACATTGCGAATTTCATTATCACGTCCGATGACCGGATCGAGTTTCTGGCTGCGCGCACGCTCCACCAGATCCTGTCCGTATTTTTCCAGTGTATCGTAAGTTGCCTCCGGATTATCACTCGTCACTCGCTGATTTCCCCTCACTGTAGAAAGTGCCTGTAAAAAACGTTCTCTCGTAAGTCCATACTCCGAAAACAGTTTCTTAAGCTCGGCATTTGGCTGTTTTAACATGGAAAGGAACAAATGCTCAACGGAGACATACTCATCTCCCATTGCCTTTGCCTCATCCTCAGCCATCACCAGAACCTGATTTAACGCCTGACTCATATAAAGCTGTCCGCCGCTTACCTTAACCCGCTTTGCAACCGCCTGTTTACACCTCTCAGTAAAGTGCTCCTTGTTTATCTCCATCTTCTCAATCAGTTTGAGAATTAGGCTGTCTTCTATCATGAGAAGACTCATCAGTAAATGTTCCTGATCGATTTCCTGATTTCCGAACTCATAGGCAAGCTTCTCGCATCCGTTGACTGCTTCCAATGACTTTTGTGTAAATTTTGAAATATTCATAATCGCATCTCCTCCTGTTACTTTTTGTTATTTTATCTCTTACAATTCCGTTTTATACGAAATTGTTAGCACTGTCAAGAGGTGAGTGCTAATTTTTTCTAAAAAATATCGCAACCCCACTATTTATGCGGGATTGCGCTTTCTAAATTTTTTATAAAATGCTGTCTTCCAGCTCCTCCTGACGTTTCAGAAGGCTATTCTTTTTCAGACTGCTTGTCAGAAGTACCAGAATGCTTACGACACCTACAATGCACGCACAAAATCCAATTCTGGACAGAAAAAGGTCTCCTTTTCCGAGTACAAACATCCCCAGTGCAAAAAGGAAAGAAACTGCCAGCAAAATGATATTCTCACGAATCATCTTATCCTGCGCCTCAATCTGCGCCCTGTTTTCTTCCTTTTGCTGATTCAGCATCCCCTCTCCGAACAATCCGAGCACCCTCTCCTGCAGTTCCGTATAATACGGCTTCTCTACCTCACCTGCCACCAAGACCATTTTATTCATCAGCTTCGTGACACGCTCAATGTTTTCAACCAAAAACAGGGTGTAATCCCGTGTGATTGTGCAGACCAGTCCCTCATAAATCTCGGCTTTTCCCGGATATTCCCTGAGCATTTCCATATAGACCATCTCAGCCTTGTAATAATCACCGATTTTGTGAAAAGCCTTCCCGGCCTCAAGCTTCTTGGAATACTCCATATCAATTCCGCCATCCGCCTTTTGGGAATACCTTATCTCCATAACCTCCCTAATCTGAATCTGCGAGCCGCAGTAAGAACAGAATCCGTAATCTCTTGCATCATCTACCTGTATATTTGCGTCACAATTCGGACATTTCAACGCTTTCAGTGCCATTATCGTTCCCCCGCCTTTTCATAATATATAGTACACAAATAACATACTACTCGCGGGCCGCTTTGTCCAGTCTTTTAAAATACCGTCTATACAAGACTGTCTATCCGGCCAAGGCTTTTAATTACTGTCGTTATTTAATTCCAAGTGCACGCATTGCGTTCAAAATTGCAAGGAATGCCACTCCGACATCCGCAAACACTGCTGCCCACATAGATGCCATACCGAGTGCTGCAAGTATCAGAACCAGAATCTTTACCCCGATGGCAAATACAATATTCTGTTTCACAATGCGGAGTGTTTTTCTTGAGATGCGCATCGCCTGTGCAATCTTGCTTGGTTCATCCGTCATAATAACGACATCCGCCGCCTCAATGGCTGCATCACTTCCAAGACCTCCCATTGCAATTCCGATATCGGCTCTTGCCAACACGGGGGCATCGTTCATACCGTCTCCGACAAACATCAGTCTGTCTGTCTGAGTTTTTCCTTCAAACAATTCCTCCACGCGGTCAACCTTATCGCCCGGAAGAAGCGAAGCATGATATTCTTCAATTCCAAGCTTTTCAGCCACCTTTGCAGCCACCGCCTCCTGATCTCCGGTCAGCATGACAATTCTCCGGACACCTTCCTTTTTCAGGTCCGCGATTGCACGCTCTGCATCCTGCTTAATCTGATCCTCTATCAGAATATATCCCAGGTATTCATCATTATATGCAACATGGCAGATAGTTCCGCTTCTCGATGCATCTGTTTCTGTCAAAGCACTCCGTTTTATTTCATTCCATCTGTTATTTTTAAACTGACGCTGCATAAGCTTCTCATTTCCCACAGCAATCGTTTTTCCTTCATATTCGGATATGACACCATAGCCGGCAAGCTCTCCGCTCGCATGTTTTTCAGGGTCTCCGCACTTTTCTGACACATCTGTCGCATACAATGCTTCACTGCCAAATTCTTTTTCATATGCTGTTACCAGGCATTTGGAAACGGGATGATTAGAAAAACGCTCCGCATATGCAGCGTAAAATAGCACTTGTTTTTTATCGTTTTTCACCGCTCTCACATCAGAAACCGCAAACTCTCCCTTTGTCAGCGTTCCCGTCTTGTCCATCACTGCAATCTTAGCACCCGCCAAGGCCTCCAGATAATTGCTTCCTTTCACAAGGATTCCTGACTTGCTTGCTGCACCGATGCCCCCGAAAAAACTAAGCGGCACAGAAATCACAAGTGCGCACGGGCAGGAAATAACCAGAAATGAAAGAGCCCTGTATATCCAGACTGACGGATTTCCCATCAAAAGCGATGGCACTATAGCCAGTAACGCTGCCAATCCGACAACTGCCGGGGTATAATATCTTGCAAACTTTGTTATAAAATTTTCTGTCTCGGCCTTCTTTGCTGAAGAATTCTCCACCAAATCAAGAATCTTCGTCACGGTAGACTCACCGAATTCCTTTGTGACCTCTACTTCAATCAGCCCCGAAAGATTAATACAGCCGCTGATGACTTCATCACCCACAGCCAAATCTCTCGGCAGGCTCTCACCGGTCAGTGCCATTGTATCTACTGATGTCCTTCCGGCAACAATCCGTCCATCAAGCGGAATCCGTTCTCCCGGCTTAATCTGTATACGTTCAAGCTTCTTTACCTCCTGCGGTTCCACCCTGACAAACTCTCCGCCTCTGTATACATTTGCATAATCCGGGCGGATATCCATAAGCTCACGAATTGATTTTCTGGATTTATTTACCGCATATGACTGGAACCACTCACCAATCTGGTAAAAAAGCATTACAGCTACAGCCTCCGGATATTCACTGACAAGAAAGGCTCCCACAGTGGCAATCACCATTAAAAATTCTTCATCAAACATCTGCCCCTTGCTGATTTTTGACACTGCTCCCTTTACCACGTCGTTTCCAATGATAAAATAAGTAATCAGATAGGCAATCAAAACAATGTTATCATTCAAATGGGGCAAAAGCTTCTGCATCGCAACACAAAGCCCGAAGCAGACTGCCCCTGCAATAATTCTGCGCAATCTTTTCTTCAATTTCTTTGTCATATTAGCTACCGCCCGTTATTTAATTACAAATTCTACATCCGGCTCAATCTTCTTTACAATCTTCTCAGCCTCCTTGAGAATCCCCGGCATCGCGTCATCTGCTGCCGTAAGCTCCATCTTCTGAGTCAAAAAGTTTACACTGCATGCTTCCACTCCGGCAAGGTCTTTTACTGCATTTTCTATCTTTGCTGCACAATGTGCACATTCAAGTTCCTCAAGTATAATTGTTTTTTTCATTTTCGTTTCCTCCATTTCGATTTCAATAATATTTTACATGTTATTTATTCATTGATATGCTCCAGTCCCTGACTCAGGATTGATTTGATATGTCCGTCCGCCAGAGAATAAAAAATAGTCTTACCTTCCCGGCGGTTTTTCACAAGGTCCATCTGCTTCAACAGCCTTAACTGATGTGAAATCGCTGACTGTGTCATTCCGAGTAAATTGGCAATGTCACACACACACACCTCAGAGCACATCAGCACATATAAAATGCGTATTCTTGTCGTATCCGCAAACACCCGGAAAAACTCTGCCAAATCTGCCAGTTCTTCCTCCTGTGGCATTCGTTCCTCTACAAGCTCTATCATTTCCTTATGCACATGCAGGCACTCACATTTCTCTGCATCCTCGTACTTATGCACCCGGCTTCCTCCTTTCGTTCTCATTTGAATATCTTTTCATATGAATACTTGTTCATATGTTATTATATGACTGTTCATATCCTGTGTCAACCTTTAAAACATAGTTTTTTCACATTTATCCTTTACAATCATTTTAAAGTTCAATAAAATATAGACAAATTACAAACAAAGAGAGGAATTATTATGAGTCAGAAAAAAATGGACGCATACAAAAATGCAAAGAAAAATAAAAAGCAGATAGAAAAGCGTCAAAAGCGCAATAAGATTCTTGCATGGATTACCGGTATCCTTGTAGCTGCCCTTCTGATTAGCGGAAGCGTTTATCTTGTATACTATACTCACACCTCTTCCGGCACTGCTGCAGCCGATGACTCCTCAGGGAGCACAGCACAGGATGTAGCCGATATTCTTCAGGAGAGCCTCGGTGACGACGGCAATTACACTATCACAACCGAGCCGTTGGAGGATGCAGAAGTTCAAACCGTATCCGGTTCCGATTCTGCTGAATAATTAACTTTCAAATGATATGCCATTCGGCAATATGCGTATAACTTCTTGATGAAACGGGTAATTTATGATAAAATACGATTAATCACAGATTTTCATAAAACTCACAAGTTGGAGGTTCGTTATGGCATATATTACACGTGAGCTGGAGCGTAAGTTCCTAAAGCTCAATAATTTTTTCAAAGTCATCCTTGTAACAGGAGCAAGACAGGTCGGCAAAACCACTATGCTGAAACATTTATCAGATTCCGACAGAACCTATGTAACGATGGATAACGCAATGGCAAGAGAGCTTGCCCAGACCGACCCCGTACTGTTTTTCCAGACTTATAAACCGCCTATCCTCATTGACGAGGTGCAGAAAGCACCGGAGTTGTTTGAGCAAATCAAAGTGATTTGTGATGAGAGCGAGGAAAAGGGTCTTATTTGGCTGACAGGCTCACAGCAGTACAAGATGATGGAGCGAGTGCGTGAGACACTTGCCGGAAGAATCGGAATACTTGAACTTTATAGCCTTTCCGCAAGAGAAAAAGCCGGAATGGTGTTTGACACCGATTTGGACTTCTCGCTTGCAACCTTGCAGGCAAGACAGAGAAAACTTCCGAAAAACGATGTTATGCAGGTATTCAACCATATTTGGGAGGGCGGTATGCCCC
>CAZFLR010000005.1:0-106544 GCA_964519385.1 uncultured Kineothrix sp.
GATTTGAAAGAATGGTTATCAGACGCTTCTCTTTATCAGTATTGGGGCAAGCGTCCCGGAAAAAGTGACTTAAACCCGGAGCTGCTTTTTCAAAAGCCGGAGAAGCCAACGAAAAGTTTTCATTGGGGCATTGTCCATAAGCAGGATCATAAAGTGATCGGAGAGATGTGGGTATATCTTATTGAGAACAACCGAATGGCAAAAGTAGCATTTCGTCTTTCACCCGCCTATCAGGGCAATCGGCTTATGACAGAAGCGTTGGCGAGAGTCGTTATCTTCTGCTTTGAGGAAACAGAATTGCAGCGTCTATGGTCTGATGTTCACACGCAGAATATTGCATCATACAAAACCATGGAAAAAGCAGGCTTCCAGCGGGAAGGGCTTATTCGTGAGGGAAAGATGGTAAATACCTATTGCGATTACTACTTGTACGGTATGACAAAGGCGGATTATATCGAGATCACCGACAAGGGATTACCTCCGTATGAGCATTGTGAACGCTTTTTCCGAGAAACTTAAATCTGTACAGTTCATAACTGCCGGACGGCGGCTATGAATTTCAGGATTGCCGCTTTGGGATTGCTGAAATATTAAGAGCCAGATGCCTGACACAGAGCTATGCTTCGAATGGAGGACACGGTGCTTGTAAAGTTTCCGCTGTACTGCCAAAAATGTAGGAAAAAAGTACAAGTGGATGTCGTGCAACTGAAAATGGTGCTGAGAAAGTGAGCCGGACACAAAAAGTGCATAGCCAGCTTTCCCATTCTTGATAATGGAAAAGCTGGCTCTTTGTCATTTGATAGGCATTGCGTTTGTGCTGCGCATGGCTGCAAGCACGGATTGAATCACGGGAATCAGTGCTTCCGCTTTTTCTTCGGTGCATTCCCCGGTCACCAGCCGTAATTGTTCCAGCATAGGGGATTTCCCTTGTAGTTCTCTATATTTCAACTGCTCCAACGACAAGGACAACAGAGGGACTTGTACCTCTGCCCATTATGTCCGTGTGGATTTCTTGGAGCATGTGGTACTTGGTGAAATAAAGCGGCTGATAAAATTTGCGTGCCATTATGAGGACGATTTTGTAAAGGCCGTTATGGGCAGCAACCAACAGAATGTTGCCCTGGACCACAAGTTGAAAGAAAAAGAGCTTGCAGCCCTGCAAGTCCGTGACGGCGGATATATATATATTGCCACCGTTCGCAAATACACCAGAGCAAGAACCCTGACGCCCCGGATGCTCAATGAGCTAATCGAACACATCGAAGTTCATCAGGCAGAGAAGAACGACGGGATATGGGAGCAGCATCTTGTGATCCACTATAACTGCGTGGGAGCGATCTTCATCCCCGGTGTGTTCCCACTCCCGGCACCTCAGGTATCGGTGAATACAAGAAAAGGAGTAGTCGTCAACTACGCCCCAAACCAACTCGCTGTATGAAAAAAGCGAGTGCTCTTAACAGCCTTTCAAATGCTGTAAGAACACTCGCCATGCTGCGGAAGATGGGACTTGAACCCACACGATATTGCTATCACAAGATCCTTAGTCTTGCTCGTCTGCCAGTTCCGACACTTCCGCGTTTTATGGAGCGGTGTGTTTGTCACGCCGCGATTAGTATAATATCATTTAATATTGACTGTGTCAACAGAAAAAATGAATTTTTTTAAAAAATAAAAAATATGGGAAAAAATATATAGGCTTCCTCTTGCCAATTCATGTAAAATGTTAGATAATTATTACAGAACATGGGAACGTGACAGGAGATTAAGGAGAATCTCCTTTTGGAATCAAGGAGTGATTAAGATGGCAATCAATATTTCGGCGAAAACAGATTATTCTATGCTGTTTTCAAGCTTATCAACGAACAGAAATAATGTGACGGGCAGTATTTTCGGCGGCACCTCAGCTTCCTCATTTTCCTTATCGGATTATGCACTGATTAAAAACGGAAGCTATGGCAAGCTGATGAAGGCATATTATTCACAGGGAAGTGAAGGCTCGGCTAAGAACAGCGCAGTGAATAAGCTGGTGAGCGGAAGCAGCACGGATAAGGCATCGACGGTTACCTCACTTAAGAGCAGCAGCGATAAGCTTGCAGGAGCGGCGGCTGATCTGGTTGCAACAGGTAAGAATTCTTTATTCAATGAGAAGGATATCACGACGAAGGATGAGAATGGCGCAGAGACGACTGTCAAGGGATATGACAGAGATGCCATTTATAAGAAGGTATCTGAGTTTGTGGATGCTTATAACAGTGTGCTCACGGCAGCAGGCAAGTCTGATAACAGCAGAGTGCTCAATACCGGAGCAAATATGGTGACCATGACGGCGGCCAATGAGGATATGCTTGCAAAGGTCGGCATCAAGATTGGCGAGGATAACAAGCTCTCTGTTGATGAAAAGGCATTCAAGGAAGCGGATATGAGCTCCGTGAAGACGATGTTCAACGGTGTGACATCTTATGCATACAATGTTCAGACGAAGGCATCTTTCATCAATATGTATGCGAAAGAGGATGCGTCTAAGATGAGCGGTCTTTATGCCCAGAACGCGCTGTATAATAATGCGTACTCATCCAGCGGATATTTGTTTGACAGTTTATTTTAAGAAAACATATGAAATATCAGAAGAAGCTTTTGCCCGTGTACAGGAGAAGAGTCGCGGGTAAAAGTTTCTTTTTTGCTAAAATGGAAAGAGAGAGTGTATGGAAAAGAGAATTCGATGGATTGATGTGGCAAAAGGAATAGCAATTATATGTATTGTTCTCGGACATCTTGCCAATCGGAGGATAAACAGTATCGTTTTTACATTTCATGTACCGTTATTTTTCTTCGTGTCCGGATATTTTATGAGTAAAAGCGGAACGGTCGCGGATTTCGTGAAAA
The DNA here is from genome assembly GCA_964519385.1 of uncultured Kineothrix sp. Classification (GTDB taxonomy): domain Bacteria; phylum Bacillota; class Clostridia; order Lachnospirales; family Lachnospiraceae; genus SVFI01. The sequence continues at coordinate 2,884 of CAZFLR010000005.1, forward strand.
AGAAGATGAAATCGTTGATTCTGCCTTACGCAGTGACTTGCGGAGTGGTCTGTCTTGCCTCTGTTCCCCTGAATCTGCTTCAGGGGGCGGACTGGAAAAAGGAACTGGCCGGCTGGCTGTTTGCAGCTTTCTATGGTGCGGGCAATACATTTACGGAACCGGTATATATTCCGCAGATCGGAGCAATCTGGTTCTTGCCGGCATTGTTTTGGTGTCTGGTGCTGATGAGGATGCTCGACAGGCTAAAAAGCGGAACGAGGATATGTCTTGTTCTTATCATCTTTGTGCTGAGTGTCCGTAGTGCTTCGTATATATGGCTTCCTTTCAGTATCCAGGCAGGTGGTTGTGCACTTTTGTTCGTCTATTTCGGATATCTGTGCAGACAGCTTCAACCGCAGATATCCCGGTTGCTGAAGGTTTCCGGGGAGGCGGATTTTGTTCTGGCTTTGTTTTTTGTTGCAAACTGGATATGGGCGATAAAAAACTACGAGGGATTGTTTCTGGCAAGAGCCGTATTCACCAACGGTGTGTATGATTTCTGGGGAAGCATCTGCGGAACAATTGTAGTGCTTATGTTTTCAAAAATCATATCGGACAGAGGCGAGGTTCTGCCGAATGTGCTGGCTTTTGCAGGAAAGCATAGCATGCTGATTATGTGTGTGCATGTACTTGAACTGAATTTGATTCCGTGGGAAAAAGTCTTCGCGCTTTTTCAGACCTGTATTTCCATGTCGGATGACGGATTTATTGCCTTTGTCATGCTGGGTAAATTTTTGTTTATTCTGTGCGGTGTCGCCGTGGCACTGCGAATCCCGTGGATACGTTCCGTATTCGGGTATGGTAAAGTGAAGGAGAGGTAAAAATATGTCGAAAACAAATGCTGCAAAAGGGATTGCGGTTTTGATGCTGATGATTGTGGAAATTGCGGCGATTCCGCTTTGGCTCAGGGCATTGATATATTCGGTGGCATTTCCGCTTCTTTTTGTGATATGCGGACTGGAAAAAAGAAACTGCCGGAACGAAGGCTTAAGTCTTGTCGTGTACCTGTTGATATGCGTGTTTGCCATTGTTTACTGCACAGAGATAAAGCCGGGACCGGACTGGCGGGAGGTTTTTGTGGAGATTACTCCGCTTTGGCTCATTCCTGTGTGCTGTTTACTGCGATTGTTAAATGCCGGATTTGATGCGTGGGAACAAAAATCGTCGTCCTTTGTCAACTGTGTGGTGGCGGCTGTGATTTCCGCTTTTGGCTTTGCTCTTGGGTATAAAGGGATATATTTGCCGCTTGGGGCAGATATTTTTTGCGTGGCAGTTTTCTTTTTGTATGTTGGAAGAGTTCTGCTAAGGAAAAAGGTTTTTTTTATAAAGATGAGATATCTCCTTGTGCCGGCGGCTTTTCTATGCTGGTGCGTTCTTGTATACAGCGGAAGATGGATGGAAATGCCGATTCGGGCATATCGCGGTCATGTGCTGAGTTTTGTGGCGAGCTGCGCAGGGTGTGTGGTTCTTCTCTGGTTTGGAAAACTCGCGGAAAAATGCAGGGGAGTCCATGCTTTTTTAAACTGGTGCGGTGAAAAAAGCATTATTTTGTTAGGTGTTACAGGATTCGCACAGTTGTATATTGACTGGATGGATATCTATGCATTTGTTCCGACCACATGGGAGGAGGATGCATTGTTCCGTATTTTCGTGCTTTCTTTTGTGGCATATTGTCTGGATGTAACCGGAGAAAAGCTTGACCGGCTTAACCGCTTTTAGCGGAGGTTTAGGGAGAGAAAAAGCTTCGGAGTTAAAAGTTTTAAAAATGGGATTGACATAGCAGGAAAAAAACGATAAAATATGATTTGCGCGCAGGAGTGGCGGAATTGGCAGACGCGCAGGCTTCAGGTGCCTGTGGTAGCAATATCGTGTGGGTTCAAGTCCCATCTCCTGCATAATGAAAGCATCGCGGAGGCGGTGCTTTTTTTGCGTTAAAAAATAAAAATAAAAAAAGGAAAAAGGACCTGGATGCAGAAAATTAATGTTAGAGGAAATATTTGTGTCTGTGAAGGGAAGGAGTTTCCATGACAATCAGAGAAAATTTAGAACAGATGGAATGTACGAATTTAAGTCCTTATGCATGTCTGAGTAAAAACTCCAAGGGAAGACTGCGTGAGGAGCCTCAGTGTGATATCCGTCCGGTATTCCAGAGGGACAGAGACAGAATTTTGCACAGTAAGGCGTTTCGCAGACTAAAGGATAAGACCCAGGTGTTTTTAACACCGGAGGGAGACCATTACAGGACAAGACTTACACATACACTTGAAGTGTCACAGAATGCGAGGACGATAGCTAAGGCACTTGCTCTCAACGAAGATCTTGTGGAGGCCATTGCCCTTGGTCACGACCTTGGACATACGCCGTTCGGACATGCAGGTGAGCGTGCGCTGAACATGGTTGCACCGTGCGGATTTGTACATAGTGAGCAGAGCGTGCGAACAGTGGATGTTCTGGAAAAGAATGGTGCGGGATTAAATCTGACATATGAGGTGCGTGACGGTATCCGAAATCATCAGACAAGCTGTGAGCCGTCCACACTGGAGGGAAAGATTGTACGTCTGTCAGATAAGATTGCCTATATACATCATGATATGGACGATGCAATCAGAGCCGGGATACTGACGGATCAGGATGTGCCGAAAAGCATCGGCGCAGTGATAGGCTATACACTCGGGGAAAGACTCGACCATTTTATTCACGACATTGTGACGCACAGCGCAGGAACGGGAGATGTTTCCATGTCGCCTCCGGTTGCGCAGGCGATGAAAGAACTGCGGGAGTTTATGTTTGAAAATGTATATCAGAATCCGATTGCCAAGAGTGAGGAGAGCAAGGCGGAGAATCTGATGATTACATTGTATGAATATTATCTGAAAAATCTGGATTTGATTCCGAGACATATGCTTGAGCTTATGGACCGCGACGGAACGATGAAGGAGCAGATTGTATGTGATTATGTGGGTGCCATGACAGACCGTTTTGCAATCTCCAAGTACGAGGAGATTTATATACCTAAAACATGGCACGGTTAATATATAAAAAGATGGAGAGAACATGTATTATCCGGAAGAAATCGTAGAAGAAGTAAGACTGAAAAATGATATTGTTGATATTGTCTCAGGTTATGTGAGTCTGAAAAAAAAGGGAGGCAATTATTTCGGACTGTGTCCGTTTCATAATGAAAAGTCCGCGTCCTTTTCGGTGAGCCCGGGGAAGCAGATGTATTACTGCTTTGGCTGCGGAGCAGGCGGTAATGTTTTCACGTTTCTGATGAATTATGAAAACTACAGCTTCGGAGAGGCGGTTAAGATGCTGGCGGACAAGGCGGGAGTACAGCTCCCCGAATTGGAGGATTCCAAGGAGAACCGGGCGAGGGAAAATCGCAGACAAAAGCTCCTGGATATCAATAAAGAATCTGCGAATTATTTTTATTATCAGCTTCGCAGTCCGCAGGGAAGCGTGGGCATGGAGTATTTTAAAAAGCGCATGCTGACGGATGAGACTATGAAGAAGTTCGCGCTCGGCTATTCCAATAAAACGAGCAATGATTTGTGCAGATACCTAAAACACAAGGGCTTTTCGGATGAACTAATCCGGGAATCCGGAGTTGCGGTCTTTAATGAAAAATATGGAATGAGTGATAAGTTCTGGAACAGGGTTATGTTTCCGATTCAGGACAGCAACCACCGTGTCATCGGCTTCGGTGGGCGTGTCATGGGAGAGGGAGAACCAAAGTATCTCAATTCACCGGAAACGCCGGTTTTTGACAAGAGCCGGAATCTGTACGGCCTGAATTATGCGAGAACATCACGTAAGAATAATATGATTCTCTGTGAAGGCTATATGGATGTGATTGCGATGCATCAGGCAGGATTTACACAGGCTGTGGCATCGCTCGGAACCTCCTTTACCAGCGGACAGGCAAATCTTATCCGGCGATATACGGAGAATGTCATACTTTCGTATGACAGCGACGGCGCAGGAGTCAGGGCGGCTCTGAGAGCCATCGGCATCTTAAAGGAGGCCGGTATTTCGGGAAAGGTTTTGAACCTTGAGCCATATAAGGATCCGGACGAGTTTATCAAAAATATGGGTGCGGAGGAGTTTCAGAAGAGAATAGATGAGGCAGAAAACAGCTTCTTTTATGAGATACGGATGTTGCAGAGAGATTATAATCTTGCAGATCCGGAGAGCAAAACGAAGTTTTACAATGAAATTGCCCACAGGCTTTGCATGTTTTCACAGGAAGTGGAGAGAGACAATTATATGGATGCGATTGCCCGCAAATATAATATTTCTTTGGAGAGTATGAAAAAGCTTGTCGTAGGTTATGCCTCCAGAGAGGGAATGGGAAGTGGCATCGTCCGCCCTAAGCCGACAGTTGCAAAGAAGGCAACTCCGCAGGAAAACGGCGAGAAAATGCAGAGACTTCTTCTGACCTGGATTTCAGATTATCCAGCAGTTTATAAGCAGGTGAAGAAATATATTTCGCCACGGGATTTTACGACGGAGCTTTACAGAAGAGTGGCAGAGATTATGTTCCGTGAGCTTGAGACAGGCACCTTAAATCCGGCCGGCATTGTGAGTATGTTTGCCGAGGAGGAGCAGCAGCGCGAGGTTGCACGGCTTTTTAATACCAAGCTTGAACATATGGAGAGGGATGATGAGGAGCAGCAGACGCAGAGTCTGGCGGACCGCGAAAAGGCGTTTCACGATATTGTGATGAAGGTGAAACAAAATTCCTATGAGTACAGTGTGGAAAATTCAGGAAGAGACCTTGAAGAAATCAGCCGCGCGCTCACAGCGAAAAAGGAGCTGGAAGTGCTTGCAAAAACGCATATTTCCCTTGAATAAGGACAAAATAGATACATAAATGGAGGATGGAAAAAAGAATGGACGAAAACACACGGGTAAAATTTGACGAAAAGCTGAAAGATATAGTTGCTTTCGCCAAAAAGAAGAAAAATGCACTTGAGTATCAGGAAGTGGTAGACTTTTTTAATGACCTTTCTTTGGAGGAGGAACAGCTTGAAAAGGTTGTAGAGTATTTGGAACACAGCGGAATCGATGTGCTCCGCATCACAGATGAGGAGCCGGACGAGGAACTTCTTCTCGCAGAGGAGGAAGAGGTTGATGTGGAATCAATTGACCTTTCTGTACCGGACGGAGTCAGCATCGAGGATCCGGTGAGAATGTATCTGAAGGAAATCGGTAAAGTACCTCTTTTAAGTGCTGAAGAGGAAATAGAGCTTGCACAGAGAATGGAAGCAGGAGATGAAGAGGCGAAGAAAAAGCTTGCGGAAGCGAATCTGCGACTTGTAGTCAGCATTGCCAAAAGATATGTGGGAAGAGGTATGCTGTTTTTGGATTTGATTCAGGAAGGAAATCTTGGATTAATCAAAGCGGTGGAAAAATTTGATTACCGAAAAGGATATAAGTTTTCGACATATGCAACATGGTGGATTCGTCAGGCAATCACCAGAGCGATTGCGGATCAGGCAAGAACCATCCGTATTCCGGTGCACATGGTCGAGACCATCAATAAACTGATTCGAGTGAGCCGTCAGCTTCTTCAGGAGCTGGGCAGAGAACCGTCACCGGAAGAAATTGCCGCAGAGATGAATATGCCGGTGGACAGAGTGCGTGAAATTTTAAAGATTTCCCAGGAACCGGTATCTTTAGAAACACCGATTGGTGAGGAGGAGGATTCTCATCTGGGAGATTTTATTCAGGATGACAATGTACCGGTGCCGGCAGATGCAGCAGCGTTTACACTTCTCAGAGAGCAGCTTAATGAAGTGCTTGACACACTGACAGAACGAGAACAGAAGGTATTGAAGCTGCGTTTTGGACTTGATGACGGAAGGGCAAGAACGCTGGAGGAAGTCGGACGTGAGTTTAAGGTAACGCGTGAGCGTATCCGTCAGATTGAAGCAAAAGCACTGCGTAAGCTTCGCCACCCGAGCAGAAGCCGTAAATTAAAGGATTATTTGGATTAATGGAAAAGAAGAGCAAAAAGATAATGTTATCACAGAGACTATCTGCTGTCGCGGAATTTGTAAACGAAAAAAGCCGTGTGGCGGATGTGGGATGTGATCATGGTTTCGTATCCATATTTCTGATACAAAATGAGATTGCTTCACATGTGATTGCGATGGATGTAAATGAAGGGCCGCTTGCGCGGGCAAAGGAGCACGTGGAAGAGTACGGGATGGGGGACTACATACAACTGAGGTTATCGGACGGACTTGCGCTGCTTACAAAGGAAGACAGAGTTGACACTGTCGTGCTTGCAGGTATGGGCGGGAAACTGATGGAAAAAATCCTTTCTGAGGCATTTGAAAGAGATTTGTTTATTCAGAATCTGGTGCTCCAGCCACAGTCAGATATGGCTTCTTTCAGGAAATTTTTGCGAGAACACGAATATACTGTGACAGATGAAAAAATGATATGCGAAGAAGGAAAGTTTTATCCGGTGATAAAAGCCGGATATCAGGCTGACAGAAGAGAAGGTATAGATTATGAAAGTGATTTGTCAGATGCCTTCGGACCGTGTCTGCTCGCTGAAAAACATCCGGTATTGCACGCCTATCTTTTGAAGGAAATCGAAAAATTTGACCAAATTCTCACGCAGATGGAGAAAAATAAAAGTCAGGATACAGAGGTAAGAGAGAAACTGGTGTTTCTGAAAAGAGCGGAGGCTCTTTTTTAAGAAGGGAGAATTTATGCGTTGTGAAGAAGTGATTAGCAGGCTGGAGGAGCTTTCTCCTTTATCTTATGCGGAAAGCTGGGATAATCCGGGGCTTTTGGCGGGGCGAAAGGATAAAGAAATTAAGAAGGTTTATATCGCGCTTGATGCGACAACGGCTGCGATTGAAGAGGCAGTAAGCGTGGGGGCGGATATGCTTTTGACGCATCACCCTTTGATTTTTAAGGGGATAAAGCAGGTAAATTGTGATGACTTCATCGGGAGAAGAGTATTTACGCTGATACAGAAAGATATTTGCTACTATGCGATGCATACGAATTTTGATGTTATGGGGATGGCAGATGCAGCAGCGGATATTTTGCAGCTAAAAAAGAGAGAAGTGCTTGAAATTACATTCGAGGATGAAATTGCAAAGGAAGGTTTCGGGCGTTTCGGAAGGCTTCCGGGTATCATGACGTTGGATGAATGCGCCATGTTTGTAAAAAAAGCATTCGGGATTGACTATGTAAAGGTATTTGGAGATGCGGATTCTGAAATAGAGACGGCAGCAGTTCTTCCGGGGTCCGGTAAATCTATGATTGGCACGGCACTTGCAAAGGGGGCGGATGTGCTTATCACGGGGGACATTGACCATCATGACGGTATCGATGCGCTTGAGAACGGAATGGCGGTAATTGATGCCGGACATTTTGGACTGGAACAGATTTTTGTGACATATATGGAAGAGTTCTTTAAAAGAAATATAGCGGGAGTTGAGGTTGTAATGCAAAAACCGGTAAGCCCGTTCCGTATTGTATAAAGGAGAAGGTTTATGATTGAGATTGGGGTAAATGGTGTTACATACACCTATGAAAAGGGAACGACCTATGAGCAGGTTGCAAAGGATTTTCAAAAAGATTATAAGCAAAAAATCGCGCTTGCCATGGTTGACGGAAAGTTCCGTGAGCTGATGAAGGAAATTGAGCAGGGGGCGGAAGTATCTTTCCTTACTTATAGTGACAGTGCAGGTCACAAAGCGTATGTCCGCACAGCGACCATGATTATGATGAAGGCTATGAAGGACGTGATGAAGGAGGACCGGCCAAAGAAGGTTAAGGTCGAGTTCGCAATCGGAAAGGGATATTATATCAGCATAGAGAGTGAGCATAAGATAACGGGTGAAACGGCAGAGCGTGTAGAAAAACGTATGCGGGAAATAGTGGATGAATGTATTCCGGTGCAGAAGCAGTCGCTTCCAAAGGACGATGCTGTTACACTTTTTGAACAATGTGGGATGACGGATAAGGTGAATCTTTTCCGTTTCCGCAGGGGCTCAAATGTAAATGTTTACAATATCGGCGACTATTATGACTATTATTACGGATATATGTTGCCGGATACGGGCTATGTATCTTATTTCTCGGTGGAGGCATATGAGGACGGACTGATTTTGAATCTTCCGGATAAAGCTGAGCCGGAAAAGATTTCGGCATTTGTACCGAGGGAAAAACTGTTCCACACGCTACGTCAGGCTGACGAGTGGGGAAACAAAATGGGGATTGATACAGTAGGAGATTTAAATTGTCAGATTTGTGACGGAAAGCTAAATGACCTGATATTGGTTCAGGAGGCATTTCAGGAGAGACGTATCGCTGAAATCGCACATGAGATTGCAGAGCGTGGCGGTGTGAAGTTTGTTATGATTGCAGGACCTTCTTCCAGCGGTAAGACAACATTTTCACACAGACTATCAATACAGCTCCGTACACACGGACTGACTCCGCATCCGATTGCCCTGGATGATTATTTTGTGAACCGGGAACTCACTCCGAGAGATGAGAACGGAGATTATAATTTTGAGTGTCTGGGAGCCCTGGATGTCGAATTGTTTAACCGGGACATGGGAAGGCTGCTTGCCGGTGAGGAAGTTGAGCTGCCTACCTTTAATTTTAAGACCGGCCAGCGTGAGTATAAAGGGAATATCAAAAAGCTTGGTCCGGACGATATTCTTGTCATTGAGGGGATTCATGGACTGAATGACAGACTTTCCTATTCACTGCCGAATGAGAGCAAGTTTAAGATTTATATCAGTGCGCTCACAAGTCTGAATGTGGATGAACACAACCGTATTCCGACAACAGACGGACGGCTTTTACGCCGTATGGTCCGTGATGCGCGCACAAGGGGCGCGTCTGCAAAGAGAACGATTCAGATGTGGCCTTCGGTCCGTCGGGGTGAAGAGGAGAATATCTTCCCATTTCAGGAGAGCGCAGATGCATTCTTTAACAGTGCATTGATTTATGAGCTGGCGGTGCTGAAACAGTTTGCAGAGCCGTTGTTGTTTAGTATTTCTCCGGAAGAACCTGAGTATCATGAGGCGAAACGTCTTTTGAAGTTTCTGGAGTATTTTCTCGGTGTCAGCAGCGAGAAATTACCAAATAATTCCATCGTGAGGGAGTTTGTCGGCGGAAGCTGTTTTCCGGTATAAAGTATCAGAATAAAAGAGATGAGAGGGGGTCACAGATATAAACAGCAGATTATAGTAGTGATCTGGTGGATAGATTTGTGGCCTCTTTTTTGTTGGGAGAAAGGAGAATGGGGTGGGATAAAATTTAAGTATACCATAAGTAAAGGGAATTTAATTGGACACGATATGTGCGATAATAAGTAATAAAAAAAGCCATGTATCACATGACTTAAAATGTTGCCACACCACGTGGCGGTCTTGAGACGATTCCGGTTAAACCTTATTTGCACTCGTCTTGTTAATTCATAACAAGATTAACATTTATTTTTAAAAATGTCAATATAAAAAGGAAGGGGTAAAACAAAGATGAAAACAGAGTATTATTTAGGACTTGATATGGGAACAAATTCAGTGGGCTGGGCAGTCACTGACAAGGAATACCGTCTGGTCCGGAAAAACGGAAAAGATTTGTGGGGAATCAGAGAGTTTGAGGAGGCGCATACGGCTGTTGAAAGAAGAACTCACCGCATAGGTAGAAGGCGCAGACAACGTGAACAGGTAAGAATCGGATTGCTGAAAGAATATTTTGAAGATGCAGTCAATCAGGTGGATCCTGAATTTTATCAGAGACTGGAAAACAGTAAATATTTTCGGGAAGATAAAACAGTGAGCGGCAAATACGGAATCTTTAATGATGAAAATTATACGGACAAAGATTATTATAAAGAGTTTCCGACAATCTTTCATCTAAGAAAGGCATTAATTGAAAATGAAAAAGAATATGATGTCAGACTGGTATATTTGGCATTGCTTAACATGTTTAAAAGCAGAGGGCATTTTTTGTACAGCGGAATCAGCGGCGAATCTACATTGACAATGGAGAGAGCATATGCAGACTTATGCGAATGCCTGTATGATACGATCGAGATAACTTTGCCAAATGTTGATTCAAAAAAGATGGAGGAGATTATCGGTGACAGAAAGATAAGCAAGTCTGCCCGTGTTGAGAAACTGACCGAATTATTTCAATTTGAAAAAAAGGATAAGGCAGAGATTGCAATTTTAAAAGCAATTTGTGGATTAAAAGTAAATGTTCCGCTGATATTTGGTGAACTTGAGACAGAGGAAAAGGTTGATGTGTCTTTTTCTGATTACGGATATGAAGAGAAGTGTGCGGAGATTGAAATGATTCTTGGTGATGACAATTATCAGGTGCTGGAATCTATGAAACAGGTATATGATATCGGAACGCTGGCCGGTTTTCTGAAAGGAGAAGAGTATTTATCGATAGCCCGTGTGCAGGAATATAAAAAGCACGGCGAGGATTTGAAATTACTGAAAGAAGTATTTAAAAAGTATTTAGATAAAAAAGATTATGAATTTATGTTCCGCTCGGAAGAAGAGGCAACATACAGTTCTTATGTAAATTCTTTTAATTCCGGTAAGAAGCAGCGTAGAAACATGAAGAGCCGGAAAAGAGAAGAATTGTATAAGACAATTAAGAAAGAAATTGCTAAAATTCCGGAGTGCCCGGAGAAGGAATATATTATTAGTGAAATGGGGAAAGAAACTTTTCTTCCAAAACAGTTAACCGTGGAAAATGGTGTAATCCCAAATCAGGTTCATGCGAAGGAAATGCGTGCTATATTGAAGAATGCAGAAGCATATCTGCCATTTTTAAAAGACAGGGATGAGTCAGGACTGACAACATCTGAAAGAATTATCAGATTATTTCAGTTTCAAATACCATATTATATCGGACCTGTATCAGAAAACAGTAAAAAGAACGGAGGAAATGGATGGGTTGTAAGAAAAGAAGCGGGAGAGGTGCTTCCGTGGAATTACGAACAGAAAATCGATGTCACGGAAACTTCAAAAGAGTTTATCAATCGTCTGATACGAAGCTGCACTTATTTGGCAGATGAGAAGGTTATGCCGAAAGCTTCTTTGATGTATGAAAAATTTTGTGTATTGAATGAAATCAATAATATTAAAATTGATAACGAGCGTTTGGAAGTTGCCGTGAAACAGGAGATGTATGAAGAACTGTTCCAAAAGGGGAAAAAGGTAAGCCGTGCAAAAATTGAGCAGTTTTTATACGGGAAAGGACTTTTGGTTGAAAAAGAGCAGCTTACAGGGCTTGATATTACCGTTAATAATTCACTGTCATCTTATGGAAAGTTTTACGGTGTCTTTGGAGAGAGACTGAAAGAGGATAAAATATATGAAATGGCAGAGGATATTATTTATCTGGAAACTGTTTTTGGAGACTCAAAACAATTATTGAAACAACAGATTCAGGACAAATATGGGGAAATACTCTCAGAACAGGAATTAAAACGGATTCTGGGCTTTAAATTTAAAGGCTGGTCGAGACTGTCAAAGGCTTTTTTATCAATGAAAGGCTGTGATAAGTCCACGGGGGAAGAAGTTTCGATTATGCAGGCTCTTTGGGATAATAATAAAAATCTCATGGAACTTATCAATGATGAAAGCAGCTTTACGTTTAAGAAGGAATTAGCTGAAAAGAAAGGCAAATTATTGAAATCCCTGAGGGATATGACCGCTGAAGATTTAGATGAATTTTATTTTTCGGCTCCGGTTAAGAGAATGATTTGGCAGACTTTGCTGATTACGCGCGAGATTGAAGAAATTATGGGCTCTGAACCAAAGCGTATTTTCGTCGAAATGACAAGAAAGGATGAGGTAAAAGGCGATAAAGGGCGCAAGGATTCAAGAAAGAAACAATTGCTGGAGCTTTATAAAAATATCAAGGATGACCGTGCATGGGATAAAGAAATTGAAGACGCGGATAGCAATGGCAGTCTTCGCAGTAAGAAAATATATTTGTATTATAAGCAGATGGGAAGATGTATGTATACTGGAAAAGAAATTGATTTATATACACTGCTTAATTCAAATGAATATGACATTGACCACATTTATCCGCGTCATTATGTAAAGGATGACAATATTGAAAACAATTTAGTTCTTGTAAGTAAACAAAGCAATGCTTATAAAAGCGATTCTTATCCGCTGGATGAAACAACCCTGGGGAATCCGGAAGTAAGAAAATTGTGGGATTTCTTGAAAGTTAAGAAATTGATTTCAGAAGAAAAGTATCGTCGGCTTACAGGGAGAAATCCGTTTACTGAGGAGCAGAAAGCAGGATTTATTGCACGTCAGCTTGTAGAAACGGGACAGGCAACAAAAGGAATTGTCGATATTTTGCAACAGACAATGCAGGCAAGTGAGGTTGTCTATGTAAAGGGAAGTAATGTTTCAGAGTTCAGAAATATGCAGTTTGATAATTACGAACATAAACTGTTAAAATCCAGACTTGTAAATGATTTTCATCATGCCAAGGATGCTTATCTTAATATTGTGGTTGGAAACGTTTTTCTGATAAAGTTTACGAAAAATCCTCTGAATTTTATAAAAAATGAATATGCCCGGGATGCAAGGAAAAATCATTACAATCTTGGGAAAATGTATGAATGGGATATCAAAAGAGGAGAGGAAGTGGCATGGATTGCCGGGAGAAAGGGGAGCGAAGCACCGTGTACGATTGATACAGTGCAGAAAATGATGGCTAAGAATACGCCGATGATGACCCGCTTAAGCTTCGTCGTGCATGGCGGAATTGCAACAGAAACATTATTTGCTGCCGAAAATACAAAACCGGAATTATATATCCCGTTAAAGTCTTCTGATGCAAGAATGTGTGATATGAGCAAATACGGCGGATTTACGAATCTTGCCACGTCGTATTTCTTTTTGGTTGAACATACGGTGAAGGGTAAAAGGGTGAGGACAATAGGAACAGTGCCTGTATATATGCTCGACAAGATAGAAAATAATTCGGAACAGCTCCGCGAGTACTGTGTAAATGTATTGCATCTGCAGGAACCGTCGGTTCGTCTTTCTAAAATAAAGATGTATTCCCTGCTTCAGAAGGAAGGATACCGAATGCATATAACCGGAAAGGGAAGTGGTGGAAAAGTATATGTATTCTGGAATGCAATGAATCTTTGTCTGAGTCAGAAATGGATTAATTATGTGAAATTATTAGAAAAGTATGGTGAGACAAAGAAGATAGACGAAAAGATAAGCCGGGATAAAAATCAGGAATTATATGAGATTTTAACCGATAAACATGCCAACAGTGTTTTAGCAAGAAGACCAGCGGCAGTTGGCAATGTTTTGGAGAACGGAAAAAACCGCTTTGAAGTTCTCGGAGTTGAAGAGCAGATCAGGGCATTGTTGTCTGTTCTTAAGTTAACAAGTATATCTACAAATCTGACAGATTTATCCTTAATCGGAGGAAGTAAAAACACGGGAAGAATTTCTATGAACTCTAATCTTAACAGTCTGTCAGATTTAAAGCTTATCAATCAGTCTGTGACCGGATTTTATGAAAAACAGATTGATTTGCTGACGGTATGAGCTGGCGGACGGTTGTAATCACGAGCAGCGCAAAGCTGGATTATCAAATGGGATTTTTGGTTGTACGAAGACAGGATTATGTAAAAATACATATCAGTGAAATCTCGGTTCTGATAATAGAGTCAACGGCGGTATCGCTTACCGCCGCGCTGCTCAGTGAATTGACGAAAAAGAAAATTAAGGTAATATTCTGCGATGAGAAGAGAAATCCTTCATCGGAACTTGTTCCGTATTATGGGGCACATGATTCAAGTGCAAAAATCCGGACACAGGTCATGTGGACACAGGAGATTAAGACAGCCGTCTGGACGGAAATCGTGACAGAAAAAATAAGGAAACAGGCGCAGCATTTGGAAGCTTGGAATGTTGAGGCCAGCAGGATGTTATATGCCTATATAAAAGAAATACAGTATGGTGACGCAACGAACCGAGAAGGACATGCGGCTAAGGTATATTTTAATGCACTTTTCGGAATGGATTTTACAAGAAATGATGAGAATAGCATAAATGCGGCTTTAAATTATGGATACAGTCTGATACTGTCCACTTTTTCCAGGGAGATATCGGCTAACGGTTATCTCACACAGCTTGGGCTGTTTCATGACAATATGTTTAATCCATTCAATCTTGCTTCTGATTTAATGGAACCATTTCGACCATTAGTGGATGCTCATGTAAAAAAAATGAATCCTGTCAAGTTTGAACATGAAGAAAAAATGGAAATGTTGAGGCTGTTACAAAATGAAATTCTTATAGCAGGACGAAAGGAATGTGTCAATAACGGAATTAAAATATATTGCAGAAGTGTTTTTGATGCAATCAATGATCAGGATCCGTCATTGATAAAGTTTTATAAAAGTGAGTTATAGATATATGAGAGTTCTTGTGTTTTTTGATTTGCCGGTTTTGACTGACAGCAATCGGCGAAATTACAGAAAATTCCGAAAGTATTTAATAAAGTCCGGATTTTTGATGCTGCAGGAATCAGTTTATTGTAAACTGGCTCAAAATAGTGCGGCGGCGGATGCGGTTATAGAGAATTTGAAGAAAAACAAGCCGGATGCAGGAGTGGTTCAGGCAATTAAAATCACAGAAAAACAGTACGCCAAGTCAGAATATATTGTTGGCGAGAGCAGGAACAAAGTGATTGATACAGATGAAAGGCTGATAATATTATGAAACTTATAAGCCCGAAGTATGGAATGGAAATAGCCTTGGAAGAAAATAAAATACATGTCTTAGTGATTGAAAAGCAGGAAATCATGTTAGAAATGACAGAAAATTTTTGGAGACAAAGTAAAGGGGCAGAAGGCATATTTTTATTGTCTGAAGGTGATAAGATTTTTAATTTTTCAAAAAATGTTTGTGTTATTTTAAATCTTTTTGCTATGGATTGTAACGAGAGAAAGATTTTAAACAAGCTATATCAGGAAATTTTAAATGTAGGTATAGAAGAAATGAATGAGCAAATAGTAGAAATGAACGGAAATGTTGTTTCATGTCTGGAAAATCTGCTGGGCAAAATACCGTACAGTTTGGATATGACCTATGAATTGGATGTCATGGGGCTTTTGAAGCTGTATGATGTAAAAATAGATGACAATTCAGAGAATATGGTTGAAAAGATAATAAACTATATTCGGTGTATGCATCAGATTTGTCATATTTCCGTCTTTGTGTTTGCTAATTTAAAACAGTATTTGAATGAGGAACAGATACTGACATTACAGGAATTTGTGATGTATGAAAAAGTTTACTTGATTTTAATGGAAAGTATGCAAAAATCCATATTGGAATGCGAAAAGTATTGGATATTTGACAAAGATATGTGTATAATTAACACATATTGAATTGACAGCACAACGTCATTGTGTGTACTCGGTGAGAACCTCGAAATCCGGAGTTGTAAGAGTGAGAAAGCCTTCGACGACAATAAAAAATCGGATTTGAGGTTTGAGAGTCTTGTTAATTCAGAAGTGGGTAAAACACCGCTTTAGCGCGTTAACACTGCAAATTGGTTTGAGAGTCTTGTTAATTCAGAAGTGGGTAAAACACACACGCTTTCAAAATGTTTCATTCCTGTGTTTGAGAGTCTTGTTAATTCAGAAGTGGGTAAAACTCAAAACGCAGGAGGTGAGAACGTGGAAAGGTTTGAGAGTCTTGTTAATTCAGAAGTGGGTAA
This sequence comes from uncultured Kineothrix sp., assembly GCA_964519385.1. Classification (GTDB taxonomy): domain Bacteria; phylum Bacillota; class Clostridia; order Lachnospirales; family Lachnospiraceae; genus SVFI01. Next base: position 18,706 of record CAZFLR010000005.1, read on the forward strand.
AACGGACGGGTGCGGTTGATGTATCGGCAGATGGTTTGAGAGTCTTGTTAATTCAGAAGTGGGTAAAACTCGACGTCGAAACACTGTTGACATTAGCGAGTTTGAGAGTCTTGTTAATTCAGAAGTGGGTAAAACTTTTTCTACCATTTCAATAATCCGTTCCTGTTTGAGAGTCTTGTTAATTCAGAAGTGGGTAAAACATACTGGTTGTATATCTCCTCACCGTCCTTGTTTGAGAGTCTTGTTAATTCAGAAGTGGGTAAAACGAATGTGCTACCATTGCAGCTGCAATTCTGTTTGAGAGTCTTGTTAATTCAGAAGTGGGTAAAACAGACTTAGATAAATTTCCTTTAATTACTAAGTTTGAGAGTCTTGTTAATTCAGAAACGTGTAAAACAATATCTATACCAAGTGCATAAGGGTACAGATAGCCCCCAGCTTTCTATAATTCTTCTTCCGATAAGAATTCCCCATTGCAAGAAAAAAAGAAATAAAGTATATTATTTTTGAGAGTAAGTAGGACAAATGATCGCGGCTGCAATGTCGAAAGGTGGCAGACGAGGAAAGTCCGGGCTTCAAAGGGCAGGATGCCGGATAACGTCCGGTGGAGGTGACTCCAAGGCCAGTGCAACAGAAATATACCGCCGGCTCTGCCGGTAAGGGTGGAAAGGCAGCGTAAGAGACTACCGCCTTGTTGGTAACAACAAGGGCACATGTAAACCCCATCCGAAGCAAGACCGAATAGAAAACGATACAGTTGCCCGCTGTGTTTTCAGGTGGGTCGCTTGAACCTGGCGGTAACGTCAGGTCTAGATAGATGATCATTCAATGACATAACCCGGCTTATCGTCCTGCTTACTTTTTATACTATTGCAGATGAAACCTGCGCGTGCAGGGGAGTATTCGGGGAGGGACTCCATGTTATTCAATTCGTTAGCATTCGCTGTTTTTTTGCCCATTGTATTCTTTTTATACTGGGTATTGCCAAATAAATATCGTCCGCTCTGGATTTTAATCACCGGCTACTATTTTTACATGAGCTGGAATGTAAAATATGTTGTACTGATATTGTTTACAACAGTGGTGTCTTATGGCTGTGCGATTCTGATGCAGAGATGGAAAAAGAAAAAAACAATTCTCCTGTGTTCTACGCTGATTGCATCTCTGGGAGTATTGTTTTTCTTTAAGTATTTTAATTTTTTCAGTCTCAGTGCAGTTAACGTTTTGGAACGTTTTTCAATACATCTGCACCCGGTGACGGTTTCACTGATGCTTCCGGTTGGAATATCGTTTTATACATTTCAGACTCTGAGCTATGTGATTGATGTGTATCGGGGTGATGTAGAGGCAGAAAAGAGTTTTATTACATATGCAGCGTTCATTACTTTTTTTCCGCAGCTTGTGGCAGGTCCGATTGAGCGAACAGGAAGTCTTTTGCCCCAGATAAAAGGGGAACACCACTTTGATAAAGAAAATGCAATCTATGGCTTGATGCTTATGGCGTGGGGCTTTTTTAAAAAGCTGGTAGTGGCAGATAATCTTGCAGCATATGCAGATTTGATTTTTGATGATGTGTATTCTTATGCAGGTTTTCCGTTGCTGCTTGCGGCATTTTTCTTTACGATGCAGATATATTGTGATTTTTCGGGGTATTCAGATATTGCCATCGGATGTGCAAAGCTGTTTGACATACATTTGATGACCAACTTTAAGAGCCCGTATTTCGCGGTGTCGATTAAGGATTTCTGGAGTCGCTGGCATATTTCACTTTCGACGTGGTTCCGCGATTATGTATATATTCCGCTTGGAGGAAACCGTGTGGGTAAGGTAAGGAATGTCCTGAATCTATTGTTGACATTTCTGGTAAGTGGTTTGTGGCATGGAGCTGCGTGGCATTTTGTCGTGTGGGGAGGGTTCCACGGGCTGCTTCAGACGTTAGAAAATTGTATTCCTTTCATGCGCAGGCTGTCTCGAAGGGCAAAGGAAGAGTCGGGGAATATGCGGGGCGTGAAGGTCTGGCTGCTCAGAATTATGACGTTTGTTATTGTGATGCTTGCATGGGTGTTTTTCCGTGCAGAGCATATGTCGGATGCGTGGTATGTTCTGGCACATATGCTTGAAGGAATACGAAGTCCGGCGTTATATATAACGGAGGGACTGATGGTCTTTGGCATGAGAATATCAGAAGTGCTGTTTGTGGTCATTCCGCTCGCAATCCTTATGACATACGACTATGTTTCTCTGCGTAAAGATCCGATTTTACTGATTCGTAAGTGCAAAAAACCGGTGCGATGGCTAGTCTACTATGGATTTGTATTCCTGGTTCTGATGCTGGCATCGTTTAACGCTCAGGAATTTGTATATTTTCAGTTTTAAGTGCCGGGAAATCCGGATACAAACGAAAGATGAGGACGGAGTATGTGGAAAGATGTTCGAGAGATAATATGCAAGCTGATTGTTTTGATCCTGCCGTTTTTTATTTTGCTTCCGCTGTATTGCAGTTTGTTTCAGAGCTGGTATCTGGATGATGAGTATGCAATGTATCAGCAGCAAAAGGATTGTGTGAGCGGTAAAATGGATGTTGATAAGGTGCGTGTACTTGTGATGGGAGATTCACAGACAAAAGCGGGATTTCATCCGAAGCTTTTGTGGGAGGGAACGTATAATATCGCACTCGGAGGAGCTACACCGATAGAGGGATATTACAGTCTGAAAGAATATTTGAGCAACCATGAGCCGCCGGAGACCGTGGTAATGGCGTATGCACCGATGCACTACATGGATGTTGATACTCTTTGGAAAAGAAGTGTGTATTTTCATACGCTGGACAAGGCGGATTTCAAAGATTTGACAAAGCGTGCGAAGCAATTTGAAGATACAGAGAGTATTTTGATTGAGAATTATAAAACGGAATATTTGATGTATCAGCTTTATTTGCCGAATAAATACGCAACTGCGCTGAAAAAGTCACTTTTTGTCACGCGTCGTGAAAAAACGGAACAAAAGTATGACATGATGGTAGAGTCGAAAGGCTATACGACGTATGGCACGGCGGCGCAGTCGGGAGGAATTAACGGAGAGGCAAAGGTTTCTGATTTTTCAGAGTCGGATATTATCACATGGTATCTCGGGGAGACCTTCAGATTGTGTGAAACATATGGAATTCAGGTGGTATTAGAGCAGACACCGATGAATGAAACTTCATACAGGATTCTCACACCGGAGTTTAAGGAGCATTACCGTAGTTATATGTATGGGCTTGTGCAGCAGTATCCGGAGGTTTTAATTTATCCGGATTTTTACTGCTATCCGAATGATTGTTTCGGCGATTCATCTCACCTGAATTCACACGGTGCCCAAGTCTTTGATGAATTTTTAAAGCAGAAGTATGGTAATATGTAACCTTTTGTTTGTAAAAAAATACTTGCATATGTGAGAAAGTTGTGCTATGATACACATACACTTTAAAGCGTTACACTTTAAAGCGATAAAGTAATACCGACAGACTTAAGACCGTCGGAAACAACAATGAGGAAAGGAAGCGGTATCATGGCTCAAAAAGGTAATTTGATGACCGTTCGTTCAGATATCAAGATTCTGGATGCAACGATCCGTGACGGAGGACTTGTAAACAACTTTAATTTTTCGGATGAATTTGTGAATGAACTTTATCGTGCAAATGTAAAATCCGGTGTTGATTATATGGAATTCGGTTATAAAGCTTCCAAGGAAATGTTTGATGTGAACCGGTTCGGCAAGTGGAAGTTTTGTGATGAAGCAGATATCAGAGGGATTGTCGGGGATAATAATTCGGACCTTAAGATTGCTGTTATGGCAGATGTCGGAAGATGTGATTATAAGAAGGATATTGTGGACAGAGATTTGAGCGTAATTGATATGATTCGTGTGGCGACATATATCCACACCATGCCTGCAGCCCTTCACATGATAGAGGATGCCAAGGCAAAGGGGTATGAGGTGACGTGCAATATTATGGCGGTTTCCAATGCCAAGGAGTCAGATTTGGACACTGCGCTTGAGATGCTTGCTCAAAGCCCGGTGGACGGAATTTATCTGGTGGACAGCTATGGTTCCCTTTACCCGGAGCAGATTCGTGCGTTGGCGGATAAATATGTTGAGATTGCAGAAGCACATGATAAATATGTCGGAATTCATGCGCATGACAACCAGCAGCTTGCTTTTGCCAATACGATTGAAGCTGCTGCGAGAGGAGTCAGCCTTTTAGATGCGACTATGAGTTGTCTCGGCAGAGGTGCAGGAAACTGTGCCATGGAGCTTTTGCTCGGCTTTTTGAAGAATCCGAAGTACAATATGTATCCGGCTCTGAAGTTTATTGAAGAACAGGTTACGAAATTAAAGGCAGATGGTATGGTCTGGGGATATGATATCCCATATTTTCTGACCGGACGATTGAATTTGCATCCGTCTGCGGCCATAGACTGTGTAAAAGCCGGAAGAACCGATTACACAGAGTTTTTTACAGAATTGTTAGATCGCTCGTAAGAGTTTACAGGCTTGTGAAATAATGAAAACAGATTCCGCCTTTTCTATTTTATTGAAGAGGCGGATTTTTTCATGGAAATTTTATTGTCTAAAGCAGAAAATTTGTTTATACTAACAATCAGTGGAAAAGAATGGAGAACATTATGGACAAGGTTTTATTAATCGGTGTCAATACAGGTCAGGACGATAATTTTGAACACTCCATGGAGGAGCTTTCCCTGCTTGCTGAGGCATGTGGGATGGAAGTGGTCGGAAAGATGACGCAGAATATGTCCTATATCAATAAAGGACTGTATGTCGGTACCGGAAAAATCGAAGAAATAAAGGAAGAGGCTGCGTGGGTTTGTGCAGATATGCTTTTATTTAACGATAGTCTGACACCCTCACAGATTCGTAATATTAAGGATGCGACCTCCATTGCCGTCATGGACAGGACGACGCTGATATTAGAGATTTTTGCATCGCGTGCCAAATCGCGTGAAGCTATGTTGCAGGTTGAGGTGGCGAGGCTGCAATACATGCTTCCGAGGCTTGTGGGACTTCATGAAGCACTTTCGCGACAGGGCGGAGGCAGCGGTTCTATGAGTAATAAGGGAGCAGGGGAAAAGAAGCTGGAGCTTGACCGTCGTAAGATAGAAAATCGTCTGGCGGAGCTTCGCCGTGAATTGGAACAGGTCGAAACGGAACGAATGACACAGCAGAAAAAGCGGGAAAAATCTGCGATTCCGAGAGTGGCACTCGTTGGTTACACCAATGCGGGAAAATCTACCATCATGAATGCAATGGTGGAGCGATATATCGGAGACGAAGAAAAAAAGGTGCTTGAACAGGATATGCTTTTTGCAACGCTGGACACCTCGGTCCGCAATATTACTCCGAAGGAAAACAAGACGATACTTCTTTCTGATACAGTCGGATTTATTGACAAGCTTCCGCACGGACTGGTAAAAGCGTTCCGTTCCACGCTCTCAGAGGCGGTTTCTGCACACCTGATTCTGCATGTGGTTGATTTTTCAGACCCGCATTATAAGGAACAGATGGAAGTAACCAAAGAGACGCTGAAGGAAATTGGCGCAGCAGATGTTCCGGTTTTTTATGTATTTAACAAGGCCGATCTTTTAGAGGAAGATAATGCAGTAAAAATACCCAAGATTACGGAACAGGCAATTTATATTTCAGCGAAACAGAGAGTAGGTATGGATGAGCTGATTGACGAGATATTAAAGCGTGTGTACAGCGGACACAGAGAGTGCCATCTGCTTTTGCCGTATGACAGAGGCGATTTATTCTCTTATTTGAAAGAGCATGCCAATGTGATAGAAAGCAGCTATGAGGCGGACGGAATTCATGTCACGGCAGAGTGCGGAGAGGCAGACCGTGCGCGTCTGGAAGCGTTTGTGAAGCAGGATTGACAAAGGTGTTATACTATTTTATAGAGAAAGAAAGAGGCGATAAATATGACAAAAATTGATATTGTATCCGGTTTTTTGGGAGCCGGAAAAACGACACTGATTAAAAAACTCTTAAAGGAAGCACTTGCCGGAGAGCAGGTAGTGCTGATTGAGAATGAATTTGGAGAAATCGGAATTGACGGAGGTTTCTTAAAGGAAGCCGGTATCGAAATTAAAGAAATGAATTCCGGTTGTATATGCTGTTCGCTGGTCGGCGATTTCGGAACCTCGTTAAAAGAAGTTCTGAGCAAATATACTCCGGACCGTATACTGATTGAGCCGTCAGGGGTTGGCAAGCTTTCAGATGTCATGAAGGCTGTGGAGGCTGCGACGGAAAATGCGGACGTTGAGCTTGGAAGCGCGGTTGCAGTTGTTGATGCGAAAAAGTGTAAGGTTTATCTTAAAAACTTCGGAGAATTTTTTGCCAATCAGATTGAGCACGCAGGTACGATTATTTTGAGCCGTACAGGTGAAATGAAAGAAGAAAAAATCAACCAGTGCATGGATTTAATCCGAAAGCATAATGAGAAGGCAGCAATTATCACTACACCTTGGGAAGAACTGGAAGGAACCAAGATTCTTGAGGCGATGGAAAGTGTGAAGGATTTTGAGGCGGAACTGATGGAGGAAGTGTTGGCAGAGCATGATGAACATTGCACCTGCGGATGTCACGACCATGAGCACCATCACGACCATCATCATGAGGAGCACGACCATGAGCATCATCACGAGCATCATCATGATGAAAACTGTACTTGTGGATGCCATGACCATGATCATCACGGACATCATCATGCAGATGAGGTGTTTACGAGCTGGGGATTTGAAACACCGGATAAATTCACGAAAGAGCAGATTGAGGGAATCCTTGAAAAGCTTGATGATAAGGACACATATGGTTTCGTTCTGCGTGCGAAAGGTATGGTTGCGGACCGCAGCGGAGGCTTTCTGCATTTTGATTATGTTCCGGGTGAGAGTGAGGTGCGCAGCGGAAGCGCAGAATACACGGGAAAGGTATGTGTAATCGGTTCCGGTCTTAAGGAAGAGAATTTACAGAAACTGTTTGTTTCTGAGTAAGCTGAGAGTAACGAAGAGGTGACAAATATGATTCCGGTTTATATGATTAATGGTTTTTTAGATAGCGGAAAAACCGAATTTATACAATATACATTATCCCAGCCGTACTTCCAGTCGCGGGAAAAAACACTGTTGCTGGTATGCGAAGAGGGTGAAATTGAATATGACGAGGATATTTTGAAAAAGAGTCATACGGTGATGGAAATCGTGGATGAGGAGGAAGATTTTACCTCGCAGAAGTTGATAGCACTGGAGAAAAAGTATCGTCCGTCGCGTATTATTGTAGAATATAACGGTATGTGGAATGTTAAAAACATGAAAATGCCGTGGCACTGGAAGGTAGAGCAGCAGATTACGTGTATTGACGGCTCCACTTTTTCGACCTATTTTACGAATATGAAATCACTCCTTGCAGAGATGCTTCGTAAGTCAGAGATGATTATTATGAATCGCTGTGATGATGTTCTTGAGGAACTTCCGTCCTATAAACGTAATATTAAGGCAATTAATCAGAGGGCAGAAATTATTTTTGAGGATAAAAACGGAGAAGTAAATGCAACTCTGGAAGAAGATCTTCCGTTTGATGTCAACGCAGATGTCATTGCGCTGGATGATATGGGATATGGAATCTGGTATCTGGATGTGCTTGATAACATGGAGCGTTATCGCGGAAAAACGATAGAGTTTCTGGCAATGGTATTGAAGCCTTCAAAGATGCAGGAAGGATATTTTGTGCCGGGAAGAATGGCAATGACCTGTTGTGCGGATGACATGGCTTTTCTGGGATACGCGTGCAAATATGCAGGCGCGGCAATGCTGAAAGATAAAGAGTGGATAAAGGTAAGAGCCAGGGTGAATATTGAATATTTTTCCGATTACGGAAAGGAAGGTCCGGTTCTGGAGGCACTGTCCGTAGTGAAGACCAAAGCCCCGAAGGATGAGGTTATCAGTTTTGTCTGAGCCGGCAGAAAGGTGAATGTCAATGACAGAAAAGAAAAAAGCAATAATAAAGGAGATACTTTCATGGGTATGGGTAATTGTACTTGCCTTTGTGGTAGCACTTTTATTAAATAAGTTTGTGATTGTAAATGCGAATGTGCCGACGGGGTCGATGGAGTCAACGATACAGCCTGATGACAGATTGATTGGTTTTAGGCTGTCCTATTTATTCGAGGAACCACAGAGAGGCGATATTATCATTTTTGAATATCCGGTTAATCCGGAAGAAATCTATATTAAGAGAATTATCGGGCTGCCGGGTGAGACGATAGAGATTAAAGATGCGAAGGTGTATATAAACGGAAATCAGACACCGCTGGAGGAGCCTTACCTGAAGGAAACGTGGTATGTGGAAAACGATGGGCTTTCTTTGGAAATTCCGGAAGACTGTTATTTTGTAATGGGTGATAATCGAAATAATTCACTGGATGGACGATACTGGGCATCCGAAGCCGTGATGCAGGAACTCGTGTCTACACCTGAGGAGGCTGTCGAAAAAGAATATTGCTTTGTATCCAAAAAGGCAATTCTTGGCAAGGCAATTTTCAGGTATTATCCTTCGTTTTCAAAAATGGAATAGATAGCAGGTATTAAAAAAAGGAGCAATGCTCCTTTTTTTATGTGTAGCCTACCAGCGCATAAACGGCTGTGTTCTTTCATTATATTTCTCTTCGCAGTATTTGCAGCGATAAATCTCTTTCTTTTCGTCGGAGAGGACGAAAATATGCGGAAGCTCCTGTTCAATGGAGGTAATACATCTCGGATTTTTACACTGAATGATATTTTTGATTTCTGCAGGAAGAGAAAGCTCTTTTTTGTCCACAATTTCTCCGTCCTTGATTACATTGACAGTGATGTTTTTGTCAATAAGTGCAAGGACATCAAGATCAACTTGGGTAATGTCGCACTCTATTTTTAAAATATCTTTTTTGCCCATCTTATTGCTGCGTGCATTTTTTATGATAGCCACCGTGTAGTCCGGCTTGTCAAGCTGAAGAAGGTGGTATATTGCAAGGCTTTTGCCGGCTTTGATATGGTCGAGCACAAAGCCTTCTTCAATTTGTCCTACATTTAACATATTGTTGTTCTCCTTTTAGTTGCTCTATGCTAACTCTAGCAGAGTGAGAATAAGTGCCATACGAACATATTTGCCGTACTGGATTTGCTTGAAATAAACAGCACGTTTGTCCTCGTCAACTTCCACAGAAATTTCGTTGACACGTGGAAGAGGATGAAGAACGAGCATGTCCTGTTTTGCAAGAGACATTTTCTTTTTGTCCAGAATATAAAAATCCTTCAGACGGATATAGTCTTCCTCGTTGAAGAAACGCTCACGCTGTACTCTTGTCATATAGAGAAGGTCGAGGTTGGCAATGGTTTCCTCAAGGCTGATGTGCTCTTCGTATGGTATATTTTTCTCAGTGAGCATTTCCGTTATGTAGTCGGGAACATGGAGCTCTTCCGGTGAAATAAAAACAAATTTGATGTTGTCATATCTGACCAGAGCCTCAATCAGGGAGTGTACTGTCCGGCCAAATTTCAGGTCTCCGCAAAGTCCTATGGTAAAGTTGTTTAATCTTCCTTTCAGGGAACGGATAGTCAAAAGATCCGTCAGTGTCTGTGTCGGGTGCTGATGACCGCCGTCTCCGGCGTTAATTACCGGAATGCCGGAATGGGAAGCTGCAACCATTGGAGCACCTTCCTTTGGATGCCTCATGGCACATATATCAGAGAAGCAGGAGACTGCGCGAATAGTGTCGGATACGCTTTCGCCTTTGGATGCAGAGGATGAACCGGCATCAGAAAAACCGAGTACATTTCCTCCGAGACTGAGCATGGCACTTTCAAAGCTTAAGCGTGTGCGTGTGCTCGGTTCATAAAAGCATGTTGCGAGAATTTTTCCGTCGCATTTGTGTGCGTAAAGCTGTGGATTTTTCTCAATGTCGGCTGCTAAATCGAAAAGACTGTCGAGCTCAGCAGTGGTAAAGTCCATCGGACTCATCAGATGTCTCATAGTGTCTATCTCCTTTAGAATATTCTATTTGTAAGATAACAAATCAGTCACAGGCTTACGTCGCGGAGCAACCGGTTCTTCATCCGGATATCCGACAGGAATGAGTGCAACAAGCTCTCGGTCATCCGGAAGCTCGAGGAACTCTTCAATCGGAAGACGGTCAAAGATACCCATGATTACGGTTCCGAGACCTGCTTCATGAGCGGCGAGACAGAAGGTCTGGCTTGCAACGCCGGCATCATACATCTGCCATGCATCTTTTCTGTCTGTGGTAAAGGAACCGTCGCGCTCATAGCCGCATCTGTTTTTGATAACAGTGACTGCAATCAGCATAGGAGCGTTTTCTATGATTTTTCCGTTGCCCGGGAAGGTGCTTGTAAATTCGCGGCCGATTTTGTTTTTGGCATCGCCTTCCACCGCGATGTATCGTACAATCTGTGTGTGCTTCCAGCTTGGACTGTAGGAAGCTGTTTCAATGATGGATTCAAGTAAAGCGTGATCCACCGGATCAGGTTTAAATTTACGGATACTTCTTCTGCTTAAAATACATTCTTTTGCTGTCATGAAAACCTCCTTAACCTACTTGTATTAGTTACTGTGTTTTATGATAGCACAAAATATTGTGCCTTTCAATATGGATTGTGGATTGCATTTCAAATTATGAATAGGTATAATATAAAGAAAACATTGGAGGAATGAAACATGGAATTTAGGGAACGAAAGAGAATTTTGTTTTTGGGTCTGCCTTGGACATTTACCGTGTATACCATCAAGGAAGATATACTCAATACACAGAAGGGATTTTTGAAGACGATAGAGGATGACTGCTACATGTATAAGATTCAGGATGTACAGCTTGAGACTGGTTTGCTGGAGCGTATTTTTAAGCTCGGTACAGTCATCTGCCACACGGGGGACACGACATCTCCGATTCTTCGGATTGAGCATGTGAGAAATGCCAGAGCAATTAAAGATTTTATACTGGATGCTTCAGAACAGGCACGCATCAAAAGAAGAACCTTAAATACGCTTGATATCGGCAGCGGTCATATAGAGGATATCGATACTGACGGGATGTAGCTTTTGGCGAAAAAAGGAATTATGTGATATACCTTGACATATTCGGGAGTTAAAAGGTATATTGGAATAGTAAAATAAGATATCTTATGAAGGGAGATTTAAAAATGGAAAAGTTAAATGCTTTTGTAGAAAAAATGCCGGATTTTTTTAAACCTTGGGGCGAGGAAATGTTACTTGGCTACATTGATTTCGAGGGAAGAACAGACAGAAAGAGATATTGGACTGTATTTCTTCTTAATCTTTTAGTTTCATTTGTTCTCGGTCTTTTGTCAGCTATTCCGGTGATTGGAATTGTTGCATGGGTAGCATCTGTCGCGCTTGTTGTTCCGGGTATTGCAATATATGTACGCCGTCTGAATGACATCGGCAAACCATGGCCATACATTTTCTTTGGACTTATTCCATGTGTAGGTAGTATTATTCTTATTGTATTTGCCTGCATGGATTCAGCAGCATAAATTGATTGTGCAGCATTAAAAGAACTGTCGGTTGTCCCGGCAGTTCTTTTTTTGGTGTCGTCCGGCAAAGGGGGACCGGAACGACAAGGGTTAGGGGAGGATAATTACGGCAGTTTTGCCGTATTTTTGGAACTTTTTCTGAGTAAAAACTCATAAAGGAGACCGGTGCCAAACCAGAACGGGGCATAATCCAGTCGGATGACACCCTTAATATTGAATGGGGAATCCTCGTAGTTCCAGGGACAGGCATGCTTTCTTTTCAAAAAAATGCCTGTCACATATTCGGTAAGGAAAATACAGATGGTATAGACGGTTCCCCTGAGAAAGAGGGGCTTTCCTTTTAGTAAAGCAGCCAGCGGCTGAAAAAAAGTCGCCAGACCGTAAATTGGGAACATCCAGAGCGATGTATTTCCTTTGAGCCGAATATCATGATTTTTCAATGAGCATGCGGCCGTGTACAGAATCTCGAGGCACCAGCCGAGAAGACCGCAAGTAAAGAATTTTTTAATCATATTTGAAGTATGTCCGAAAGTGCTTTATTTATTCAAAAAAAATCGTTATAATTTGTAAGAATAAATTTTTAGACAGATGGAGCAGGAAGATGAATTATAAAAAGGCAATGGAATATATAGAGTCGTTGCAGTCGCTCGGCAGTGTTCCGGGACTGGACAATGTGAGGAAACTGTGTGAAAAGCTCGGAAATCCGCAGGAAGATCTTGTATTTATACATATTGCGGGAACGAATGGCAAGGGCTCGGTATCTGCATATTTATCATCAGTGCTGAACAGCGCAGGATATAAAGTGGGAAGCTATAATTCCCCAACTATTCGTGATTACAGAGAACGTATCTGCATGAATGGACGTATGATTTCCCGGAGAGCATTTGGTGAATTGCTGGAGCAGGTGAAGGAGGCGTGCGATACACTTGTGTCCGAAGGATATCCGCATCCGACACCGTTTGAGGTGGAGACGGCACTCGGTTTTTTGTATTTTAAAGAAAAGAAATGTGACTATGTGATATTGGAATGTGGTATGGGAGGTAAGCTGGATGCAACCAATCTGATAAAAAACACGGTTGTGGCTGTATTTACAACGATTAGCATGGACCATATGGCATTCTTGGGAAAAACACAGGAGGAAATCGCATTGCATAAGACCGGAATCATAAAACCGGGATGCAGAGTGGTCAGTGCCCAGCAGTCAGAAGAAACGACGAAGGTAATCTGCGAGGTTAGCAGAAAGCAACAGATAGAGCCTGTGTTTGTGAAAAATGAAGATGCGTCAAAAATTCATTATGGTCTGAAAAAACAGAGCTTCCTGTATAGAGAAAAACAGAAAATAGAGATTTTGCTTGCCGGACAATATCAGATTGAAAATGCACTGCTCGCATTAAAGGTGGTTGATGTACTGCGTGAGACGGGGGTGAAGATTCCGGACGGAGCAGTTGAAAAAGGCTTTTTGAATGCTAAGTGGAGTGGAAGATTTGAAATTCTCGCCGAAAAGCCGTATTTTATCGTCGATGGTGCTCACAATGAAGACGGGGCACGGAAACTTGCACAGTCTCTTCGATTTTATTTTACAAACAGAAAGATTGTCTATATAATGGGAATATTGAAGGACAAGGAGTATGATAAAATAATTGCTCTGACCGCGCCTTTTGCGAAGCATATAATTACGGTAAAGACTCCGGATAATCCGCGTGCAATGGATGCGTATGAGCTGGCATGTGAGGTGGCAAAGCAGCATGAGAGCGTGACTGCAGCCTCAAGTCTGGAGGAAGCGGTTGAGATGAGTTATCTGCTTGCAGATAAGGATAGTGTGATTGTGGCATTCGGTTCGCTTTCTTATCTCGGCCGGCTCATGGATATTGTGGAAAAACGTCAAAGGAAAGTGTGAGACATGGTAGATAAAAAGAAAATTGAAACAGCAGTACGGATGCTTTTAGAGGGAATCGGAGAGAATCCGGAAAGAGAGGGGCTCGTGGAAACACCGGCACGAATTGCCCGGATGTACGAGGAGATTTTTGCGGGGATGAATGAGGATGCAAAACAGCATCTGCAAAAGACGTTTACTTCTCACAATACGGGAATTGTTTTGGAAAAAGATATTACGTTTTATTCCATGTGCGAGCATCATATGCTTCCGTTTTACGGGAAAGCACATGTTGCGTACATTCCAAACGGGAAAGTGGTAGGATTGAGCAAACTGGCGCGGACAGTCGATGTGTTTGCAAAACGTCTTCAGCTTCAGGAGCAGATGACAGACCAGATTGCGGATGCGTTGATGGAAGATATGGGAGTGGCCGGTGCGATGGTCATGACGGAGGCGGAGCACATGTGCATGACGATGCGCGGAATTAAGAAACCGGGAAGCCGGACGGTCAGCATTGCGGTACGTGGCAGATTTGAAGAGGACGAAGCACTTAAGGCTATGTTTTTTGAAATGCTGAGAGGATAGCAGGATGGACAGAATTCATCAGATTATTATCAGCCCGGTTTACGGGGAGCATATTGCGAAGATTGCCGAGTGGGAACAGGACAGAGTGTTTTGCAGACACAATACGGGACATTTTCTCGATGTTGCGAGAATTGCGATGATATTAAATGAGAAGGAACATTATGGAATCGGTCAGGAACTGATTTACGCGGCGGCACTTTTGCATGATATAGGAAGATGGCAGCAGTATGAGGATGGGACGGATCATGCGCTGGCGAGTGCGGAACTGGCACCGGTTATTTTGGATAACTGCGGTTTTACCCAAGAGGAGAGAACGCAGATTGTTTCTGCGATTGCAACGCACAGGGAAGAACGGGTAAAGGATGAAAAGAATTTAAACGGTCTTTTGTACCGGGCAGACAAGCTCAGCAGACCATGTTTTTTTTGCACACAGGAACATAATTGTAATTGGAAAAAAGATAAGAAGAACAGGACGATTTGGTATTAGTCGTAAAATCAGGGTGAAGACTAAGCATATGAAAATAGGTAACAGAGATTTTGATACAGAAAATAATACATATATTATGGGGATACTCAATGTGACTCCTGATTCCTTTTCAGACGGCGGAGAGTATAACAGCCCGGACAGGGCACTTTTTCGCGTGAAGGAGATGATAGAACAGGGGGCAGATATTATTGATATCGGCGGAGAGTCAACAAGACCGGGCTACACTCCTCTGACAGAACAGGAGGAGACAGAGAGGGTTCTGCCTGTGATTGAAGCAGTCAGACGAGAATTTGATATTCCGATATCTCTGGATACCTCAAAAGCCGGTGTGGCACGGGTAGGAATATCTGCAGGCGCAGATTTAATCAATGACATTTGGGGGCTCAAACAGGATGAGGATATGGCAAAAGTAATTGCCGATGCCGGTGTCAGTTGTTGTCTGATGCACAATCGCAGACATGATGGGTATCGGGACTTTCTGAGTGATGTGATTGCAGATTTAGAGCAATCGCTTGAAATTGCGCATCGGGCGGGAATCTCTGATGAAAAGATTATGGTAGACCCGGGAATCGGTTTTGCCAAAAGCTATGAACAGAATCTGCTGATGATTAACAATGTTGACAGGCTGCATATATTCGGGCTTCCGGTGCTGTTGGCTGCGTCACGTAAATCCGTGATAGGAAATACGCTTTCTCTTGAAAAGAATGAGCGTGTGGAAGGAACGCTGGCAACCTCTGTTCTGGCAGTCGTAAAGGGCTGCAGCTTTGTACGTGTACATGATGTGAAGGAAAATTATCGTGCAGTCAGAATGGCACTTGCTATACGAAATGCGTGTCCGGAGTTTTGAACGAATACACAAAAACAATTGATAGCGGTTTCTGGTATTGATGAGAAGTCTGCAGGACTGATGATGGAAAAGTAAGAGAGATGAAAGGTAAAATCATGGATTATATTACAATTACCGGATTAAAGATATTTGCGCATCACGGAGTGCTGGAGGAGGAAACAAGGGAAGGGCAGTATTTTTTTGTAAATTGCAGGTTGTTTTATGATATGGAAAAGGCGGCCCGGACGGATGAAGTCACGGATGCTGTGCACTATGGAGAGGTCTGTGAGTTCGTGACACGTTTTTTTCAGGAACACACATATAAGCTACTTGAACGTGCAGTAAATGAGACGTTGAAGGCGGTGCTTTTGGCATTTCCGTCTTTGGATGCCGTCGAAATGGAAGTTTGCAAACCGAATGCCCCGATTCCTCTGCCGTTTGAGAATGTTTCGGTGACGTGCAGTCTGCGTTGGAATAAGGTATATCTGGCAATCGGATCGAATATGGGAGACAAAGAAGCCAATTTTGAGAAGGCACTGGAGGCTTTGAAATCGGATTCCGATTTTCGGAATATAAAGACATCTTCGTGGATTGTAACGAAACCGTATGGGGGTGTAGAGCAGGATGACTTTTTAAACGGGGCGATAGAACTACAGACCCTGTTGAAGCCGCGGGCTCTTCTTGAGAGGCTTCATGAGATAGAGGCAGAAGCGGGGAGAGAACGATTGGTGCATTGGGGACCGAGAACATTGGATCTGGACATTTTATTTTACGAAAATTGTATGATAAATGAGACAGATTTAATTATTCCGCATATTGATATGCCAAATCGTAGATTTGTCTTAGAACCTCTATGCGAGCTGGCACCGTCATATCAGCATCCGGTTTTAAGAAAAACAGTAAGACAGATGCTGGATGAGTTGACATAATTATAAACATGCCTGAAAAAGGAACTATATCACCATATTTTGATTTGGTGCTACAGTTCCTTTTAATTTATTCCTGCATTTCTTCAAAAGCAGCCTGGCTTGCTGCATCAAAGGTAGATACGTTGACCGCTCCGTCGGCCGGAGTGTGGTATATTGGCATATCAGCGGCGAAGGAACGGAAGTATACATATTGGGATGTGACATTAATATCCCTGTAAACCCCTTCTGAAACAATCTCGGGAGCGGAACCGTCAAGCCCCATGCGCATCAGCGCAGGAGATCCGGTTCCGGTTGTCTGATAGTAAATATAATTCGCGGTCAGATTGAAGAATTCAACGCGTTCTGACGTGAGCATTTCAATCGTATCCTCATATAAATTATATCGGCAGAGTTCATAGTTGTTTTCTAAATCCAAAAAATATATGAATTGTCCCTGAAGCGTCGGAAACCACATGTTATATTCTTTGATAAGGTTTTCATGTCCTGTTTTGGTGTCGCAGGCATATAGGTAATGATTTTCTGTCGTTCCGTTATAGTACATGATTCCGTTCTGGATGCTGGACGGATTGACAAAATAGTCGAAGATTTCACGTGCTCCCTTTTTGTCTGTGCCAATGGAGAAAAGGTGAAGAGTCTGTGCGCCGTCTACTGCTTTGGAATAGAACAGTGTATTGCCGGCAAGGGAAACATTTTTACAATCAGCCTTATCCAGACAAATGGGATTGTCTCCTTTTTTGTTTGTGCGATAGAGGCCGTATGTGCGAAACAGGAAACTAAAATCAGGATAGGAAGATGAATTTTTCTGATAATAGTAGAGGTAGTTTCCGGCCGCATTAATCTGGGATGCTTCTGAACGGTTCAGTTTTTTTATTTCACTTTCATCCGGATTCATGCAGTATAAAGTGCCACCGTCGTATGCGTTGGCAAAATAGACCTTGCCGTCCGATTCACAGAAATACCCACCGTTGTTCAGGTTTCCGGCAGAGTTTCCGATGGTATCATCCGGGTTTTCAGGTATCTGTTTCACATAATAGCTTAAAATATAAGCAGCAATCAGAAATATGACAATAAGTACAAGCGGAATAACGATTTTCTTTTTCTCTGTCATACAAAACCTCCATGTAACTGTACTCGTATTTGTGTTCTGAGTATATCACATTTTTTACGGAAAGTAGAACATATTTTTTACATTGTTTTTACCATCCGTTGCCTTGCCTATTGGCACGAATTGTTATAAGATATTTAAGGATATATCATTACCCGATTTGTAAAGAAAAATATAAAGTATCCGGGGACGGAAAGGAAAAAAACATGGATTTAAATGTACTGAGAAGTGAAATTGATGAGATTGACCGGCAGATTGTTGAATTGTATGAAAGAAGAATGGATGTCTGCGGGAAAGTGGCAGAGTACAAAATAGAGACAGGAAAAAAGGTCTTTGACAAAACGCGTGAAGAAGAGAAGATTCGCAAGGTGAAGTCCCTGACACACAATGAGTTTAACAGCTATGGTGTGCAGGAATTGTTTGAGCAGATTATGTCGATGAGCCGTAAGCTGCAGTATCAGATGCTGGCAGAGCACGGAAGCCAGGGGAGACTTCCGTTTATCGGAGTGGACGAACTGGAAACGTGCAAGGCAAGAGTAGTATTTCAGGGAGCGGAAGGGGCGTATTCCCAAGCTGCAATGGAGACTTTTTTCGGTGACCGGATTAACAGCTTTCATGTGGATACGTTCAGGGAAGCAATGAGTGCCATTGACGAGGGAAGCGCGGATTTTGCCGTACTTCCGATTGAAAATTCCACCGCAGGAATCGTAAGCGAAATCTATGACCTTATGGTAGAGTTTGAGAACTATATTGTCGGTGAGCAGATTATTAAAATTGAGCATTGTCTGCTGGGACTTCCGGGAACAGATATGGAGAAGGTTGAAAGAGTGTATTCGCATCCGCAGTCTCTGATGCAGAGTGCAAGATTTTTAAACTGTCACAACTGGCAGCAGATCAGTATGCAGAATAATGCTTTTGCAGCACAGAAAGTAAAAAATGACGGGGATGCTTCTCAGGTAGCCATTGCGAGTGAATATGCGGCAAAGGCATATGGGCTTGAGGTTCTGAAAAAGGGTGTGAACCAGTCGGAGACAAATTCAACAAGGTTTATTATTGTGACGAATCAGAAGATATTTAAGAAGGATGCCCGTAAAATCAGCATATGCTTTGAGGTTCCTCATGAGAGCGGTTCGCTTTATCATATGCTTTCGCACTTTATTTACAATAACCTTAATATGTGTAAGATTGAGAGCAGACCGATTGAGGATCGTAACTGGGAATATCGTTTCTTTATTGACTTTGAAGGGAATCTGGCGGACAGCGCGGTGAAAAATGCATTGCGCGGACTTCGGGATGAGGCGCGGAACATGAAAATTCTCGGTAATTACTAGGAGGCAGTCACATGGCAGTCAAAATGTTTGCAGCAATTGATGTCGGCTCTTATGAGCTGGCTATGAAAGTATTTGAAATATCTCCGAAGGCAGGGCTGAAGGAGATTGATCATATCCGGCACAAAATTGAACTGGGAACAGAGAGCTACGGTCAGGGCAAAATTAGTATTGAACGGGTCAATGAGCTTTGTGAAGTGCTGGGAGATTTTAAAAAAATTATGCAGTCGTATAAGGTGGATGCATATAAGGCCTATGCGACAAGTGCAGTCCGCGAGGCGAAAAATACGATTCTGGTTCTTGATACCATTGAGAGCCGTACAGGGCTGGTAGTTGATGTGATAAGCAATTCGGAACAGAGGTTTCTGGATTATAAAGCGATTGCTTCCAAAGGAGAGGGATTCAAGAAAATCATTGAGAAAGGGACGGCGATTGTGGATCTGGGAGGAGGAAGTCTTCAGGTTTCTCTCTTTGACAATGATTCCCTGGTGATTACACAGAATATACGACTTGGAGTTTTGCGCATCCGTGACCGCCTGATGTCGATGCAGGCAAAGCCTTCAAGATATGAGGAGCTTGTCGGCGAACTGGTGGATAATCAGCTTGAAGTACTGAAAAAGATGTATTTTAAAGGGCGCGAGATTGAAAATATTATTTTTGTGGATGATTATTTTTCTCCGGTAATGCAGAATCCGCGGATATGCGGTGAAAAAACAGGGTATCTTTCGCGAGAAGGATGTATGAAATTCGTGAAAGCACTGCAGACAAAGAGCCGTCAGGAAATAGCGATTTCACTCGGCATGGAGGAAGAAAAGGTATCCTTGCTGTTTTGCAGCGCGGTTCTTGTAAAGCGTATGCTGGAGGTTATGGATGCAAAGCTTTTGTGGGCACCCGGAGTTTCACTCTGCGACGGAATGGTCTATGAGTATGCGGAAAAGAATAAGCTGATAAGCATTGACCATGACTTTGAAAAAGATATTCTTGCCTGCTGTGAAACAATCAGCAAGCGATATATGGGAAGCAGAAGACGAAGTGAGTCGGTAGAAAATATTTCACTGACAATTTTTGACAGTATTAAGAAGCTTCACGCGCTAAAGAAAAGGGATCGTTTTCTTCTTCAGCTTTCGGCGCGGCTGTATGATTGCGGAAAATATATCAGTATGCAGAATGCAGGAGAGTGTTCATACAACATCATTATGTCCACAGAGATTATAGGACTTTCCCATCTTGAGAGGGAGATGGTGGCTAATATCGTGCGCTACAACCGTATGGATTTTGAATATTACGGTGAGATGGCACGGCGCATGAATATTGATCAGGAGTCATATGTGACGGTTGCCAAGCTGACGGCAATTTTGAAACTGGCTAACGGGCTTGACCGTAGTCACAAGCAAAAATTTAAGAAGGTAAAGGCAGTTTTGAAGGAGAATGAACTCATTTTAAATGTGGATACCACGGAGGATATAACACTCGAGAAAAGTCTGATTGGACCAAAGGCAGATTTTTTCGAGGAGGTTTACAGTGTTAAGCCTGTAATTAAACAGAAAAAAAGGGTATAGAACGGAGTATTTTATATGACGGAAAAAACGGAAAAAATAAACTATAGGAATCCGGATTTTTATACAAACCGGGAGTTGTCATGGCTGCAGTTTGACTATCGGATTTTAAGTGAGGCAAAGGATAAAACCATTCCTTTGTTTGAAAGACTGAAGTTTCTGAGTATTTCAGCCTCTAACCTGGATGAATTTTTTATGGTACGCGTGGCATCTTTGAAGGACATGATGAACGCCGGATATACGAAGAAAGATATTGCCGGATTGACACCGGAGAGACAATTGTCGCTTGTAAAGAAACAGACACAGGAATTTGTGAATATGCAGTACAGCACGTATAACCGCACATTGCTTCCACAGCTTATGGCAAACGGAATGCACGTGATTGCACATCATGAGGAACTGACGGAAAAACAGGCGCAGTATCTGGAACGTTATTTTGAGGATAATATTTATCCGGTACTGACTCCTATGGCCGTAGACTCTTCAAGACCGTTTCCGCTTATTCGCAACAAATCGCTGAATCTCGGAGCACTTCTTCGCAAAAAGGGAGAAAAAAATGCGGAAATAGAGTTTGCGACCGTACAGGTTCCGTCAGTGCTTCCTAGAATTGTTTTTCTGCCGGATGAACTGTTTGAAAAAAAGGCAAAAGCACATGTGATTCTGCTCGAGGAAGTGATAGAACACCATATGGATAAGCTGTTTCTGAATTATGATGTGATTTGCTCACATCCGTTTCGGATTATGAGAAATGCCGATTTGTCCATCGATGAAGATGAGGCGGAGGACCTTCTTAAAGAAATTGAAAAACAGCTTAAGAAACGACAGTGGGGAGAAGCAATACGTCTGGAAGTGGAAGACGGAATTGATAAGAGACTCCTGAAAATTATTAACAAAGAGTTAAAGCTGGAGAGCGAGGATATTTATTATATCAACGGTCCTCTTGACCTGACTTTTCTTATGAAGATGTATGCGACAGAGGGATTTGCCAATCTGAAGGTTAAGCCGTATAAGCCACAGGCGGTCAGGGAGCTTGGTCCGGACTGCGATATTTTTGAAGAGATTGCCAGACACGATATTTTACTGCATCATCCGTACCAGACCTTTGAACCGGTTGTTTCCTTTATTCAAAAGGCAGCAAAGGATCCGAAGGTGCTGGCCATAAAGCAGACACTTTATCGTGTCAGCGGAAATTCACCGATTATCCGTGCACTTGCCCAGGCGGCAGAAAACGGGAAGCAGGTATCGGTTCTGGTGGAATTAAAGGCGAGATTTGATGAAGAAAACAACATTGTCTGGGCAAAGATGCTGGAAAAAGCCGGATGTCATGTAATCTATGGACTTGTCGGTCTAAAGACACATTCTAAGATAACGCTGGTTGTCCGTAAGGAAGAGGACGGAATACGTCGTTATGTGCATCTTGGAACAGGTAATTACAATGACGCAACGGCGAAATTATATACGGATTTGGGACTTTTGACATGTAAGGAAGAAATTGGTGAGGATGCAACGGCAGTCTTCAACATGCTTTCAGGATATTCGGAGCCTAAAAGCTGGAACCGGCTTTCGGTAGCACCTTTCTGGCTGAAGGATAAATTTCTCTATCTGATTGGACGTGAGGAGGAAAATGCCCGCGAGGGGCTTCCGGCGCGTATTATCGCAAAAATGAATTCGCTCTGTGATATAGATATTATTGAGGCACTTTACAAAGCGAGCGCGGCAGGTGTAAAAATTGACTTGATTGTAAGAGGAATCTGTTGTCTTAAGGTAGGAATTCCTGGCGTGAGTGAAAATATTACCGTGCGCTCTATTGTCGGAAATTTTCTTGAGCACGCAAGAATCTTTTATTTTGAAAACAACGGAAGTCCGGAGGTATATATGGCGAGTGCGGACTGGATGCCGAGAAATCTGGAGCGCAGAGTGGAAATTCTGTTCCCGATTCTTCAGGAGGATTTGAAGCAGAAGGCAATTCATGTTCTGCAGGTTCAGCTTGATGATACGCTCAAGGCGCATATTCTGCAGCCTGACGATTCCTATGCCAAGGTAGACAGGCGCGGAAAAAGAGCCTGCTGTGCACAGGATACCTTCTGTGAGGAGGCAATAGCGCAGGCACAGGAAGAAAAAAAGGATGATATAACAGCAAGCCGGATTTTTAAACCGGAAGTAAGTCAGCATTTGGAGTAAATATGAAAAAACTGGTTATTTTTGATTTGGACGGAACACTTACCAACACCTTAAAGTCAATTCAGAAGTCTGCAAATATGGCACTGGAGGCGTTTGGCTTTGCACCGTATGAGGAGGATAGATATCGTTATTTTGTCGGTAACGGTTCGGCAGAGCTTATCCGTCAGTGCCTGTTAAATGACGGAGATATCGGACTTTTGCATTTTGATGAGGTGATGAAAAAATATGAGGAAGTCTTCGCGACATATTGTATGTATGAGGTCAGACCGTATGAGGGCATAGCGGAACTTCTCGCGGAACTAAAAAGCAAAGGCTTTCTTCTTGCGGTTAATTCTAATAAACCGCAGGCACAGACGGAGGATGTGATTGCTTCCGTTTTCGGAAGGGATATGTTTGATGTGGTGGCCGGGCAGGTGACAGAGAGACCGAGAAAACCTGCACCGGACGGTGTGAACTATATTTTGAGTAAGCTTGGGGTAACTCGTGATGAGGCGGTTTACCTGGGAGATACCGGAATAGATATGCAAACCGGAAAAAGTGCAGGTGTGTTTACAATTGGGGCACTTTGGGGATTCCGTGACATGGAAGAACTTGAACAGCATCATGCGGATGCACTGATTCGGTCACCGAAGGAACTTTTGGCATATCTCGGAGGGATTCGACTGATTGCAACGGATGTGGACGGAACGCTTGTCAAGGATTCGTCCCGTGAGGTAGGAGATGAAGTGATAGAGGCCATACGGCAGCTTACGGACCGGGGGATTTATTTTGCAATCGCAAGCGGAAGACAGTATGGAAGTATCCGGAGGATGTTTGAACGGGCGCAGAGAAATCTTTTGTTTATTGCGGAGAACGGTGCGCATATTATCAAGGATGGACAGACATACGCGCTGACGAAGATGAAGCGTGAGTATGTGGAAGGAATCATGACCGATTTGCGAACTCTTTATCCGAAGGAGTGTCATGTAGTCGCATCCACCAGCAAGGGGTGCTTTTTGGAAAGTGAAGACGAAAATTTTATCCGTCTTATCAGCGAAAGTTATCGCAATGACGTAACTCTTACAAAGGATATTCTTGCCGAGGATGCAGAATTTGTAAAACTGGCGGTTTATCACAGGGAAAGCATTCGGGAAATAGGGGAGAGCTTCCTGATTCCTAAGTGGAAGGATAAAGTGAAAACCTGTATGGCAGGAGAAGAATGGGTCGATTTTATGGATTTCTCCGTAGATAAAGGAAATGCGCTGAAGGTGCTTCAGGAGGGGCTCGGAATTGCGCCGGAGGAGACGATGGCATTCGGGGACAATGAAAATGACCTTGGACTCTTGCGCGCGGCCGGAGAAAGCTATGCAGTTGCC
Source organism: uncultured Kineothrix sp. (assembly GCA_964519385.1). Lineage (GTDB taxonomy): Bacteria > Bacillota > Clostridia > Lachnospirales > Lachnospiraceae > SVFI01. Next base: position 42,534 of record CAZFLR010000005.1, read on the forward strand.
AATGCACTTTCGGTGGTAAAGGAGGCGGCGAAACATCAATGTCCGCCGTATTGGGAAAAAGGTGTTTATCAGGTTTTAAAAACATTGTATGAATAGGAGGAAATGAACATGGAACAGTTTGATAACAAGGTTTTGGATGCATTTTTAGAACAGCAGGAAAAGTTATTTCCTGAGGAGGTTGCGACGACGCGGGAAGAAGCGAGGGATTTTCTTGCTGAATGTATGGCAGTAATAGTAAATGGAAAAAAAGAAGTTTGGGAATATTTTGAGGAAGAGGGCGTTGATATTTCCGAAATGGATGAAAATGATATCCTTGAGGCGGATGAAGTGTTTTCTGTCGGTGACGGAAGATATCTGATAGTGGAATGTTAAAACAAAGCTGCGGAGCATCAATGCTCACGCAGCTTTTCTAATACCTCATATGGAATAAACAGCTTGCCGTATCCGTTTCCCATTTCAAGTCCCGGCTTCGTATCGCCGTGGAAATCAGAACCGCCGGAAATGCATAAATCATATTGGCGGGCAAGCTTGCGGATTTGTCTTTCCTCAGCCGCGTTGTAGGTTGAGTAAATTGCTTCGATTCCGACAAGACCGGCGGATTTCAGATACGCAACAAGCTTCTCGAGGCGCGCATCGGACATATGATAGAGGATAGGATGTGCGAGGATTGGAATTCCTCCGCTTTCTAAAATGAGTTCAACTGCCCGGGCAGGTGTTACCTTTTCGCGAGGGAGAAAGCAGGGAGCGCGGTCACCGATATAGCGGTCAAAAGCTTCGGACATACTTTTTACTGCTCCGTGTTCCAACATATATTTTGCATAATGCGCCCTTGTCAGGACAGAGTCCGGATATTCGGTGCATAATTTTTCATAGGTAATGTCCACACCATGCTCTGCAAGCTTTAGACACATCTTACGGTTTCTGTTATCGCGGGATTCCTGAAACTCTATTAAATATTTCTGAAAGCTTTCGCTTTTGTAGTTGATGTCAATTCCAACGATGTGAATATCCTTTCCTTCGTATTCTGTAGAAAATTCAATGCCGGGAATCACCTCGATATCCGCGCCCTGCTTGCGGGCTTTTTGCGCAGCATCGAGTGCTTCATCAATTCCCTCCGTGGTGTCGTGGTCTGTCAGTGCAAAGGCAGAAAGACCTTTGGAAAGTGCTAAAGTAACTAAATCCGATGGGGAGCAGGTCCCATCGGATTTGTTAGAATGCACATGTAAATCAACTGATTTCATGATTAGTTTTCGTCCTCTTCTTTTCTTGCTGTGTAAACAGTACGTTTGCGTGCCATTTCGTCGCTTGCCAGATATTCGTCGTAGGTGGTAATCTTGTCAACCAGACTTCCGTCAGGAAGAATTTCCATAATACGATTGGCTGTTGTCTGTACAAACTGGTGGTCATGACATGAGAAAAGCTCCACACCTTTGAATTTTATCAGCCCATTGTTGAGTGCAGTGATGGATTCCATGTCAAGGTGGTTGGTCGGCTCATCAAGGATGAGACAGTTTGCACCGGAAATCATCATCTTGGAAAGAAGGCAGCGTACCTTTTCTCCTCCGGATAATACGCGCACTTTTTTCACGCCGTCTTCACCGGCAAAAAGCATACGTCCGAGGAATCCGCGTACATATGTGACATCCTTTACCGGTGAGTAACCGGTAAGCCAGTCAACTATTGTCAAATCGTTATCGAATTCTTCCGTGTTATCCTTTGGGAAGTAAGCCTGAGATGTGGTAACCCCCCATTTTACGGTTCCCTCATCCGGCTCGAGCTCACCGACCAGAATCTTAAATAAGGTTGTTTTTGCAAGCTCGTTGCTTCCGACAAATGCAATCTTGTCATCATGTCCGACGTTGAAGGAAATATTGTCCAGTATTTTTTCGCCGTTGATGGTCTTTGAAAGGTTTTCTACAAAAAGAACCTCGTTTCCGATTTCACGCTCAGGGCGGAAATCAATATACGGATATTTACGGCTGGATGGCTTGATTTCATCAAGCTCAATTTTCTCAAGGGCTTTCTTTCTGGAAGTTGCCTGTTTTGATTTGGAAGCGTTTGCGGAGAAACGGGAGATAAACTCCTGTAATTCTTTTATCTTTTCTTCCTTCTTCTTATTTGCCTCCTTCATCTGTTTGATAAGGAGCTGGCTGGACTCATACCAGAAATCGTAGTTGCCGGCATAAAGCTGGATTTTTCCGTAGTCGATGTCGGCAATGTGTGTACATACCTTGTTTAAGAAATAACGGTCATGTGATACCACGATGACAGTGTTTTCAAAATCAATGAGGAAATCCTCAAGCCATGCAATGGCATCCAGATCCAGGTGGTTGGTCGGCTCATCGAGAAGAAGGATATCCGGATTTCCGAACAGTGCCTTTGCAAGAAGAACCTTTACCTTATCGTTACCGTCAAGGTCGCTCATGGTAGCGTAGTGGAGCTCTGTTGCGATTCCAAGACCGTTTAAGAGCATAGCTGCGTTTGTCTCTGCATCCCATCCGTCCATTTCCGCAAATTCGGCCTCAAGCTCGCTGGCGCGGATTCCGTCTTCATCCGTAAAATCTTCCTTGGCGTAGATGGCATCTTTTTCTTTCATAATCTCATACAGTCTGGAATTACCCATGATAACAACATCCATAACCTGATAGCTGTCATATTTGAAGTGATCCTGTTCCAGAACGGAAAGACGCTGTCCCGGTGTGATGATTACTTCACCGTTTGTTGTTTCAAGAACCCCGGAGAGAATCTTGAGAAAGGTAGACTTTCCAGCGCCGTTTGCACCGATAAGTCCATAGCAGTTTCCTTCCGTAAATTTAATATTAACGTCCTCGAAAAGAGCTTTCTTTCCGATACGCAAAGTTACATTACTTGCCTGAATCATTTATAAAACCTCCTGAAATTTGCTCATACGTTTCTTATTTTATAAGAAAAAAGCGGATTTGTACAGCCAAATGTGAAAATATCCGTCGATATATCCATCCTATTTTCTAATTGCACATATTTCTTAATAATGCTATAATACAATTTAGTGAATAAAAGCGTTAAAGCGCGAAAGAGAAAGAACTAAGAAAGAAGAGGAAACACAAAATGCCAATTACGCAATATTTGGAAAGGAACAGCCGGGAATATCCAAATGATGTTTGTCTTGTGGAGATTAATCCGGAGATTCAGGAAAACAGGCGGGTAACCTGGAAAGAATATGAATTGATTGAGCCGAATCCAAAGGAAGCTTATCGCCGTGAGATTACATGGCGCGTGTTTGATGAGAAAGCGAATCGTTTTGCAAATCTTTTGCTGCAGCGCGGGATTAAAAAGGGTGATAAGGTCGCAATTCTGATGATGAACGGACTGGAATGGCTTCCTATTTACTTCGGTATTTTAAAGACGGGAGCACTGGCAGTGCCTTTGAATTTCCGTTATTCATCGGATGAAATCTTATACTGTCTGCAGCTTGCGGAAGTGGATGTTCTTGTATTTGGACCGTCTTTCATCGGACGTGTGGAAGAGATTGCAGATGAAATCAGTAAAGGACGGCTTCTGATTTATGTAGGTGAGAACTGTCCGACTTTTGCGGATGATTACAATTCTTTGTCAGCCAACTGTTCCAGTCAGGCACCGTGTATCGGCATTACCGATGATGATGATGCGGCAATTTATTTTTCTTCGGGAACGACAGGATTTCCGAAGGCTATCTTACATAAACATAAGGCGTTAATGCATTCGGCACAGGTTGAGCAGAACCATCACGGACAGACGAAGGATGACGTATTTCTCTGCATTCCGCCACTGTATCATACAGGTGCGAAGATGCACTGGTTCGGAAGTCTGATTTCAGGAAGTAAAGCGGTGCTTTTGATTGGTACGAAACCGGAGTTTATTCTGGATGCAGTGTCAAAAGAGAAGTGCTCGATTGTATGGCTCCTTGTTCCGTGGGCACAGGATATTCTGGAAGCAATTGAAAGCGGAAAAGTCAATCCGGAGGATTATGAGCTTGAACAGTGGAGACTGATGCATATCGGCGCACAGCCGGTTCCGCAGAGTCTGATTAAGCATTGGAAGAAGATATTCCCGCACCACCAGTACGATACCAACTACGGACTTTCTGAGTCCATCGGACCGGGCTGTGTACATCTTGGAGTAGAAAATATACATAAGGTCGGATGTATCGGCAAGGCCGGATATGGCTGGCAGGTGAAGATTGTAGATGAAAACCGCAATGAGGTAGAACGCGGACAGGTCGGAGAACTGGCAGTCAAGGGTGACGGAGTCATGGTATGTTATTACCGGGATGAAAAGGCGACAAACGAGGTGCTGGCCGACGGCTGGCTCTTTACAGGTGATATGGCACAGGAGGATGAGGATGGATTTATTCTTCTGGTAGACCGCAAGAAAGATGTAATCATCAGCGGTGGTGAGAATCTTTATCCGGTACAGATAGAGGACTTTATCCGCACGAATGACAAGGTACATGATGTGGCAGTTATCGGACTTGCGCATGCACGTCTCGGAGAGATAGCAGCGGCGATTGTGGAATTGAAAGAGGGCGAGCAGATGACAGAGGAGGAATTAGAGGAATTCTGTCATAAGCTTCCGCGCTACAAGAGACCGAGAAAGATTATCTTTGCGGATATTCCGCGTAATCCGACGGGAAAAATCGAGAAGCCGAAGCTTCGTCAGATTTACGGCGCGACCAAACTCATCGCCGATCAGAACATGGGATAAAAATTATAGGATATACAAGAAAGGCAGGACAACAAAGTGAGCGAAAAGAAAATTATGCTCGGAAATGAAGCGATTGCACGCGGTGCTTATGAAGCAGGCGTGAAGGTATCCGCTGCTTATCCGGGAACACCAAGTACGGAAATCAGTGAAAACATTGTAAAATATGATGAAATTTATGCAGAGTGGTCACCGAATGAGAAGGTGGCAATGGAGGTGGCAATCGGTGCCTCCATCAGTGGTGTGAGAGCCATGGCATCCATGAAGCATGTCGGAGTCAATGTGGCAAGCGATCCGCTTTACACCATTTCCTATAGTGGAGTAAACGGCGGTTTAGTTCTTGTAGCAGCAGACGATCCGGGACTTTACAGCTCTCAGAACGAACAGGATACAAGATGCGTGGCAAGAGCTGCACAGGTACCGGTGGTTGAACCGTCCGACAGTCAGGAAGCCAAGGACTTCATGAAATATGCTTTTGACATTTCTGAGAAATATGACACACCGGTGATTCTTCGCACTACGACAAGACTGTCTCATTCACAGGGACCGGTTACACTTGAGGAACGCGTGGAGCCTGTGGATATTCCGTATGAAAGAAATATTCAGAAATTCGTTATGATGCCGGGAATGGCAAAACAGAGGCATATCTACGTGGAACAGCGTATGAAGCAGCTCGCAGAAGACGGGGCAGAAATGCCGATTAACCGCGTGGAGATGGGAGATACCAAAATCGGTTTTATTGCCAGCGGTATCGCGTATCAGTATGTGAAAGAAGCATGTCCGGATGCATCTGTGTTAAAGCTCGGTCTGGTTCATCCGCTTCCGCGTAAGCTGATTGAAGACTTTGCTTCCAAGGTGGAAAAGTTATACATATTTGAAGAGCTTGAGCCGGTATTTGAGGAACAGATTAAATCCTGGGGAATCGAATGTATAGGGAAAGAGATTTTTACACTTCAGGGTGAATACAGTGCCAATATGCTTCGTGAGAAGGTTCTTGGTGAGAAGGTAGAGGTTGCACAGCCGGCACAGGTTCCGGCAAGGCCGCCGATTCTTTGCCCTGGCTGTCCGCACAGAAGTGTATATTCCGTGCTGAATAAATTAAAAATTCATGCAGCAGGTGATATCGGCTGTTATACATTGGGAGCCGTTGCACCGCTGAATGTCGTTGACACGACGGTTTGTATGGGAGCAAGTATTTCCACGCTTCACGGTATGGAAAAAGCAAAGGGAAAGGATTATGTGAAAAACTGGGTTGCAGTTATCGGTGATTCCACATTCCTTCACACCGGAGTAAATTCACTCATGAATATGGCATACAATCAGGCGACAGGAACGGTTATGATTCTTGATAATTCTACCACAGGTATGACAGGACATCAGGATCATGCAGCGACCGGAAAGACCTTAAAGGGTGAGGTGGTTCCGGCTATCAATATTTATCAGCTCTGTAAGACTATCGGTGTTAAGAATATTGTGGAAGTCAATGCATTTGATGTGGAAATGCTGGAAAAGGTTATAAAGGAAGAAACACAGAGAGAAGAACTCAGCGTGATTATCACCAAATCTCCGTGTGTACTTTTAAAAGGAAATGTATTCCCGAATAAATGCAGAGTAATTCCTGAGAAGTGTAAGAAATGTGGCGCGTGTCTCCGCCCGGGTTGTCCGGCACTTACCAAAACGGCAGACGGAACAACAGTAATTGACGAAACAATGTGCAACGGATGCGGACTGTGTATGCAGCTTTGTAAATTCGGCGCGATTGAGAAAGTGGAGGCGTAGACTATGGCAGAAAATAAGACAAAAAATATTATGATCGTCGGTGTCGGCGGTCAGGGAACACTTTTGACAAGCCGTATTTTAGGCGGTATTACAGTGGCAGCAGGATATGATGTGAAGCTTTCAGAGGTACATGGTATGGCACAGAGAGGCGGTAGTGTGGTAACCTTTGTAAGATACGGTGAAAAGGTTGCGGAACCGATTGTAGAGGAAGGACAGGCAGATCTGCTGATTGCATTTGAAAAACTTGAAGCAAAACGATATGCACATTTCCTGAAAAAGAACGGAACACTTGTTGTTAACGACCAGAAAATCGAACCGATTACGGTTGTAACGGGAGCGGCACAGTATCCGGAAAACATTATTGAGGATTTGAGCGGCGAATATAAGACGTATTCCGTTGATGCAATGGGCGAAGCACTCAAGCTTGGCAATTCAAAGGTGTTTAATATCATTGTTCTCGGTGTAGCTGCCAAGCATATGGACTTTTCCAAAGAGGACTGGCTTACGGTGATTGAAAATACCGTACCTCCGAAGACTGTCGAGATAAATAAAAAGGCATTTTTATTAGGCTATGAATCATAGATTCAGGCATTGACTTAAAGTATAAAGAAGATGGGAAGGTAATGGAAATGATCTGGAATGAAGCAAAAGAATGTATGAGTCGCGATGAAATGCAGACTCTGCAGAGCAAAAGACTTGTAAAAGCAGTGGACCGTGTGTATCACAATGTGGAATATTATCGTAAGAAGATGCAGGCACTAGGCATAGAGCCGGGAGATATCAAAGGAATTGAGGATATCACGAAGCTCCCTTATACAACCAAGGATGATTTGCGCGATACATATCCGTTTGGTCTTTTTGCAGTACCGCAATCAGAGATTGTCCGTGTACATGCTTCCAGCGGTACTACGGGAAAGGCAACGGTTGTCGGATATACCAGAAGAGATATTGAAATCTGGGCAGAGTGTGTGGCAAGATGTCTTGCCGGTGCAGGTGTGACGAGAGAGGATACCATTCAGATAGCATATGGATACGGACTTTTTACAGGCGGTCTCGGGGCACACTATGGCGCAGAAAATCTCGGCGCAACAGTTGTACCTATGTCAACGGGTAACACGAAGAAGCTGACAACCATGATGAAGGATTTCGGGGTTACAGCCATTGCCTGTACGCCTTCCTACTTACTTCACATTGCAGAAACTCTGGAGGAAAACGGAGATCTGGATAAAATAAAATTAAAAGCTGCAATTTGTGGCGCAGAGCCGTGGACAGAGCAGATGCGTCTTCAGGTGGAACAAAAACTGAATATCAATGCATTTGATATTTATGGTTTGTCTGAGATTATGGGTCCGGGAGTTGCCTGTGACTGTATTCACCATAAAGGTCTGCATGTTCATGAGGATCATTTTTATCCTGAAATTGTATCTGCTGATACACTTGAACCGGTGGCAGAAGGAGAGACAGGTGAGCTGGTATTCACCACACTTACCAAGGAAGGTATCCCGATGATCCGTTACCGTACAAAAGACCTTACAAGCATTACGCGTGAAAAATGTGAGTGCGGAAGAACGACTGCACGTATTTCCAGATTTAAAGGACGTTCCGATGATATGCTTATCATTCGCGGTGTGAATGTTTTCCCTTCTCAGATTGAGGCAGCACTTCTCGAAATGGGAGGAACGACTCCTCATTATATGATGATTGTTGACCGCGTGAATAACCTGGATACCCTTGAAGTTCAGGTGGAGGTGGAAGAACGCTTCTTCTCCGATGAAATCCGTGAACTTGAAAAACTGACGAAGAAGATTGCGCATGTGATTCAGCAGGCAATCGGTCTGGCTGTAAAGGTGAAACTTGTAGAGCCGCATTCTTTGGAGAGAAGCATGGGTAAGGCAGTGCATGTGATTGACAAACGTAAACTTGTATAATCGGAAAGGAAAGGGGTTACAATATGTATATTAAACAGTTATCCATTTTCATTGAAAATAAAGCGGGCCGTTTGGAAGATATTTTAAGTATTCTGAAAAATAACGGTATTAATCTTGTATCGTTAAGTCTTGCAGATACCAGTGATTACGGTGTTCTCCGTCTTCTGGTTTCAGACCCGGAAAAGGGAAAGATTGCACTGAAGGAAGCAGGTGTTTCCTGCAGAACCACAGAGGTGCTTGCAGTAAAGCTTGCGCATAAGGTGGGACAGCTTCAGGAGCTGCTGGAAATTATCTGTAAGGCAGAGATTAATATTGAGTACATGTATGCCCTTGCAACGGGAAAAGACGATGCATCCATCGTTATAAAGCCGTCAGACATTACCCGCGCAGCAGAACTGTTGAAAGAAGCAGAAGTGGAATTCGTGACACAGGAAGAACTGGCAAATATCTAGGTTCCGGTGTGTCAAAGGCATAATTAAGGAGTCAAGCATGAATCAGTCAGAATGTCGGATTATTGATTTTCACACACACATGTTCCCGGAGAAGATAGTGGCAAAGACGATAGAGTCACTTGAAAATGCAGCCGGAATCAAGGCAAAATCAGACGGGACAATGGAAGGACTGATAGCTTCCATGGAGAGAGCCGGTGTGGTGCTTTCGGTTGTGATGCCGGTTGTGACACGGCCGGAGCAGTTTCAGACAGTAAACAACGCGGCGGCGAAAATCAATGAAGCATATGACGGTCAGGTGATTTCGTTTGGAGGTATTCATCCGGACTCGCTGAATTACAAAAAAGAGCTGGATTATATCAAGGCACTTGGACTGAAAGGGATTAAGCTTCATCCCGATTATCAGGGAAAAATGATAGATGATATAGGATATAAGCACATCATCGACTATGCTTCACAGCTTGATTTGGCGATTACGGTGCATGCCGGGATTGATATAGGATTTCCGGAGCCGGTACACTGTCCGCCGGAAAGGGCACTGAAGGTGATAGAGGAAATTCAGCCGCCGAAACTGATTCTGGCACACATGGGTGGTTGGAAACAGTGGGACCGGGTAGAGGAGCTTCTGGCTGGAAAGCAGGTATATCTGGACTGTGCTTTCTGTATGGCATACATGCCGGAGGGACAGTTTGAGAGAATTGTGAAAAAGCATGGTGCAGAGAGAATCCTTTTTGCGACAGATTCACCCTGGGAGGATCCGCGTGATACCATTGCATGGGTGGAGGCAGCAGGTCTGGACGAAGAACAGAAGCGTAAAATATATATGGAAAACGCATGTAAGATTCTTTCTCTTATGCCGGAAGAGATTGGAAAAAAAGATAATAATTAAAAGAAAAGCCTTGCAATTTATGCAGGGCTTTTATATAATGTAAGTGCTTTAACGATTTAAAGCGGTGCGCGGTAAAAGTTTAAATCGCTAAAGTGAATAAAAGAAGAGGAGGTCACAGTTGTGATAGTAAAAATTGTTTTTCTGGTTATATTTTTCGCGGTAATGATTGCTGTCGGATTTTACACGAGAAAGCACGCGACAAATGTTAATGACTTTGTACTTGGCGGAAGGAGTGTGGGTCCCTGGCTGACAGCCTTTGCTTACGGCACTTCCTATTTCTCGGCAGTTGTCTTTGTGGGATATGCAGGGCAGTTTGGTTATAAATATGGTTTAGCGTCTACGTGGATCGGTCTCGGTAATGCCGTTATCGGTTCGCTGATTGCATGGGTGGTTCTCGGACGGAGAACCAGGGTTATGACGAATCACCTCCAGGCAGCTACCATGCCTGACTATTTTGGAAAACGTTATAAAAGCAATGCACTTCGTGTCACGGCTTCGGCGATTGCATTTATTTTCCTGATACCGTATACAGCGTCGGTTTATAACGGACTTTCAAGATTGTTTGGAATGGCATTTGACATTCCTTATGAGATTTGTGTCATTGCAATGGCAGTGCTCACAGGTGTGTATGTAATCCTTGGAGGATACATGGCAACAGCAATCAATGATTTTATTCAGGGAATTATCATGCTGTTTGGTATTGTGGCTGTTATTGCAGCAGTTTTAAACGGACAGGGCGGATTTATAGAAGCAGTCAGAAGTCTGGCGCAGTTTGAAAGTGATGTACCGGTAACACTCGGACAGCCGGGGGCATTTACTTCCTTCTTCGGACCGGATCCAATGAACCTTTTGGGTGTTGTGATTCTGACATCACTCGGCACATGGGGACTTCCGCAGATGGTACATAAGTTTTATGCAATCAAGGATGAAAAATCAATCCGCAGCGGAACGATTATTTCCACGTTTTTTGCCATTATTGTATCCGGTGGATGTTACTTCCTGGGCGGCTTCGGAAGATTGTTTGATACAGAGGCGATTCACAATGCAGACGGAAGTGTGATTTATGACGCAATTATCCCGTCGATGCTTTCAACGTTACCGGATATTCTGGTAGGTATTGTGATTGTGCTTGTCCTTTCCGCATCCATGTCAACACTTTCTTCTCTTGTGCTGACCTCCAGTTCAACACTTACGCTGGATGTCATTAAAGGGAATATTATAAAAGAGATGAGTGAGAAGAAGCAGGTGCTCTGTATGCGGATTCTTCTGGTATTTTTTATCGCGATTTCAGTCATTCTGGCACTTGACCCGCCGACGTTCATTGCACAGCTTATGGGTATCTCATGGGGAGCACTTGCCGGAGCGTTCCTTGCCCCGTTCCTGTATGGTCTGTACTGGAAAAAGGTGACAAAAGCTTCTGTGTGGGCGAGCTTTATTGTAGGTGTGGGTATCACGGTTTCAAATATCTTCCTTAAGTATATTGCTTCACCGATTAATGCCGGAGCAATTGCCATGGTTGCCGGACTTATAGTGGTTCCGCTTGTGAGTCTTGTGACACCGAAAATGAAAGAAGAGGAAGTGAATGAGATATTTACATGTCTTGAAGAAAAGGTTGTAGTGAGCAAGAGAAAATCGATTGAAGAGTAAAAAGAAAAACGGCAGGAATCAGGAAACTACCTGATTCTTGCCGTTTCTTTTTCCGGTATAAAGATTTTCATCTGTAATTTTTATGAGACAATCTATGCTCAGACCGGGCTGATATCCGGTTACCCCGAAGGTCATTGTCACGGAGACCGAAACTCCGTCATGGGTCGTAAAAGGTGATGACTCAAGTATCCGCCGGATATCCTCGGCAATCCGGGCAGCAGCTTCCTGTGTGTCGTCAATTAGAAGTAAAATCTCTTCTCCGCCCCATCTGCAGACAGAGCCGCTGTTGTTTAACTCCTTTTTGATAACCTCGGCAACATGTATAAGCACCTGGTCGCCGGTATCGTGTCCGTAAGTGTCATTTACCTTTTTGAAATCATCAATATCAGCCATTATAAGACTGAACGGTAAGTTCTTGCTTTGAGCCGTATCCATCACCTTGTTCAGTTGCTGTAACATACTGCGCCTGTTCAGAAGTCCGGTCAGGGGATCGTGACTTGCAATTACATCAAGCGTCTCGTTTTCCTTCATAAGCTTCCTCTGCATCTGTCGTATCTCAATGGAGAAGAGAATGGAAAAGAAAAGAACCGCTCCGAATCCGGTTGTCGAATTCAGACAATATACGGTGTTGATAAATAAATCCGATGAAATGTCCGTATAAACAGGTTTGATGTACAGACCTCCAATTCTGGTGGCAACGAAAATCGCACAGACGGATATACCGATAATAATCGGAGTGACAATGTGCATATGAATCTGAGGCAGGGTCAGCGACAGATAAAAGGCCACGGGCAGAAGAGAAATCAAATAGTTCATGAACCCCCATTGCCAGCCGAGAAGCAGTGTAATCACAACAGAATGAAAAATAATCTCTATCAGCGAGCCTATGAAAATTTCTATGTATTTCTCCTGCTTTACGAGCTGAAATGCCATATACAGGTAGAATATGGTGGCACCGATGTTGTAGTAGAAAATTGGTGCAATGTCCAGTAAACAAAAGGTTACCGTAATAATCAGATGAATAAAGGCTGTTATAAAACAGATAAGAGAATACTTAAAAGAATTGTCAATGGTAAGAGCTCCGGTTAAATATCCTTTCAGTCTGTGAATCCAAGGTCTCATGGCGCACGTCTCCTTAATTCTGTATTATATAAACTAAAAAGGTTTCACTATTAAATCAAATAGGAAACCTTAATTTCTTGATTTCGTAAATGGTGTCACACAAAGCCGGTTAAACGGAAAAATCAATATTCGAGCCGAGATGGGGAGTGACGGACTGCTCCATGACGGAACGCTCCATCATGTCCACAAGTGAATCACCGAGGGATGCGGAAACATCCAGTGATTTGCTGAGCATTGCGACTCCGAAATCGGTATTGAGCTGACTTTTGGCAAGCGACATTGATAATGCGGCGATGTCCATGAAAATCCCCCTTTTCTCATATACATTTTATTAGAAATATCATAGCATGATTACATGAAAATGGCAAGAAAGAGCATAGACAAAAAAAGCAAAAAAAGATATAATCTTGTTATATGGGAGGGTACATCTATGGCATTTGGTCTTGTTTCATTAGAAAAGAGAATGAAGGATAACATCAAAAATTACAGTCTGGATCAGTTGTTTGATATCGGAAAACTGTCGGACTATCTGGAGTCTGCCTGGGCGGTGAGTCATATCAGCTTTCTTTTGGTAGACCGTCACGGTGAGAAGGCAGTGAGCGTCGGAGGCTTTGCGGGCTTTAAACCGGATGTGGTAAATGCTCCGGGACATAAGATACGCGTGAGTAACCGAACGGTCGCCCATCTTTATACAAAGGAGGAAGAGGTGACGGGTGTGGCGCAGGAACGCTTTGTTTCGGCGGTGGTGCAGCAGCTTACGGACCTTGCGGTCAATACCTATGAAAGTATCGAGACCTCCATTTACGCGGACGAGCTGGAGAAGCGTCTGGAGAAAGAACAGTATCAGGTAAAACACGGAGAGAAAAAGGATGCACTTACGGGAGCTCTCAACAGTACATATTTTGAGAATCGCGCCAAGGTGATTGACAGGTCGGATATAGTGCCGGTGGCTGTAATATGTGCGAATATCAATGACTGGAAATATGTCAATGACAAATATGGTGATGAGGAAAGCGACCGTCTGATTAAGGTTGTGGCCGGTATTCTCGAGGATGAGGCGAAGGATGAATATGTTATCGGCCGGTGCGGAGGAGACTTTTTCCATATACTGATTCCGCTTGTGGAGGAAGGCGAGGCAGAGGATTACTGTACAAGGGTACAGAGCAGATGCAATGCGTTTGAGGATGATAAAATTGCACCATCCGTAGCTTGCGGATATGTATTCAAGATGAATGTGGAACAGTCCGTACTGGAACTCCTTTCTGACGCAGAGTATGAGATGTTCAATAATAAGTTTGAAATTAAAAATGCACCGGGATACAGGGAGCGTTTAGAAAAATAATAAGAAAGTCACGCCGGAACTTAAAAAGCTCCGGCGTTTGTATGTGAAAGGCAGAGAAGAATGAAAGAACAAAAGGCAGTTTTTTTTGATGTTGACGGAACCTTATTTGAACAGGGAAAGGGGGTGCCGGAAAGCACAATCCGTGCAATTCACAGAATTCGCAGTAATGGGCATCTGGCGTTTGTGTGCAGCGGACGGAGCAGAATTATGATACCGGAGGAGCCGATTCTTTCCATTGGTTTTGACGGAGTGATAGCAGCCTGCGGAACATATGCAAGCTTCGGTGAACGTATTCTGTTTGATAAGGAACTGACCACCGGGCAGCTTGCGGATATCATTCCTACATTAAAAAATACGAACACGATGTATATTCTCGAGGGCACGGAGTATATTTATTATGATGAGCAGACCATCGCCTACGCGATTGATGACTGGTATGTGCGGTCTATCAGGGAAATGGTTCCTGAAAGGTTCCGCATGGTTCCGGAGCGTATGGAAGAGATTCATGCCAATAAAATCAGTATACAGGTTCCGCCTTCACATATGGCGGAGGTGACAGAGAGGGCAAAACGTCATTATCAGCTTTTGCTGCACAATGAAAATATTGCAGAGATTGTTCCGAAAGGATACACCAAAGCCGCCGGTATAGAGCGGGTCTGCGAGGAACTTGGCATTTCCGCGGAGAATACCATTGCGGTCGGAGACAGTATTAACGATATTGATATGCTGCGCTACGCGGGGGTTGGTATCGTAATGGGGAACGGAACGGCGGTTGCAAAGGAAAATGCGGATTACATCACCTCTGATTTGTATGAGGACGGTATCTGGAATGCAATGGAGCATTTCGGACTTCTTTAGAGTTTGAAAGTGAATAAAAGTAAATTATAAAGTGTTTATTAAATCTGTGTTTTCAGGGAAAATAAGGCAAAAATGAGAAAAAACGAGAAAATAAGAGGAAATACATAGCTTTTATATAGAAAAAACGCGCTATTTTCGTTTGCAATAGAAATGCAAAAAAACTAATATAATCCTTGAGGTTAGCACTCGGAAAGCAAGAGTGCTAACAAAAACAAAAGAAAAGTTATTTTGAACATAGAAGGAGGTTTTTTTATGAAATTAGTACCACTTGGAGACAGAGTTGTATTAAAGCAGCTTGTAGCAGAGGAGACAACGAAGTCCGGTATTGTTTTACCGGGACAGACCAAAGAGAAACCACAGCAGGCAGAGGTTCTTGCAGTAGGACCGGGCGGAATGGTTGACGGAAAAGAGATTACAATGCATGTAAAGGTTGGAGATCAGGTAATCTTTTCCAAATATGCAGGTACAGAAGTAAAGCTTGACGAAGAAGAGTATATGATTGTTCGCCAGAGTGATATTTTAGCAATTGTGCAGGAATAATCCGTACGGATATCAAATCGAAGGAGGTCATTTGACATGGCAAAAGAAATTAAATACGGAGCAGACGCAAGAGCAGCACTGGAATCCGGAGTGAACCAGCTTGCTGATACGGTGAGAGTTACTCTCGGACCGAAAGGAAGAAACGTAGTTTTAGACAAATCATACGGTGCACCACTTATTACAAACGATGGTGTTACGATTGCAAAAGAGATTGAACTGGAAGATGCGTTTGAAAATATGGGTGCACAGCTTGTAAAAGAAGTGGCAACCAAGACAAATGATGTGGCCGGTGACGGTACAACAACAGCAACCGTTCTGGCACAGGCAATGATTAATGAAGGTATGAAGAACCTTGCAGCCGGTGCGAATCCGATTATTCTCCGCAAGGGTATGAAAAAAGCAACAGACTGTGCAGTGGAAGCCATTAAGAATATGAGCTCAAAGGTAAATGGAAAAGAGCACATTGCGAAGGTTGCTGCAATTTCAGCAGGAGATGAAGAGGTTGGTAATCTTGTTGCAGATGCAATGGAAAAAGTATCAGGTGACGGCGTAATCACGATTGAGGAGAGCAAGACAATGCTCACAGAGCTGGATCTGGTAGAAGGTATGCAGTTCGACCGCGGTTACATTTCAGCATATATGGCAACGGATATGGATAAGATGGAAGCAGTGCTTGACAATCCGTACATCCTGATTACTGATAAGAAGATTTCTAATATTCAGGAAATTCTTCCGCTCCTTGAGCAGGTTGTACAGTGCGGAGCAAAGCTCCTTATCATTGCAGAGGATGTGGAAGGTGAAGCATTGACAACGCTTATCGTTAATAAGCTTCGCGGAACATTTAATGTGGTTGCTGTCAAGGCTCCGGGATATGGAGACAGAAGAAAAGCAATGCTGGAAGATATTGCAATTCTGACAGGCGGACAGGTAATCAGTTCCGAGCTCGGTCTTGAATTGAAAGATACGACAATGGAACAGCTTGGACGTGCAAGATCCGTTAAGGTTCAGAAAGAAAATACAGTCATCGTAGACGGAGAGGGCGCAAAAGAAGCTATTGAGGCTCGTATCGCATCTATTAAGAAACAGGTAGAAGAGACAACGTCTGATTTTGACCGTGAGAAATTACAGGAGAGACTTGCAAAGCTGGCAGGCGGAGTTGCAGTAATTCGTGTCGGTGCAGCTACAGAGACAGAAATGAAAGAGTCTAAGCTTCGTCTTGAGGATGCTCTTGCAGCGACAAAGGCAGCCGTTGAAGAGGGTATTATCTCAGGAGGCGGTTCTGCTTATATCCACGCTTCTAAGGAAGTGGCAAAGCTTGCAGACACGCTGGAGGGTGATGAGAAGACAGGTGCCCGTATCGTTCTTAAGGCACTTGAGGCTCCTCTGTTCCATATCGCAGCCAACGCAGGTCTGGAAGGAAGCGTAATCATCAATAAGGTGAGAGAGTCCGAAGCAGGTATGGGATTCGATGCTCTCAAGGGAGAGTATGTCGATATGGTGGCTTCAGGAATTCTTGACCCTGCAAAGGTGACAAGAAGTGCCCTCCAGAATGCAACAAGTGTTGCATCTACACTTCTTACAACAGAATCCGTAGTAGCAAACATCAAAGAAGATGCACCTGCAATGCCGGCCGGCGCAGGAATGGGCGGAATGATGTAATTGAATATTCATATAAATATATGAACAGAAGGAGAAATCCGAAAGATGATTTTATCCGGGGACAGCAGGTTTTGCTGTCCCCGGATTTTTTACTTGACCTGTCGTAGTAGTTATGTTATATTTACTACGACAGATGTACTACGGCTGACGTAGTACGACAGATAATATAGTTAATACAGAAGGAAATACTTGGGAAAGGAGAGAGGCTTGTGATAAGTTCAGATGTCATGCGGGGCTACAACGATATGCTGATTTTATGTCTGGTTTATGAGCAGCCCTCGTATGGGTATGAGATATCCCGGCATATACGTGAAATGTCTGAGGGCATTTATGTCATGAAGGAAACAACACTTTATTCTGCCTTCAGCCGTCTCGAAAAGCTTCAATATATAGAAGCTTTTTTCGGAAATGAGACAGGAGGAAAGCGGAGAACCTACTATAGGATTACGGATACCGGCAAGCAGTATTACCATGAGAAGTGTCTTGAGTGGCGTGAGATACAGCAGGTGGTAGAGAAATTTATAAAATAATAGAAAGAGTGAGGAGATAGAATATGGAGACGATTAGGACTTATTTAGAAAATATGTTTATGCATTTAAAAAACACACCGGAAGTTGAAAGGGCTAAAAATGAATTGCTTTCCATGATGGAGGATAAGTATCAGGAGTTAAAGAAGGAAGGCAGGAGTGAAAATGAAGCCGTTGGTATTGTGATTTCGGAATTTGGAAATTTAGAGGAGGTTGCCAAAGAACTCGGAATTGAAGAGACGGTTTCAGATGGGAACGAAACAGAGGGAATCAGGATAACCATGGAGGAGGCAAAGCAGTATTGCAAAGAAAATGCAAAGGCAGGCGTTTCCTACGGTATCACAGCGATGCTCTGTATATTAAGTCCTGTATTTCTTTTGTTACTCGGTGCGTTGCAGGAGGAGAAGGGCTTTTCTGAGAGTATCGTTGTCGCCGGAGGTCTGATTCCGCTTCTTTTACTGGTTGCGTGCGGAGTGGTTATTGCCATAATCAGCGGAATTTCCATGGGGAAATATGAAAAATATCAAAAGGAACCGCTTCTGCTGGATTATGCGACGAGACAATTTCTTCAGGCGCAACGGGAAGCGGAAAAGTTTTCGTATGCTCTTCAGATAGCACTTGGGGTATTCCTTTGCATCGTATCTGTGATTCCGCTTTTGATTGTGGGGAGCATGGAGATCGCATCAGATATACCGAGTGTGCTTTGTGTCATAATCATGCTTGCGATTATCAGTGTAGCCGTGTTCTTCTTTGTCTCTGCAGGCATAAAGGCCGGAGGATACCATGTGCTGCTGCAGGAGCAGGAATATGCTGTGGAGCGTAAGCGAAAAGGAAACCCTGTTCAGATTTTTGAATCGGTATATTGGCCGATAGTCACTTTGATATATCTGGCATGGAGCTTTATCACATTTGAATGGCATATTACATGGATAATATGGCCGGTCGCAGGAGTGCTGAGTGCAGTTATTGAAGCAGTGTTGTCTGCAATACCGCAGAAATAGCATGTTAAAATAGATGAAATGTCGGCAAAATCTGTAAAAGATAGAATTATTCCATAATAGTGTCGGAAATGATATTATCAAACGTACACATTGGAAAATATTTCCTTTAAAATAAGAGAAAGTTTTGAAAGGAAGTATATTATGGATAGAGAGGCTGTAGGTTTAAATATAAAACTGGCCAGGGTCAAGGAGAATCTGACACAGGAACAGCTTGCAGAAAGAGCAGATATTTCATCATCTTATGTAAGTGCAATAGAACGCGGAAAGCAGTCGGTCAGTCTGGAGTACATGAATCGGATTGCCGGAGCACTTAAGGTACCTGTTACGGAACTGCTGGTCTACGAAAAGGGCGATGGTTATTTAGACGGACAGGAACAGGTGGCAGAGAGGGAGCCGAAAAATGAATATGAGGGGAGATACATAGCACGCCAGAAAAAGATGAATCAAATTAATGAAATGTTGTCGCGCTGTGGGGACAGAGAGTTCCAAATCGTGTATGATGAGATTTCATTGTTGATTAATAAATTTCAATATTTAAGTGACAAAGGAATAAAGTAAAAGCAAGGTGTTTGGACATGAGGTCCGGACACCTTTTTCTTTTATTGTCACGGGAAGAAAGAGGGAGATGCATATGAAACTATGGGACATGTACACGAGAAGCACAACGTTCAGGACAGCGGAAGGGGGTGAGATATCAAAGGAATCGGCATCGTTGTTTGTGAGCGGAATCATCTTAAAAGCCATTCTTTTTTCGGATATTACATATACGGGAAGAGGAGAAGAATTTACCTTTGAACAAATGTGGTACCTGATTTGTCTGCACCATGACATAAGTTTTGAACAGCGCAAAGTATGGGAAATGATATGCTGTGATATATCCGGAAGCAGAAGTCTTGTGCCTTATGAAGGGAAGAGTCTGGAGATACAGTGTAAATGGAGTCCGCTTCCGGTGATTTTTTCACCGAATTTTACCTATGAGGAAGGAAGTATTGAGTTTGGCAACGGAGCGCGTGTGAGAAAGAGCATACTGACGGAGTCGGAGATAAGGGATATTTTTTATTTCAGAAATACCTGCTGTAAAACCATGGGGATGGACCACGGAATTGCCGGAGGACTTTTATTGTATGAAAATCTGGTGCAGCAAAGCTATGAGATTAAGAAAAGAGCAGAAAGAAATTCAAGGGATTTATACTCTTACCTTGCAAATACGCTTATGGTGCACAATCTGTTAAAAATGAGTGAGGATGGCTTAAGGTATACTATCCGGGAGGATCCGATGCTGTGTCTGCTTCTGATTGCTGAGGCTCTGGAGCCCTTACAATATGTAAATGAGTATAAAAATGAAGGGGTGACAGCGGAAAAAATTTTAGACTGCATACAGATAGAGATTGAGGAAAAAAAGCTGATATTGCAGGTGACGGAGAAGGGGTTTCCTTTCGAGACATATGCAGAAAATATTGCCAGGGCTGCTGAAATTACCGGCTTGGGCTGTGACACGGACAGGCCATCGTCAAGAATTTGTGTCAGAAGGGATGAATCGGCAATTATTGACGAAATATTTATTTGATAATATAATGCTATATTATGGGTGAAGAATGAAAGCGGAGTGTATGAAGAATGGAAAATAAGACAGCGGGAATGCAGACAACTCCAGGCAGAAAAAAAGGTGTAGTCATCGATGACGGACATATTCAGCCGATGGCGGAATTTAAAGAGCCACAGGAATTGTACGAGGATTTAATTGCACGAGTGCAGAAATACCATCCGAGCGATGATATCTCCATGATTGAAAAAGCGTATAAGATAGCGTATGAGGCGCATAAAGACCAGGTGCGAAAATCAGGGGAGCCTTATATCATTCATCCGCTTTGTGTTGCGATTATTCTGGCGGAACTTGAAATGGATAAGGAGACGATAGTCGCCGGAATCTTACATGATGTCGTAGAGGATACCATCATGACCTCCGAACAGATTACGGAAGAGTTCGGAGAAGATGTATCCCTTCTCGTGGACGGTGTCACGAAGCTTGGACAGCTCCAATATGAGGGTGACAAGCTTGAAATGCAGGCTGAGAACCTGCGCAAGATGTTTCTTGCAATGGCGAAGGATATCCGCGTTATTATTATCAAGCTGGCCGACCGTCTGCACAATATGCGGACGCTCAAGCATATGAGACCGGAGAAACAGCAGGAGAAGGCGCGTGAGACCATGGATATCTATGCGCCGATTGCCCAGCGACTCGGTATTATGAAGGTTAAGGTTGAGCTTGATGACCTTTCTTTAAAATATCTGCAGCCGGATGTATATTATGATCTGGTGGATAAGATAGCAGTCCGCAAGAATGAACGGGAACGTTATGTGCAGGAGATTGTGGATGAGGTCGGAGCGCACATTGCAAATGCCGGAATTGAGGCAAAGATTGACGGACGTGTCAAACATTTCTTCAGCATTTACAAGAAGATGAAGAATCAGAATAAAACGATTGATCAGATTTATGACCTGTTTGCTGTCCGTATTATCGTGGATTCCGTAAAAGACTGTTACGCAGCACTCGGAGTTATCCATGAGATTTACAAACCGATTCCGGGTAGATTTAAGGACTATATTGCGATGCCAAAGGAGAACATGTATCAGTCGCTTCATACGACACTGATTGGTTCGGCAGGACAGCCTTTTGAAATACAGATTCGTACCTATGAGATGCACAAGACGGCAGAGTACGGAATCGCCGCACACTGGAAATATAAAGAAGCTTCCGACGGAAAAAAGGTGAAGTCAAATGATTCCGAGGAAGAGAAGCTTTCGTGGCTGAAACAGATTCTGGAATGGCAGAGAGATATGTCGGATAACAGAGAATTTATGAATCTGTTAAAGAGTGATCTTGATCTGTTTTCAGACAGTGTGTACTGTTTTACACCGACGGGCGATGTGAAGACGCTTCCGGCGGGCAGTACGCCGATAGATTTTGCCTACAGTGTTCATTCGGCAGTTGGTAACCACATGGTAGGTGCCCGGGTAAACGGTAAGCTTGTTTCTATTGATTATGTGATAAACAACGGTGACCGGGTAGATATTCTTACCAGTCAGAATTCAAGCGGACCGAGCCGTGACTGGCTTAAGGTGGTAAAATCGACACAGGCCAAAAATAAAATCAACCAGTGGTTTAAATTACAATTTAAAGATGACAATATTATCAAGGGACGTGAATTACTGCTCGTATATTCCAAGTCCAAGGGGATTGAACAGACACAGATTATGCGTCCGGAGTACATGGAAATCATTATGCGTAAGTTTGGATTCCATGACTGGGAGGCACTTCTTGCAGCAATCGGACACGGAGGACTGAAGGAAGGTCAGATCATCAACAAGATGAAGGAGCTTTATGACCGTGACCATCCGAAGGTAGTCACCGATGAAGAAATTATGAAGCAGGTGGAAGAAAATGCGACCGCAAAACAGATGCAGCCGCGTTATAAATCGGCCAACGGTATTATTGTAAAGGGAATTGATGATGTGGCGGTTCGTTTTTCAAAATGCTGTTCACCTGTTCCGGGAGATGAGATTGTTGGTTTCGTGACGCGCGGAAGAGGTATTTCCATTCACCGTACAGACTGTGTGAACATCATTCACCTGCCTGAGATTGACAGAAGTCGTCTGATTGACGCAGACTGGCAGGAGGAGAGCATCAGCGGAAACGGAAAATATTTTGCGGAGATTATTATCTATGCGAATAACCGTAACGGTCTTCTGGCAGATGTCTCCAGAGCACTAACGGAGAAAAATATTGATATTTTAAGTTTGAATACAAGGGTCAGCAAAAAAGGAATGGCATCCATGTCCGTCTCCTTTGAAATAAGTTCCAAGGAGGAACTGAATCGTATTATTGATAAGCTTTGTAATGTAGAAAGTGTAGTAAGTATTGAACGTACAACGGGGTGATTCTCACCCCGTTGTTTCGGAATCGGAGGTAAACATGAAGATTGGAAGAATTGTACTTGGCGTATGTATGACAAATTGCTATTTTTTGTATGAGGAAGGAAAAAACGAAGTTATTTTTGTGGACCCGGCGGACGGGGGAGAGGGGATTTATGATAAACTCAAAGAAGCCGGATTTACCGTGGTGGGGATTTTCCTTACACATGCACATTATGACCATATAGGAAGTGCAGAGAAACTTCGTGAGCTTTCCGGTGCAAAGATTTATGCCTCAGAAGCAGAAAGAGAGCTTTGCGAAAATCCGGATTTAAACCTTTCAGGAATGTTTGGAAGAAAAATCACGATTCTGCCGGATGTGTACCTAAAGGATGGAGACGAAGTGACCATTGCCGGGATGACCTGCAGAATGATTGAAACTCCGGGACATACTGGAGGAAGCTGCTGCTATTATTTTGAAAAAGATAAAATGCTCATCAGCGGAGATACCCTGTTTCTGGAATCAACGGGAAGAACAGATTTTCCGACGGGAAGTACATCGGCGATTGTCCGCTCTATCAAAGAGAAGCTTTTCGTGCTTCCGGATGATGTCAGGGTGTATCCGGGACATAATGATGCGACAACGATTGAACATGAGAAAAAATATAATCCGTTTGTGCAGTAACTGCCCGTGGGGAGAGTGCCAATGCAGACGGAAGGGAGAAACGTATGTTATTTGTAGAAGTCAACGAACCCAAATGGGAATATGATGTACATTCGCTGGTGAAGGCTTTTTATCCGCAGGAGCAGGTAAAGGTGGTTTCCCCGAAGAAGGCCGAGCAGGAAAATATTGTCCCGGAGCTCGTGATTGAGTGCAGGGAGGATGGCGTATCGGTCTGCTTTGAACGGAAGGAAAAAGTATTTCACGGCTGGGAAAAAATACAGGCGGAACGGAAAAATGAATTTAAACATTTTTTTTATACCTGCCTGTCGGCGGAATGTAAAAAAGAGCTTCCGTGGGGAAACCTTACGGGCATTCGGCCGACCAAGATAGCGATGGGGATGCTTGAGCAGGGAGCTTCAAAAGAAGAGATTTGCTCGGTGTTTGAAGGAGAGCATTTCGTGAGCCGTGAAAAGACCGAGCTTGCATGTGATATCGCCGGAAGGGAACGCCGGATTCTTTCGGACCTTCACTATAAGGACGGCTACAGCCTGTATATCGGGATTCCTTTTTGTCCGTCCACCTGTCTGTATTGCTCCTTTACGTCATATCCTATTGCAGCTTATCGTGACCGGACAGAAACATATATCGACTGTCTGATTGAAGAAATGCGTGCGACAGCGCAGATAATGAAGGGAAAAATTCTTGATACGGTTTATATCGGCGGAGGTACGCCGACAACGCTTGAGGCGGGGCAGCTTGACAGACTGATTGTGAATCTGAAAGAGATATTTGACTTTGCACATGTCCGGGAATTTACGGTGGAAGCAGGAAGAGCCGACAGCATTACAAAAGAAAAGCTGGAAGTATTATACAGACACGGAGTCAGCCGGATTTCCGTCAATCCGCAGACCATGAAGGAAGAAACGCTTCGATGTATCGGAAGGGCTGCAACGGCCGCACAGACGGTGGAAGCGTATCGTCTGGCGCGCGAGTGCGGATTTGACAATATCAATATGGACATTATTCTCGGACTTCCGGGAGAGGGAGAGAAAGATGTCCGGAGGACGACAGATATTATCTGTGAGCTGGAACCGGACAGTCTGACTGTGCATTCGCTTGCAGTTAAGCGTGCATCGAAGCTCCGTCAGTTTATTGAAGAAAACGGAATGGATATGCTTTCCAACACCGATGCAACAATGAAAATTGCTTCGGACGGTGCGACGCGTATGGGAATGAAACCGTACTATCTGTATCGTCAGAAAAATATGTCGGGCAACTTTGAAAATGTCGGCTATGCAAAAGAAGGAAAAGCCGGAATTTATAATATTCTCATTATGGAAGAGGTACAGACAATCGTCGCACTCGGCGCGGGCTCTATCACCAAACGTGTTTATCCGGACGGAAGAATCGAGAGATGTGATAATGTCAAGGACGTGGCTCTTTATATTGAGAAAATAGATGAAATGATTGAGAGAAAGCAGGAACTGTTTGGCGAATAGCGTTTACAATTTGTTTTGGAAATGCTACAATGGCAGATGGATATTTTTTGAAAAGACTTTGAAGAGAAGTAGAAAGAACAGGTAAGTATTATGGCACTGAATAAAAAACCGGTTACCGGAATGAAGGACATTCTTCCTCAGGAGATGCAGATTCGCGACTATGTGATGGGAGTGATTAAAGAGAATTATCGAAAATTCGGCTTTACGCCGATTGAAACTCCGTGTGTGGAGTCTATCGGAAATCTCTGCTCCAAACAGGGCGGCGAAAATGAGAAGCTGATTTTTAAAATCATGAAGCGCGGGGAGAAGTTTAATCTTGAGACGGCAGAAACAGAAAATGATCTGGCTGACGGCGGACTTCGTTATGACTTAACGCTTCCGTTATCCCGTTATTATGCAAATCATGCAAATGAGCTTCCGAATCCGTTTAAGGCTCTGCAGATGGGGAATGTGTGGAGAGCCGACAGACCTCAGAAGGGGCGTTTCAGACAGTTTATGCAGTGCGATATTGATATTCTCGGCGAGCCGAGTAATCTTGCGGAGATTGAACTGATTCTGGCAACGACGACAACCCTTGCAAAGCTTGGCTTTTCCAACTTTAAGGTGCGCATAAACGAACGACGTATCTTGAAGGCGATGGCGGCTTATTCGGGATTTGATGAGGAACAGTTCGACCTTGTTTTCATTATTCTGGACAAGATGGATAAAATAGGAATCGAGGGTGTGAAGGAAGATTTAATCAACAACGGATTCGCACCTGAGGCAGTGGATAAGTATATTGATCTGTTTGACGGTATGCAGGCAGCCGGGGATGCGATTGCATATCTTGCTGACCGTCTCGGAACATTTTTGGAGGAAGGCGTGGCAGAGAGTCTCGCGGAAATTAAAGACAGTGTTTCTGCAGCAGTGACGGATGATTTTGAAATTGTATTTGATCCGACACTCGTGCGTGGTATGTCCTACTATACCGGTACGATTTTTGAAATTGAGATGCCTGATTTCGGCAGCAGTGTTGCCGGAGGCGGAAGATATGACAAGATGGTCGGTAAGTTTACCGGAAAGGATACGCCGGCGTGCGGATTTTCCATTGGTTTTGAGCGTATCATCACGATATTGATGGATCAGGGCTTTGAGGTTCCGGGCAGCAGTGAGAAGGTTGCATTTCTTGTGGAAAAAGGAATTGCAGGTGAACAGCTTTCGGCTGTCATAAAGGAAGCACAGCAGCTTAGAAAAGAAGGCTGGCAGGTTCTTCTGGTGCGTATGAACAAGAATAAAAAGTTCCAGAAGGAACAGCTTATCAAAGAAGGATATACGGAATTTAAGGATTTTTATAAAGAGGCACTTAAGAATTAAGCAGGAGGAGACAAAAATGGCAGAATCAATGCAGGGATTAAAGAGAACTCACAGATGTACGGAAGTGTCTGCAGCGAACATCGGACAGACGGTTACCGTGATGGGATGGGTGGCAAAACAGAGAAATAAGGGCGGAATCATCTTTGTTGATTTGCGTGATCGAAGCGGTATTTTGCAGCTCATTTTTGAAGAGGATAAATGCGGAAGCGAGAATTTTGCAAAAGCTGAAAAGCTTAGAAGTGAATTTGTCGTAGCTGTTGTCGGAAAAGTTGAAAAGAGAGAGGGAGCAGTTAATGAAAATCTTGCGACAGGTGACATTGAGATTATCGCCGAGCAGATTCGCGTTTTGTCTGAGGCTCAGACACCTCCTTTCCCAATTGAGGAGAACAGTAAGACAAAAGAAGAAATGCGTTTGAAATACAGATATCTTGACCTTCGCAGACCGGATCTGCAGAGAAATCTCATGCTTCGCAGCAAGATTTGTACAGAGGTTCGTTCGTTCATGGCGAAAGAAGGATTTTTGGAGATAGAGACCCCGATTTTGAACAAGTCAACACCGGAAGGAGCAAGAGATTATCTTGTGCCGAGCCGTGTGCATCCGGGAAACTTTTATGCACTTCCGCAGTCACCGCAGTTGTTTAAACAGCTTTTGATGTGCTCCGGATATGACCGTTATATTCAGATTGCAAAATGTTTCAGGGATGAAGACCTGCGTGCCGACAGACAGCCGGAGTTTACACAGATAGATATGGAACTCTCCTTCGTGGATGAGGAAGATGTGATTGATGTAAATGAAAGACTGATTCAGCATGTGTGCAAAGAAGCCATCGGTCTTGAGGTACAGCTTCCGCTTCCGAGAATGACATGGCAGGAGGCGATGGATCGTTTCGGTTCTGACAAGCCTGATACCCGCTTCGGCATGGAGCTTGTAGATGTTTCTGAGGTCGTGAAGGACTGTGGTTTCGGCGTGTTTACGGGCGCGCTTGAGAATGGCGGTTCTGTCCGTGGTATCAATGCGAAGGGACAGGCAGAGATGCCGAGAAAGAAAATAGATGCCCTCGTGGATGCGGCAAAAGGCAATGGGGCAAAGGGCCTTGCCTATCTTGCTGTGCTTCCGGATGGCTCATACAAGTCCTCCTTTGCAAAGTTTATGACGGAGGATGAGCTGAAAGAGCTGGTGGCAGCGATGGACGGAGAACCTGGAGATCTGCTTCTCTTTGCTGCGGATAAGAATAAGATTGTCTGGAATGTGCTCGGTGCACTCCGACTTGATCTTGCAAAGAAAATGGAACTGATTGATGAGGATAAATTTAATTTCTTGTGGATTACCGAATTTCCGCTTCTTGAGTGGGATGAGGAGGAAAACCGTTTCGTGGCGGTTCATCACCCGTTTACAATGCCTATGGAGGAGGATTGGCAGTACATTGATACCGATCCGGGACGCGTAAGGGCAAAAGCATACGATATCGTTTTGAACGGTGTGGAGCTCGGAGGCGGATCTGTCAGAATCCACCAGGATGATATACAGGAAAAAATGTTTGAGGTTATCGGTATCGAAAAGGAAGAGGCATGGGATCGTTTCGGATTTCTCCTTTCTGCCTTTAAGTATGGTGTTCCGCCTCATGCAGGTCTGGCATACGGCCTTGACCGAATGGTAATGCTTCTTGTAAAAGCGGAGAGTATCCGTGAAGTAATGGCATTCCCGAAAGTAAAGGATGCTTCCTGCCTGATGTCAGAAGCTCCGAATGTCGTAGATGACAAACAGCTTGAGGAGCTTGGTATTGCCATTGTGAAGCCGGAGGAGAATGCCGGAGAGGAACAGACACAGTAAGAGGTTTCTTTATGATTCGACTTTTTGTAGTCAATATATCCATGCTGCTGGATGAGGCAGGTTTTAAAAAGGCTTATCTGCGTTCTTCAAAGGAACGCAGGGAAAAAGCTGACAAATTAAGACAGCCTGAGGATAAAGCAAGGTGTATTGCCGCCGGTTTGCTGCTGGCGTATGCATATGAAAAATTCAGAGAAGAATATATAAAAGAGTTAGCGAGAGCTAACTCTTTTGGCTATGCGGCGGAGCAGGAAAAAAGAATTCCGGAAAAATTGCCTGAAATTAGAGAGAGAGAGGGAGGAAAACCCGAGCTGGTCTTTGCAGACGGAGCGGAAGGCGGAATTTATTTCAATCTGTCGCATTCGGGAGCGTATGTCATCTGCGTGGTGGCTGATTTTGAAGTCGGTGCGGATATCCAGCGAAGAACGAATATCCGGGAGAGCCTGATAAGGCGTTTTTTTTCGGAAGAGGAAAACATGCGGATGAATGAATGTGGTGAAGATGAGATTTTGAAAGAGAGAATGTTTGCAAAAATCTGGACAGTGAAAGAGGCGCGGGCAAAGCTGACCGGACGAGGCATTGCGGAGATTATGGAAAACGGTGACCGGGACGGTGCGACGGAGTGTCATATCTGGCAGGGTGAGTTAGATATGGATTATGCGTGGGCAGTTGCCTGTTATAAGGAAGATATAAGTAAAGATTCTTTTGGAATATCCGGTCCGGTTGCGGCGGATGAAGGAGAAGTGTTTTATGGATGAAAAATTTGTGAGGAGTGCGATGCTTCTGGGGAGAGAAAAAACGGAAGCTCTGGGAGATAAGAAAGTAGCGATTTTCGGCATCGGCGGTGTCGGCGGTTATGTAGCGGAAGCACTGGCGCGGACAGGAATCGGAGCTTTTGAGCTGGTGGATCATGACACGGTCAATGAATCCAATATCAACCGTCAGATTATTGCAACTATGGATACCATAGGGAGAAATAAGGCGGAAGTTATGAAAGAACGTATTCTGTCTGTGAATCCCGAGGCGCAGGTCCGGGTCCGGGACTGTTTCTTTTTGCCGGAAACAGCGGATGAGTTTTACTTTGAAGAATACGATTATGTAGTTGACGCGGTTGATACTGTGACTGCCAAGCTTGAGATTATAGAACGTGCAAAAAAAGCAGGAATACCGGTTATCAGTGCCATGGGGGCGGGAAATAAACTTGATCCGACCCGTTTTGAAGTGGCAGATATATCGGAGACAAGTGTATGTCCGCTTGCAAAGGTAATGCGGCGCGAATTGAAAAAGAGGGGGATTTCAGATGTGAAGGTGGTTTATTCCCGGGAGGAGGCAATGACTCCGCTTTTTTCTCTGCCACAGGAGGAAACCCGGAAAAAAACGCCGGGTTCCGTGGCATTTGTTCCTTCGGTGGCGGGACTGGTTCTCGCATCGGAGGTTGTCAAAGATCTGACACGGTAGTTTCAATGCCGTTGGCGATTGCCTGGGCAATGTCTGTGAAATTTTCATCGAAAAAAGTGTTGTCACGGGCTGTGTTAATATAGCCGATTTCTAAAAGAACGGCGGGCATGTTGGTTCGTGAAAGAACCGTGAGATTTTTTCGCTCGGTGATACCGAGATTTGCAAGTCCGATATTTTCAAGCTCCCGGTCGATATTCCGGGCAAGCTCTCCGGCGATACCGGAATCGGAGTATACAAGCGTTTCCACGCCGGAGTAAGTATCCGGTACGGGAGTGGAATTTCTGTGAATGGAAATAAACAGGTCGGCCGCTGCATTGTTGGCTTTAGCTGCTTTTTGGGAAGGAGACTCGTAGATGTCTCCTTCTCTTGTATATAGTATGTTAAGATCCGGATTCTGGGAAAGAATCTGACCGACGGCGAGAGTGAGAGCAAGTACGTCATCTTTTTCGCGACGGCCTTCAAAAGTGGCACCGGAATCGCTTCCGCCGTGGTAGTAAATAGGGCACGTTTTTAAATTGCGACATAATAATGAAAAACTAAGGTTTTGGTGGCCTTGTAGAATGTAATATATTTCACTATATTCCGCAGGGCAGAAGCTTTCTTTTGATAATCAGCCTCTGATTCGATGATTTCTAAGGCTGTCCGTACATTATTCCGGAAGGTTTCCTGAATTTCATCCCCGGAAAGAGATAAAGCATTCAGGTTATCAATTTTGCTTAGCAATTCCTGCCGCCTAAGAGCGAGCATGTGTTTATTATCCCTGTATTCCTCCAGCGTATCAACACCATTTTGGTAAGCCTGTTTAATCCGCCTTTGTCGTTCCTCAATTCGCTTTAGCTCCTCCTGATATATTATAAGCTCTGTGTTGTTATCAACTTTGGTATTGATGATTGTGTATTCGACATTATCATCGCTGAGAACAGCGGTTAAAGAATCAATCACGGCAGCAGTCAGTTTCCTTTCGGAGATGGATTGAGATTCCGGATGTCGGCCGGAACGGTAACCGAGACATTGAAAGCTGTTGGAGGCGGTAGAGCTTTTGCAGCTAGATTTCCACGAAAGGGAACGACCACATATCGAACATTTGACCATGCCCGACAGCCAGTGCCTGGTGTGAGAAATCGGATGACTGTATTTCATTCGCGATTGCAGAATCATTTCATTTCGTTGCTGTGCCCGGTTCCAGGTATCCATATCGAGAATAGGTACATGCTGACTGTCGCTGATAATCCATTCGGATTTATCTTTCAGGGCAGAGGTTCCGGAGGACTGCCTGCGGTTCCAGCGGAGCTTACCGATATAAAAAGGATTTTCAAGCAGATATTTCACGGTCTCACTGGTCCAGATATTCCCACGCTTTGTTTTGATATGATTATCGTTTAAATATCGTACAATGGCATTCTTATCTTCGCCATTTACGAACTTTTCAAAGATAAGACGGACAACTGCCGCCTGTTCTTCATTAATCGATGGGATTCCCCCTTTAACGTGGTCGTAGCCATACGGCGCGGAACTGTTGTATAATCCCTTTTCTGCTTTAAGCTTCATGGAACGGCGGACTTCCATTCCAAGATTGTAGGAATAGAATTCATCCTGCCATTCAATAATCATTTCAATTAAACGTCCATACATGCCTTCCATGATGGGTTCTGAGACAGATATAATATCAATTTCGCATTTTTTCCTTAATATACTCTTGTAGTAGGTGGATTCGTCCTGATTGCGGGCAAAGCGTGAAAATTTCCAAACAAGGAGAACATCAAAGGGTTTGGGTTTCATTTTAGCTGTGGCAATCATAGTTTGAAATGCGGCACGCTTGTTGGCACTTCGCCCGGATACTCCCTCTTCTTCAATAAAAATAAATTCATCCAGAATTAAGAGGTTGTTGTTCTTGGCATAGCATTTGATTTCAGCCATCTGGGATTCCGGACTAATATCCAACTGATTGTCGGTGCTGACGCGGATATATACGGCAGCAGTGCGTAGAGTTGTATTCATAGTATCACCCTTTCATAAATACTCGATTTTGGACATAAAAATGCCCGGTAACTTGATATTTATACCGGGAAATGATACAATAATCGTGCTTGAGGGTTGTATCATTCCGATATCGACCTGCTCGTCCCGGTGTTGGTAGCACCGGGGCGATTTTTTTATGTTTCTTCTGTTCTGTCCAATAAAATTGGCTCATGCGCGTTAAGTGGTGATATAACACTTTGACCAATGCGTGCTTCGAGTTCGCGGCGGGCATTGCCGGCAATGGCACCACCTTCTAAAACAGTTTCTTTTGTCTCAGAATAACCTTTAGGGTTTTGTGCCTGCGAAATAGCAGTAGCAGAAACCTCCGCCAGTTGATTGAGTGCCAGCTCGATGTTTGTCATGTTGTCACGCAGGTTTTCTTTATGAAGTCCTTTATATTCTTTGTATTCTTTTACAGACTTTCCTGACCATGCTTGTGTTAAAACATTTGTGAGAGCAGCATATTGGCGACTGTCTTCAATGCCGGCACGTTTCCATTCGTCTGTAAGAAGCTTGCGGACGTCGATAGCATGCAGACGCTGTTCAATCCATTTCTCCGAGTAGCCTTTGGCACGGTATGTTCTAATCATACGCTCAAATGCAAGTTCAGGATTCGCGATTTCGTCAAGTCGTTCCTTTCCGACTAAAGCGAGCCACTGTTTAAAAGGTTCAGCTTTTTTGGATGGAATGGACTGGATGATACGAAGTAGCTGCTCTGTGTTGGCACAATCTGTTTTACGCATTTTGCCATCTGAAGCTATCATTCTCAACTGGTGACAATTTGTCACCGTTTCATTTCCTTCTTCGGATAAGCGTTGCTTAAGTTTATTCCAATACTTTCTGCCGTCGGAACTATCCGTCAATACCTGGCACACATCTACAACAGAGAAATACCATTCTTCCTCCTGTTTATGCCATACTTTACGAATTTTATCATCGTAAAAAAATTCTAAATCCTGTTCATTATAGTTTTCGATATTATCCACCGGCACCTGAACAGTAGTGTTGGTGTCATCATCGTACATGAAAAAAAAGAAAACGTTCACCTTCCTTCGTGTATAGCAGTCCCTGTGTTGGTAGCACCGGGGGTATTTTTATGCTAGAATGTTTACAATTTGTTTATGGATTTTTTATCACAATAGTAATAATATACTATATGAGGAATGACAAGGAGGAGAATGATATGATAAAAGTGTTAAATAGATTGTTCAATATAGTTTTTTTCATATCATTATTCCTGGCCATCTTATCGTTGTTTTGTAGGATAGTAAAAACTCTTTCTTTGGATTTGGCGATTTTCCAAAGCTTTTACATTACAATCATAATAACTACAGTGATAATAAGTATTTCGTTTATATTATCTCTTCGTCTGCATCGTCTGTTAGCACATCTTCAGGCAAAATAATTTGCGCTTCCCCAGGGGAAAGGGCAGCCTGAATTCTCATCGACTGAGCGCATTCTGATAATGAAGTGAGCGGTTTCTCCAAATCAGCAGGATTTATTCCTGCTTCTTTTATTTGTTGATATATTTTAATTTTCTTTTCGTAATTGTCTAACTGTAGACTTTGCAATTTTTCTTTTTCGATATCAGCAGATATTTTCAATGTTAAAATTTGTTTTATTACATTAATTGCGCCTGGAAATTTTACAGTTAAGAAACTACCACCTCCAATAAGAATCACCATTCCAAACAGTATGAGATAGTTACTTGAAAGCCATTGAAAACCGTTTTCTATTGCAATTACTATATCTCCAGGTGATTGCAAAGCAAGCTTAGTAGAAATATTTCTTTCAGGAATGAACTTTGTAAGAGAGTCGGTAGTGCTGTATAACATTTTACTCAGTTCTGTAAGACCAATAGGTTCCTCTTTAGTAACGTTAAATATTAAATGTACATCGTCTTTAAAAGAGTAGTAGTTATAAATTTGGTCCAAAATAATAGTAGAGTATGCATCAAGGCTATTTATGCCATGATAACTTGAAATAGCACGATACAGATGATAATTTAAGAACTCAGATTTTATGGTGCGAATAATCTGAATATGTCGGCGCTTACGGTATGGACAATATACATCATTTATTTCCACTTCTTTATTCTCAATTTTTTTTATGATTGTGTTTTCAAGTTCAACAGTTTTATCACTTTCCTCAAAGTATTCCCCGGCAAATGCAAAGGTCACAACAGAACTCCCTTTGCTTGGAATGACGAGAATGTCATTGGGCTTAACGTCATATATGAAACTTTTACATTTATTAATTACAAGCTTGGGACGTTTGATTTCCGGATATTGCATCAAAATGTTGTCTGCAACCGTAGACTCATTCTCAAAAGATGTTTGTTCTGTAATAGCATTCCAAGCGAGTGCAACATATTTTCTGGTAAGGAATTCTTGATAGAAATATCCTTTTTTTGTACGAATCATCCAAAATTTTGTTTCAGATGGAATTTCTGTTAGTTTAAAACTTGAAAGAAAATCTAAAATTGTTTGCTCGTCAATAGGTGTGCATGTTACATCATAATTCATAGTTTTACCCTCATTTCCTTTGTTATCCCTGTATTTCCAACACCCCGAGAGGTTCAAAGTACACAATGTAGTTATCTACAATTTTGTATAGCCCGTATTTCTCTTGGTAGCACCGGAGAGCTTCTGAAAAAAACTCCTCAGTAACGTCCAAATGCTCCGCAGCGTCATATATGGTTTGACACCCGGCTTTGTATGTTGCTATGATTCCGGATAAACCAATCAGTTTGTTGTAGGACCAGAGCCGCGCGCGATATTCCTGTTTGCGGTTTCTGGAATCTGTCAGGTCAATGATATTTCCTACAGTCGTATAATGGTGCCCGAGTTCTTCGGCTAAAATACAGGACCGCTCCGCTGTGGAGCGGATTTTTTTATTGATGCCTATTACATCGCCGTTGATTAGTCCGGTGGCACCAGATTGAAAGTTTGCCTGTTCAATCACATACAAGTCATGCTCTGCTGCTTCCTGAAGCAGGTTTTCGTAAATCAATTTTATCACTCCCCTCTAAATCTAATTGTATTATTCTGGTCTTTTTAAGTTTTCAAGATCCTGCATCATCTTCTGAACTTCGGCAGGATCGGTAGAAGCGTTGTGAGCTGCTTTAATCTTGAAAAGTTCAGAAAATTCGTCAGTAACTTGAGCATCATCAGTGAAGAAGGTTATTTGTCCTGGCATTTTCTTTGGTTTACTAATGTAAGCCTCTTCCAAAACCGAATCAACCATGTTTCTCCCACGCTCATCTAACGAACGATATTTTTTAATTAGGTTGAGTTCTTTTATAGATACTTCATCTTCTGGAAGATTTGATTGGAGAAAATATGAAGCAGTTACATGTAGAGAGTTACATATCAATGACAGCATTTCGATATCAGGTTTACTGACGCCCTTCTCCCAATTACTTATTGTTGTATTAGTAGTACCAACTAATTTAGCCAAATCAGATTGTTTTAATTCCGCATCAATTCGCGCAATTTTTAATTTTTCACCAAACGTCATATTAGTTACCTCCTAGCTGAATAGTACAACGATATTTAGAAAATGTAAATAAAATTCCAAAATTATTGAAAAAATATTTCGAAAAACATATTGACAGTCCAAAAAATTGGATTATTATACATTCAATTCCAAATAAATTGAAGTGGAGGTGAAAAAATGCAAACATACTTGGAAATTAAAAAATATTTAAATGAGAATGGTATTTCGTTAACATTTGTCAGCAAAAAAACAGGAATACCATTAGCGAGTTTAAGTTTGTCTTTGGCGGGAAAAAGAAAGATAAGTTTGGATGAATACGAAAGAATTTGCGGAGCACTTGGAGTAAGTGTTGATAGATTCTTGACTGCACGAGTTGTTTCAGAACAATAACTGATTTTGGTGGATAGGATGTAGCGCCTTCACAGGCACTCATGGAGCAAAGAAACATTTTGACCTTCATAAAATCCCCCACAAATACCCTCAAGCAAAAGACTCTGTGCGTGTCGGTGAAGACGCTGCATCAAAATCAAGGTAACTGGTACATGTACTCTACATAGGGTGTAAAGAGAGGAGGTATTCAGATGAGTAAATTGAACATAGTGAACATGGTCAAGATTGGAGATGCTCCGGAAGTGAATTTTGAAGACTTATCGCCGGAACAAAAGAAAGAAGTAGCACGTAAGTTGAATGCGCAAGCCTTGGAAGGAATTGGCTATCGAAAGGTAGAGGTAGAGGCACCGGCATAGTCCGGTACCTAGGTAGGACAAGCCCGAGAATGGAGAGGATGAAGAATATGGGATACATAGGATTTGTAATGTTCCTGCTTGGCGGAGCTGCAATGGATGGAAGTCAGATGATGGCAGCAGTCCTCACGCTGGCCGGGATGGCACTTGTATACGCGGACTATCGTTTGCAGGAAAGAAAGGAGAACGAATGCGAAGAATGACGGGATTATTGTTACTGCTCATTTTCTGTCTGGTGCCGGCAGTGCTGGTAATGTCAGAGACTATTTCAGAATGTGCGCTGGCGCACATGGACGAGCCGGAATGGTTGCCGATGGAAGCAACTGATATTACGAGATTAAGGATACAGGAGGAAATGAACTAATCCAGAATGGACAGCGTATTGATATTTACAACCCATCGCTTGAGTGGTGTATCCACTTTGGACGGAAGAATGTATGGGTACAGTCTATTCTTGAAACACTCCAAACAAATGAATTTGAAACACTATCAGAATATATTGCAAAGAGTTATGAAGAAGGATTCCTTGGCACTATGTACGATTTGCAAGGGCAGGGGATTCCGCTTGTATTCCCTATTGACCAACAGGCGGTTGTTGATGCCATCCAAACAGAAACAAACCTTTCTACAAGCCTATATTCAGCAATGGGAAAGGATATCAAAGATCTTCAGAAGAAGATTGCCGGGGAAATCAGCCGAGGATTATCAACAGGCATGATGTATTCAGAAATGGCACGGAACATTGCTTCATGGGCACGGATTCCGAAGAATAACGCAATGCGGATTGCCCGGACAGAAGCGCATAGAATTCAATGCAAAGCTGCCTATGATGCGCAGTACAAAGCAAAAAGCAAAGGCGCAGATGTAGTGAAGCAGTGGGATTCCACACTTGACGGAAAGACAAGGGATTCCCACAGGGTAATTGATGGTGAAATCAAGGAACTGGATGAAAAGTTTTCAAATGGTCTTGAATATCCGGGTGATCCAAGTGGCAGACCGGAAGAAGTAATCAATTGCAGATGCGCACTTCTTCAGCGTGCAAGGTGGGCACTGGATAGAACTGAAACAAAATACCTTGGAAAGATGGAGGGAATGACAGATGAAGAATTGAAGCCATTGGCTGATAAACTTCATATTTCAGTTGATAAACTTCGGACATACCAAGGACAGATTGTTCCAATCAATGCAAGAAATTATGATGATTTCAAGAAGAAATACAATCAGATTTGGCATTATGAAGGCAGTAATCTTCAGAAGGAAGCGGAAGCACGGATTGCCGGGTATAAGAACAAGAAAGCAGCGAACTATTACGTACGAGACCATGCAGGTGCAAAAGACACAGCGAATGAGCGTGCAGTTTTAGATGAAGCAATTTCATCTTTGCCAAAGAAAGTACAAGATGAAATTGAAAAAGGCACAATTTTTGATATTGGAAAAACAGGTGCTAGTCAGTACAATTATTTTGATGATATACTATATATTGCCAAGGGTGCCACGAAAAGTGATGTCATCCATGAAATAGGGCATATGGTAGAAAATAAAATGATTGATTCGCAACAATTGGCGCAGATAAGAAAGAAATTAGTTGGAAATCCGTCTTTCTTTGATTTCAAAACTGAAATATATTATGACACAAGTGGAAATCCACATGAAATATTCATCCTTGAAAATGATAATTTCATTTCACAATATCAGGGTAGAATTTATGTTGAAAATATATTTGATGCGTTTGATAAAAAGGGCAATTTCAAAGATGATTTATTGTGGGAATTCTTGTCTGAACCATTCCGGGAATACATGTATGAGCCTGACAATCTCAAAGCCAAGTGTGCTGAATTATATGAGTTGATAGATGGAGCGGTAAAATGACAAAAAAAGAAAAATTTATGAAAATTGAATCATACAAGGAATTGATGGAGCGCAAGGAAGAATTTAGAAGCGTGAAAATGGATGATGAAATGCGCAATCATGCTTTTGGGTTATTCCCAAAGGCATCAAGCACAACTGAAGAATTGTACAAAGAACCGCCAAACAAAGGCGGTACAATCGGAAGATAGGAAAGCATCTTGCACAGGCAGGGGGCTTTTTTAGTGCAAAAAAATGATATGAAAGGCGGTCATAGTGGCTGCCTTTTTTATATGCAAAGAAAGGAAGGGTGACCACATGAAAAGATGGTTGACAGCAAATGCCAATGAGTTTTACGAAGCACTTTTGAAACTTATCAATAGCACAGGCGCACATGCAATCATGGTAAATGAAGGCATGAAAACAAAGATTCAGACTGTTGCAAGAATCCTTGGATTCAAAACGGAATCAGAAGAAGCATTCGGTAGAGTAGTGACAACTATCGGTGAAGGCAAAGTCAGAATCATTGACATGAAGAATGTTGTTACAGTTGAAGGTGAAAATGATGATGCGGCTGCAGTGGAAACACCTGTTATTGGTGTGAAAAAAAGAACTATTGGAGGAAGCGAAACAACAGGATTGACAGACATCTATGCAGCACGTTTTAGCGTGAATGATGGTTTTCATGGGGTTACACTCACAGGAAACAAAGCAATCAGAAAATATTTGCCGGATTTCAATACACCTGGAGCGGTGAAGAAGGGTGAAGTTGAAATGGTTGCCTGTGTTGCACTCAAGAACGTGAAAGCAGCAGGAGTCCTTCGTAATATCAAGATTGCGTAATCAATAAAATGATGAAGTGGTGGCTAAGCCCTGCCACTTCTTTTTTTAGAAAGGAATAGGTGAATAATATGGCCGAAAATAAAAAGGTAACAGAACAGGAAAAGGTTTACATTGTGGAAGCTCCTGTGAAAGATTATGTAGGTGTGGGTGCAGCGGGGGTACATTTTGCGAATGGAAAAGCGGAGGTCCGTGAAGGATGGGTGGTTGACTGGTACAAAGAGCATGGTTATAAAGTCACAGAAAAGAAATAATGAAAGGGGGATTCCCTGATGATTATTTCTGTTGAAGAATTGAAGCAGTATATAACAACAACGGAAACAGATGCAGTGCTTGAAGCAAAACTTCAGGCACTGGAACTGTCCATACGGGGATATACACACAACAACTTCCAACAGCGGAACATTCGGACTGTCTGTCCGGTAATGGCGCAGAAGTTATACACACCATTTCCACATTTCAAGGAAGGTGACACCATTCAGATTTCACAGTCCAACTTCTGTTGAAAAACTTGCTGCTAATATGACAAGCATGGTTAGAGAGCAGGAAAAGCAGGGAAATCGCCTTGAGGCACTTGAAGGGAGAGACGGTGAGATGTGGAGAAAGGCTGTTGGATATGTATTAAGCGCAATTGTCGGAACGGTAATAGGATTATTATTTTAAGGAGAAAGCCTGTGGCGGCAGTCAAAGAAGGTGTGCGCCGGCGCAACCAAAGGTAGGAGATAAGAAAATACTAGATTGATATGCAAGTGCCCTATTTACTAACACGCTCCGCCGTGCCCTGCATCAAGTACAATCGTTGTCATGTTTTCACCCGGGAGTGCTTTTATATTATGATATGAAAGCATATGCCGGATGGTTCGCAGAATGTGCCGGAAAACGTGTTCTAAAGGAAAGGCTGACAACATACAATAGACCAAGAATACTGCGGACGGATAAGAAATGAAAAAATATGTAGGCGCGTTTTTAAAGCTTTTGCTTGCAGCGTTTGTGATGAGTGTGCTGCTTTTGTTTCTGCTTGCGTATCTGCTTTTTAAATTTCGGTTGTCGGATACTGTTGTCTCTGCTTCAATTATTGCAATTTATGTACTTTCCAATTTTTTTGCGGGATTTTTAGCGGGGAAAATCATGGAACAGCAAAAATATCTCTGGGGTCTGGGGATAGGAGCGGCTTATTTTTGCGTACTTTTCATAGTCTCGCTTTTGTGCGGACAGTCCCTTTCCAACATCGGCTCCGGCTTCGCAATGACGATGTTTTTATGTCTGGCAAGCGGAATGCTCGGAGGTATGCTCAGTTGACAGATAAAAAAGCAAGAAAAAATACTTTCATTGATACAAGAAGTGTGTTATACTAGCAATAGTTTTTAATTAATTTAAGGAGGCAATGTGATGAAACATATCAAGACATTAAGCACACGCGATTTAAAGAAATCCATGAAAAAGGGTGGTTGTGGTGAGTGCCAGACATCTTGCCAGTCAGCTTGCAAGACATCTTGTACAGTAGGAAACCAGAGCTGTGAGAACGTAAAATAATAGCGTATTTACTAAGCAGCGACGTAACTCGCTGCTTATTATATGAAAAATTATAGGAAACAGAGAGGAATATAAATTGGTACATTGTTACAAAAACAATGGATACAACATTGTGATGGATGTTAACAGCGGTTCTGTCCATGTTGTAGATGACATTGTATATGACTTAATCCCTCTGATGGAATCTCCGGTTAAGGAAAAGGTGACAAAAGAGGCGATGCTTGACCTTGCCGTGGCGCAGGGCTTTTCGTATGCAAAAGAGGATATGGCGGAAGCAATCGAAGAGATTATGACGCTTGCGAAAGCGGATATGCTTTACACAGAGGATATTTACGAGAATTATATTGACAGCTTTAAGACAAGAGAGACAGTGGTAAAGGCATTGTGCCTTCATATTGCACATGATTGTAATCTGGCATGCAGATATTGCTTTGCGGAAGAGGGAGAATATCACGGACGCAGGGCGATGATGAGTTATGAGGTGGGATGCAAGGCACTTGATTTCCTGGTTGCAAATTCAGGGAACCGCATTAATCTTGAAGTTGACTTTTTCGGCGGAGAACCGCTTATGAACTGGCAGGTTGTAAAGGATCTTGTCGCATACGGACGTTCGCTTGAAAAGGAGCATAATAAAAAATTCCGTTTCACACTCACAACGAACGGCGTTCTGTTAAATGATGATATTTTAGAGTTTGCCAATCGTGAGATGAGCAATATCGTTCTGAGCATCGACGGACGAAAAGAAGTACATGATAAGATGAGACCTCACAGAGGCGGACAGGGAAGCTACGATGAAATTGTTCCGAAATTTATCAAGGTGGCGGAGAGCCGTAATCAGACGGATTACTATGTGAGAGGTACATTTACCCATCACAATCTTGATTTTTCAAAGGATGTTCTTCATCTGGCGGATTTGGGATTTAAGCAGATTTCGGTGGAACCGGTGGTTGCGGAGAATACAGCAGATTACGCAATCAGGGAAGAGGATTTGCCGGTTCTCATGAAACAGTATGATGAGCTTGCGCTCGAAATGATACGCAGACGTAAAGAGGGAAAAGGATTTAATTTTTTCCACTTTATGATAGATTTGGAAGGCGGTCCGTGTGTGGCAAAACGTCTTTCGGGATGCGGAAGCGGAACAGAGTATCTGGCCGTAACGCCGTGGGGGGATTTTTATCCGTGTCATCAGTTTGTCGGCAATGAAGATTTCCTGCTGGGCAACGTTTATGACGGGATTACAGCACAGAACATCTGCAATGAATTTAAGCAGTGCAATGTGTATGCAAAGGACTCTTGTAAAAACTGTTTTGCTAAGTTTTACTGCAGCGGCGGATGTGCTGCCAACGCATATAACTTTACGGGACAGATTAACGGTGCATATGAAATTGGGTGTGAATTACAGAAAAAGCGTGTGGAATGCGCGATTATGATAAAGGCAGCACTCAGTGACGAGGAGGAATAAGAATGAAGAAGAGCACTGGAATTATTACTCTGCTTCTTTCTCTTGCTCTCATCGCAGGACTTGGCTATGTTGCCATGTTCGGTGTGAATGAGCAAAAGACGGGAGCAGCATCAAACATCAAGCAGGGACTTGACCTTGCAGGAGGTGTCAGTATCACATATCAGGCAGTGGGCGATGAAGAACCGTCAGCCGAGGATATGAGCGACACTGTTTATAAGTTACAGAAACGTGTAGAAAACTACAGTACAGAAGCACAGGTTTACAAAGAGGGAACGGATCGAATCAACATTGAGATTCCGGGTATTTCTGATGCAAATGCCGTTCTTGAAGAGCTTGGACAGCCGGGTACCTTATATTTTATCAGCCAGACCGGAAGCGACGGAACTGAAAATTACGGTATCACGATTCTGGATGACGGTACTTATGACTATGCACTGTTAAAATCAATTGATGACCTCAAGGCAGACGGTTCGATTGTCCTTGACGGTACCATGGTAAGCAGTGCGCAGGTTGGAAGCGGACAGAACAGTCAGGGCGTTTCAACCGGAGAATACGTGGTTTCCCTTACATTTACCAAGGAGGGAACGGCTAAGTTTGCCGAGGCAACTACAAATGCATATAAAAATCAGGAGACAATAGGTATTTACTATGACGGACGATTTGTTTCAGTTCCGAATGTAACAGAACCGATTACAGGCGGACAGGCTCAGATTTCCGGACTCGCTGATTTTGAAGAAGCAGATTCACTTGCTTCCACAATTCGTATCGGAGGACTCAAGCTCGAACTGAAGGAGCTTCGTTCCAAGGTAGTGGGTGCCCAGCTCGGTTCTGATGCACTTGAATCCAGTCTGCAGGCAGGTCTGATTGGTTTCGGAATTGTATGTCTGATTATGATTGTTGTATACCTGCTTCCGGGATTTGCTTCAGCAATTGCCCTCACACTTTATGTTATTTTGACATTACTTGCGTTAAACGCGCTTAACATTACACTGACTCTTCCGGGTATTGCCGGTATCATCCTTTCCATCGGTATGGCTGTGGATGCAAACGTTATCATTTTTTCGCGTATCCGTGAAGAGATTGCAACAGGAAAAACGGTTCAGTCAGCTATCAAGATTGGTTTTGACAAAGCAATGTCTGCCATTCTGGATGGTAATATTACGACACTTATCGCAGCAGCAGTGCTTGGTCTTAAGGGCTCGGGTACGGTAAAAGGTTTTGCAATTACACTGGCACTCGGTATTGTCCTTTCAATGTTTACGGCTCTTGTAGTGACAAAAACCCTGATAAAGGCATTCTATGCTGTCGGCTTCCAGAGTGAGAAGTGGTATGGAAAAACCAAGAAGATGAAGACAATTAACTTTGTTTCAAAGAAGGCTATATTCTTCTCTATCTCCATTGCCGTTATTGCTGCGGGCTTTGTGTTCCTTGGAGTAAATAAGGCAAATACGGGAAGTGCCCTGAATTATTCACTTGAGTTTATGGGCGGGACCTCCACAACGGTAACGTTTGCAGAGGATATGACGATTGAGGAAATCGATACAGAAGTGGTTCCTGTGATTGAAAATATTACGGGGGACAGCAATGTACAGGCACAGAAAATCAACGATACAACGCAGGTTATGTTTAAGACAAGAACACTGTCAGTTGATGAGAGAGAGGCCTTTACTCAGGCTATGGCAACTGAGTTCGGTGTAGCTGAGGCGGATGTCACGGCTGAGACCATCAGTGCAACGGTAAGTAACGAAATGAGACAGGATGCAGTTCTTGCGGTTGTTCTTGCAACCATCTGTATGCTGATTTATATCTGGTTCCGTTTTACGGACATCCGTTTTGCTGCGAGTGCAGTTCTCGCACTTGTACATGACGTACTGGTTGTTCTTGCCTTCTATGCATTTGCAAAGATTTCTGTAGGAAGTACGTTTATCGCATGTATGCTGACAATCGTGGGATATTCGGTCAACTCGACTATCGTTATTTTTGACCGTATCCGCGAAAACCTGCATGAGGCAAGAGATAACGACGAACTCAAGGTACTTGTCAATGACAGTATAACACAGACGCTTACAAGAAGTATCTACACCAACCTGACAACCTTTGTCATGGTCTTCGTGCTTTATCTTATGGGAGTTTCAAGTATTCGTGACTTTGCACTTCCGCTGATGGTAGGTATTTTCGCAGGAGCATATTCTTCTGTCGGAATCACAGGTTCTCTGTGGTATGTAATGCGTACCAGACTTGTGAAAAAAACAGCAGATTCAAAAAAGAAAAAATAGTTCATATAAACTAAAAGTGCCCCTTGCTAAAGCAGGGGGCACTTTGGTATAATATATCAGAAAAGGATTTATATTTTTGTGAAAAAATGGAGGGTGAGGCTATGGTTTTGTTAATCATTATTTTCGCGCTTGCAGCCGGTGTGTTCGGCTTTCTTTATTTTAAAGAAAAGCAGAGTGGCTCCAATCCGAAGGATTCAGTCAAAACGGTTACAAAGGGTATCTTGGACAGAGGGGGCGTTGGACCGGTTCTTGCGGTGACGAATGACAATGAAGTGTTGTTTTTTAACAAGGATTTCGTTCAGTTGTTCCCGGAAGTTATCAATGCGCCTTCAATTTCTACATACCCTGAGATGATGCGTCTGTTTACGGATGAGGAGTATGTTTCAGAAGCTCTTTCTAAAATATATGAGGTTCGTCAGGAAGCGATTGTTGAAGAGAATGTACAGGGTAAGTTTGTTTGGCTTGTAGATGTAACAGGTCACTATAAGACGAATAAGAAGCTGACGGAGTTAAAGGAAATGGCAGATGCAGCCAACAAGGCAAAATCTAATTTCCTTGCAAATATGTCTCATGAAATCCGTACACCGATTAACACGGTGCTTGGTATGGATGAGATTATCTTAAGAGAAGCGACGGATGTACAGATAAAGGGATATGCGGAGAATATCCGTGATGCGGGCACGACACTTCTTTCGCTCGTAAACGACCTTCTTGATTTCTCAAAGATTGAGTGCGGTAAGATGGAGATCCTTCCGGTGGAATATGAAATTGCAAATGTTCTGACGGAAGTTATCAATATGATTGAGATTAAGGCGGCGAACAAGAAGCTTGAGTTTAAGGCAATCGTGGCAGAAGATATGCCTTACCTGCTGTTCGGTGATGAAATCCGTCTGAAACAGGTTATTACGAACCTGCTGACCAATGCAGTGAAGTACACGGAAGAGGGAAGCGTTATCTTAAAGGTTGACTGGAAAGAGGCAGGAGATTCCTCAGTTTCTCTCATTGTTTCCGTTATTGACACAGGTATCGGTATTAAGGAAGAGGACCTCAGCCGTCTGTTTGTATCGTTTGAGCGTATTGAAGAAAAACGTAACCGTAATATTGAGGGAACAGGTCTTGGAATCAGTATTACGAAGGAGCTGCTTGAGCTTATGAACAGCAGTCTGAATGTAAGAAGTGAATACGGTGTGGGTTCTACATTCTCCTTCACATTGAAGCAGGGTATCCGCGACCGTAAGCCGATTGGTAAATTCCGTGAGAAATATGCTTACAGCAACGAAAAGAGCAAGAAATACAGAACGACCTTCGTGGCTCCGAATGCCAAGATTCTTGTCGTGGACGACAATGCCATGAACCTTTCGGTTGTAGAGGG
This sequence comes from uncultured Kineothrix sp., assembly GCA_964519385.1. Classification (GTDB taxonomy): domain Bacteria; phylum Bacillota; class Clostridia; order Lachnospirales; family Lachnospiraceae; genus SVFI01. The sequence continues at coordinate 87,296 of CAZFLR010000005.1, forward strand.
ACTCCTCAAGAACACAACCATTCAGGTGGATTGTGCGAACAGCGGAGCTGCTGCACTTGAGCTTTGTAAGGATCTGAAGTACGATATCATCTTTATGGATCACATGATGCCGTATATGGATGGTATTGAAACTCTTAAGAATATCAAGGCGGACACTGAGGGACCGAATATTGATACTCCGGTTATTGTATTGACAGCCAATGCGGTATCGGGTGCCAAGGAGATGTATCTGCAGGAAGGCTTTGTGGATTACATGTCAAAACCAATTCAGGGCAAACGTCTTGAAGAGAAGATTGTCGAATATCTTCCGGAAGACAAATATGTCATGATTGAGTATGACGAAATGGAGAAAAAGCTGTATCAGAATCTCTGGAAGGCAGTTGCGGACGACATTATGTCTGAGTATGAGTTTAAGATTCTTGATATTCCTCTCGCGGTAGAGGCCGCAGAGGGAGATAAGGACTGCGTGATTTTCCTGTTTGAATCATTCCGTGACAACGTGGAGAAGAACAAAGCGGATATAGTATCTTCGTATGAAAAAGATGATTTTGCAAATTATACGATTTTCGTACACGCGCTTAAGAGCACATCAAAGATGATTGGTGCACAGAATCTCTCAGAAATGGCACGTAAGATGGAAGAGTCCGGTAAGGCCGGTGATTTTGATTACATCAAAGAGAACTATGATGCAATGATCACAGAGTATGATGCTGTTGTGGAAGAAATTAAGGATTATTTAAGCTCAAGATAATATTTTCTTAAGTTTGATGAACAGCCCTTGCAAATAAATTTGAAATATGCCACCATGTTGGTGGCATATTTTTTTTACAAAAGACAACGGAGGACTTTGGGATGTTAAAACTGACCAAAAGACAGAAACGAAAATTAAAGGCCTATATCCGTGCTTATACTGTAAGGGCAATCGCGCTTTGCATAGTTTTTGTACTGTTTACGGGAGGTTTTTTTCTGGTGAGAACGGTGGTTCGCTTTGTTACCGGAGATAAGACGGCAATGGAGACGATGTTTGATGTCAGACTGTCAAAGAAAGAAAAAAGAGTTTACATACAGCCGGAGGTCACTATGGACTTTATTCCGCAAAATCCATATTCCAGACCGGGAGAAGAACTGCCCGCGGTGAACAATGTGTTTGTGCATTACACGGCAAATCCGGGAACGGATGCCATGCAGAACCGCAGCTACTTTGCAAATCTGGCACAGACGCAGGAAACCTCTGCCAGTGCGCATTTCGTGATTGGCTATGAGGGCGAAATCGTCCAGTGTATTCCGCTTGAGGAAATTGCCTATGCGGTTAAGGGAAGAAATTATGATTCGGTATCGATTGAGTGCTGTTATCTTGAGGAGAACGGGGAATTTACACAGGCGACATATGATTCGCTGATTCGTCTCACAACGTGGCTTCTCGGAAAATATGAGCTGGATGAAACGGCTGTGAAACGTCATTATGATGAGGGAGGAAAAAATTGTCCGAAATACTATGTGGAGCATGAGGAAGCATGGGAAATGCTGGTTCAGGATATCGAACGATACATAGAGGAGAACGGAACATATGAAAAGCCGGAGGAAGAATAGATGGCGGGAGAACAATGGGTTGTAATGACCAAAAAGGCGGATTTTCAGGCAATGGCAGAAGAATTCAAAATAAGTCCGATGCTTGCCAGAATTATCAGAAACAGAGATGTCATATCGGCAGAAGAGGTAGATTATTATTTAAATGCAACGCTGGAGCAGATGCATGCACCGGAAAAAATGGCAAATATGAGAGAGGGAGCATTGCTTCTTCTCGATTCGTTGCGTAAAAAGCAAAGAATACGAGTCATAGGTGATTATGATGTGGACGGAATTTGTGCTGCTTATATTTTAAAGAGAGGCCTTTCTGAATTTGGAGCGGATGTTTCGGTTGCAATTCCGCACAGAGTAAAGGATGGTTACGGGCTAAACAGACGGCTGATTGAGGAAGCATATGAGGCCGGTGTGGATGTCATTGTGACATGTGATAACGGAATTGCAGCGGGGGAAGAGACGGCTCTGGCGAAAAGCATGGGCATGAAGGTAATCGTGACAGACCATCACGAGGTTCCTTATGAGGAAGGGACAGACGGCCGTGTTGAAATCCTTCCGCCGGCAGATGTTATTATCAATCCGAAGCAGGAAACCTGTAATTACCCGTTTCCGGACATATGCGGAGCCTTGATTGCATATAAGCTGGTAGAGATGCTCTGTACGGTGGCGGAGCATGACGGCAGAAAAATGCTTCGTGAACTGCTGGAATTTGCTGCGATTGCAACTGTCTGTGATGTGATGGACCTTTTGGACGAAAACAGGATTGTCGTAAAATACGGTCTTTCATATATGAAAAAGTCTGCAAATCCCGGACTGCGCACACTGATAGAGGTGTGTGGGTTAGCCGGAGGAAACATTGGAAGCTATCATGTGGGATTCGTTATCGGTCCGTGTCTGAATGCAACGGGGAGACTTGACAGTGCCATGAAGGCTCTTGAGCTTTTTGAGGCGGAGGATGAAACGAAGGCTTTGCCTATCGCTTTGTGGCTCAGGGATATGAATGAAAGCCGTAAGCAAATGACGGAAAAAGGACTGCAGGAAGCCATGGTTCAGGTGGAGGAGTGCGGATATAAGGAGCAGAATGTCCTTGTTGTATATTTAAAAAACTGTCATGAAAGTATTGCGGGGATTATAGCCGGACGTTTAAAGGAAGAGTATTATAAACCCGTCTTTGTCCTGACGGACGGAGAGGAGGGGCTGAAGGGCTCAGGAAGATCCATAGAGGCCTATTCCATGTATGAAGGTCTGTCCGGGGTTAAGGATTTGCTTGAGAGATTCGGGGGACACAGGATGGCCGCCGGATTTTCGCTGAAGGCGGAAAATCTGGAAGAATTCAGGAGACGGATCAATGAGAATGCAGACCTGAGGGAAGAGGATTTTGTGCGCAAAATCCGTATTGATATTCCGATGCCGATTTCTTATGCTACCGGAGCGTTTGTGGATGAGCTCGCGCGTCTTGAACCGTTTGGAAACGGAAATCATAAGCCTTTATTTGCACAAAAAAATGTGAAAATCAGGAATTGTACGGTGAGGGGAAAAAATAAGAATGTGGCAGGATTTATTCTGGAGGATGAAAACGGATACCGTGTAAGCGGTGTCTACTTCGGTGATGCACAGGCTTTTTTGGAGGAATTGAAAGCGCGCGGAGAGAGGGTCAATATTGTTTATTATCCTGAGGTCAATGAGTTTCGCGGAAATATAACTCTGCAGATGGTCGTGAGTCATTATATGTTCCCGGACAGCTAGGGACCGGACAAAAGAAAAGAAGCCGTTGCAAGCAGCGGCTTCTTTTCTTTATGAATTCTTATGAGGGGGGAGATAGTGAGTTGTGGTTCAACTATCTGACACTTACTATAAAGGGAAAATGTGAATAAAGTGTGTTTAAACTATAAAAAGAAAAGAAAATGCGTAGCTGCTACCAAAAACAGAGTAAATGTGGTAATATATATTATTATGTAAAATTCATCGGAGGCATGAAAACATGGCATGGTTAAAGGATTTGCTTTGCGGTTTTACTTATGAAGTATTACAGGGAACGACGGACAAGGAAGTATCCGCTGTGGTGTACGATTCAAGAAAGGCAGTACAGGGCTGTATGTTTATCTGCATCGAAGGGGCCGTTTCTGACGGACACTCTTATGCGGAGGAGGTTATTGCTAAGGGAGCTTCCGTGCTGGTTGTGACGAGAGATATCAGGGAAAATATTCCGGGTCTGCAGGAACAGAATGTGACAGTCATTAAGGTGGAGGACAGCAGATATGCCATGGCATTTATTTCGGCGGCGTATTTCGGACATCCGGCCGATAGATTAAAGATAATCGGAATTACGGGAACCAAGGGAAAGACAACCACCACATATCTGGTGAAGTCTATTTTGGAACAGGCAGGATACAAGGTCGGACTGATTGGGACAATAGAGACGATTATCGGGGATGAAAGGATTCCGGCGCGAAATACGACTCCGGAGTCTTATGTGTTGCAGGAAACATTCGCTAAAATGGCGGAGAAAGGCATTGAGGCGGTTGTGATGGAGGTCTCCTCGCAGGGACTTATGCTTCACAGAACGCAGGGCTTTGTTTTCGATATCGGAATTTTTACGAATCTTGCACCGGACCATATCGGACCTGCGGAGCACAAGGATTTTGATGATTATATGAGATGCAAGGGGCTTTTGTTCAGACAGTGTCGTATCGGAATTGTCAATGCAGATGATGAACATTATCAAAAGGTAATACAGGGACATACCTGTAAGATTGAAACCTTTGGATTTGCAGGGGAAGCAGATTACCGGGCAACGGATTTCACGCTCCTGAAGGAGGCGGGGGAGCTTGGTGTCCGTTTTCAGGTGCAGGGACTTTTGGAGATGGATGTCAGAGTCAGCGCACCGGGAAGATTCAGCGTCTATAACGCACTCTGTGCAATTGCGATTTGCCATCATTTCCGGGTGACCAAAGAGCAGATTCAGGCGGCTGTGCTGCAGGCAAAAGTGAAGGGAAGGATTGAGCCGGTAAGCGTGTCTGATACCTTTTCCCTCATGATCGATTATGCACACAATGCAATGGCACTGGAAAGTCTGCTGACGACCCTGAAGGAATATGAACCCAAACGGCTGGTATGCCTGTTCGGGTGCGGAGGGAACCGTTCCAGACTCAGACGATATGAGATGGGTGAGGTGAGCGGAAGACTTGCAGACCTGACGGTGATTACCTCGGATAATCCGCGTGACGAAGAACCGCAGGAGATTATCGATGATATCAAGACAGGAATTGCGAAGACAGACGGTGAATATGTGGAAATCATGGACCGACGGGATGCAATCGAATACGTGATTGAAAACGGACAGCCGGGAGATATTATTGTGCTGGCAGGAAAAGGGCATGAGGATTATCAGGAAATTAAAGGAAAGAAATATCCGATGGATGAAAGAGTCATCATTGCGGATATTATGGAAAACAGACGACAGAAATGAAAAAAAACAAATTTGCAGATGTGATTATAGATATATCGCATGAGAAGGTGGACCGGCCGTTTCAGTACAGAATACCGGAGAGCCTTTCGGACAAACTGAAGACAGGAATGTGTGTCCGTGTTCCGTTCGGCAGCGGAAATAAGCCCCGCACGGGTTACGTGGTGGATGTCAAGGAGTTTTCGGATTATCCGGAGGAAAAAATAAAGGAGCTGTCGGAAATTGTGACGGAAAATCTTCCTTTGGAGTCGAAAAGCATAGAGCTTGCCGGATGGATAAAAAACCGTTACGGAGGAACGATGATTCAGGCTCTGAAGACCGTTTTGCCGGTGAAACAGGAAATGAAGCCGGTCGTGCAGAAGGAGCTCTCTCTGTGTGTCAGCGCACAGGAGGCATGTGATTGTCTGGCGCAGGCAAAAGCAAAACGTCAGGTGGGTAAGGTGAGACTTCTGGAGGCTCTGCTTCCGGGAGCAACCGTAAATTACAGCATGCTGACGGGAAAGCTTTCCGTGTCACCTCAGACAATCAGGAACATGGAGACGCAGGGGATTCTGAAGGTGGAAGAATTTTTGGAGTATCGGAATCCAATCCGTTTCGCTGACGGACGGAGTGAGAAAAAACAGCTTACACAGCAGCAGAGAGAGATTGTTGAATCGTTTCTTGAGGACTATGATAACGGGATTCGCACGCCGGCACTTTTACATGGAGTGACGGGGAGCGGTAAGACAGAGATTTATTTACAGTTGATTGAGGGAATGCTGGAAAGAGGGAAGCAGACCATCGTGCTGATTCCTGAAATTGCACTTACCTATCAGACGGTGCTCCGGTTTTACAGGAGGTTCGGGGATGTGGTTTCCGTGATGAACTCAAGACTTTCTGCCGGAGAAAAATCAGACCAGTTCCGCCGTGTCAGGGAGGGAAAGGTCAAGGTGATGATTGGGCCGAGGAGTGCGCTGTTTACACCGTTTGAACGGCTTGGCCTCATTGTGGTGGATGAAGAACACGAGCCGGTTTACAAGAGTGATTCCGTGCCGGGATATCATGCAAGAGAGGTGGCGGTAAAGCTCGCGGAAATGTCAAATGCCTGTGTGTTTATGGGAAGTGCCACACCGTCCCTTGAGGCAAACAATAACGCACTTCTGGGGAAATACAGGAAATACAGGCTGGATAAAAGAATCGGTGCTTCGCAGCTTCCAAAGGCGTGGATTGTTGATATGTGCGAGGAGCTTAAGGCAGGAAATATGACCGTGTTCAGCAGAAGCCTGCAGGAGGAAATGAAAGATGCACTTTCGCGGGGAGAACAGATTATGCTGTTTCTGAATCGTCGCGGAGTTGCCGGATTTGTTTCCTGTAAGGCATGCGGACATGTGCTGAAATGCCCGCATTGCGATGTGTCGCTGTCAGAGCACAGAAACCGTATGGTGTGCCATTACTGCGGTTATGAAACACCAAGAGTTAATAAATGCCCGGAATGTGGCTCGAAATATATATACGGGTTCAGGGCAGGAACGGAAAAGATAGAAGAGAAAGTCAGAGAAATGTTTCCGCAGGCAGAGGTTTTGAGAATGGATGCGGACACAACGAGGAAAAAAGGAGACTATGAGAGGATTCTTGCAGCCTTTGCAGCAGGAGAAGCCGATATTTTAATCGGAACACAGATGATTGTAAAGGGTCACGATTTTAAGAAGGTTACGCTGGTCGGAATTCTGGCGGCGGATCTTTCCCTGTACGCCTCGGATTACCGGGCGGGCGAGAGAACCTTCCAGCTTCTGGCGCAGGCAGTCGGAAGAGCAGGAAGGGGAGAAAAACCGGGTCGCGCGGTCATTCAGACATATCAGCCCGGACATTACAGTCTGCTGCATGCAGTCACGCAGGATTATGACGGCTTCTTTGAGGAGGAGATGGCTTACCGGGAGCTTATGGATTATCCGCCGGTACATCACATGCTGGCTCTTCTGATTTCGGGAGCTGATGAGGAAAAAACAGCCGGTCGTGCCAAGGTACTGGCACAGGAGCTTGGAGGGTCAGGTGAAAAGGTGCACATCATCGGTCCTGCACCGGCGAGCATAGGAAAAATAAATGACCGTTACAGACAGGTCATATATATAAAACACGCAAAAGAAGATGAGCTGATCCGGATAAAAGATGAGGCTGAGAATATGATAAAAGAGAAAGAGGCTTTTTTCTCGGATATCCAGATACATTTTGATTTGGACCCGGTAAACGCTTATTAGATGGAGGATGAAGAAATGGCATTAAGAAAAATCAGAGAGATGGGAGATCCGATACTTGGAAAAATATGTAAGGAAGTAAAGGAGATGACACCAAGAACACAGGAGCTGATTGACGATATGTTTGATACAATGTATGAGGCCAGTGGTGTCGGTCTGGCAGCTCCTCAGGTTGGTATTTTAAAAAGAATCGCAGTGATAGACTGCGGAGGCGAGGATGGAGAGGGGGATCCGATTGTGCTGATTAATCCGGTGGTTCTTGAGACAAGCGGAGAACAGACGGGTCAGGAGGGATGTCTTTCCGTTCCGGGGAAAGCGGGGGTTGTAACGCGCCCGAACTATGCGAAGGTAAAGGCACTGAATGAGGATATGGAAGAGGTCATCATAGAGGGAGAAGAGCTTCTTGCCAGAGCACTTTTGCATGAAATTGAACATCTGGATGGACATTTGTATGTGGAGAAGGTAGAAGGACCGCTTGTCGATGTGCAGCCGGATGAATATGATGAGGATGAGGAATAGAATATGAAAATAGTTTATATGGGAACTCCTGATTTTGCAGTCGGGCCACTTAGGGCACTGATAGAGGCCGGATATGAGGTGACGGCGGTAGTGACTCAGCCGGATAAGCCGAAGGGGCGGAGCAGTGAACTGATTCCGCCGCCTGTAAAGGCATACGCGTTGGAGAAAAATCTTACCGTGTTCCAGCCGGAGAAAATTAAGGCTGCGGATGCAGTTGCACAGCTTGCGGAGTACGAGGCGGATCTTTTTGTCGTGGCAGCGTTTGGACAAATACTCTCAAAAGAAATCTTAGAGATGCCAAGGTACGGCTGTATTAACATCCACGCGTCTCTGCTGCCGAAATATCGCGGAGCAGCACCGATTCAGTGGGCGATTATCGACGGAGAAAAAGAGACGGGTGTGACAATCATGCAGATGGATGAGGGTCTGGACACGGGCGATATTTTGACGCAAAAGGTTGTTCCGATTGATGATGAGGATACCGGAGAAGCTTTGTTTGACAAGCTTTGCGCAGCCGGAAGTGAGCTTTTGCTTGAGACAATCCCTCGGATTGAGGCGGGAACACTTTCGCCGGTCAAACAGGATGATGCAAAGAGCAGTTATGCCAAAATGCTTCGTAAGGAGCTGGGAAACATTGAATTTTCCAAGTCGGCAAAAGAAATCTGTGCCCTTGTGCGCGGACTGAATTCCTGGCCGAGTGCTTACACATACTACAATAATAAGACGATGAAAATCTGGAAAGCGGTGCCTGTAGCGGAAAACAGCGATTTTCCTGCAGGAACCCTTGTAAGAAAAGACAAAGAGAGCATATACGTTCAGACGGGCGAAGGAATGCTCCGTATTCACGAAATACAGCCGGAGGGAAAAAAGAGAATGAGTGTTAAGGATTATATGCTTGGACATTCTTTTGAGACCGGAACTGTTTTTCAATCAGAAAAGAGGTAGATATTTATGTATTACGGCGGTTATGGATATTATTATTATGATCCGACTTATATTTTGGTTATTGCATGTCTGATTATTTCTTTGATTGCGTCAGCAAGAGTAAATTCCGTTTTTAACAGGTTCAGCCGTATCGCCGCAACGAGCGGACTTACGGGTGCTGAGGCGGCAGAACGCATTTTGCATGCGGCGGGAATTTATGATGTGACTGTGGAGCATATCAGAGGAAATCTGTCCGACCATTATGATCCTTCAAATAAGGTGCTCCGTCTGTCTGATTCCACCTATGCTTCGCGCTCGGTGGCTGCTATCGGGGTGGCAGCGCATGAGTGTGGTCATGCAGTTCAGCACAGTGAGGAGTATACGCCGTTGTCGATCCGTTCCGCACTGGTGCCTGTGACAAACATTGCATCAAAGGCAGCAGTGCCGATTATTATTCTGGGATGTATTCTCAGTTATAATCAGACACTGATTCAGATTGGAATCATTGCCTTTTCTTTTGCGGTAATATTTCAGCTTGTGACATTGCCGGTGGAGTTCAATGCATCCTCAAGAGCACTTGCCATGTTAAAGAAACAGGGAATACTGGATGCGCAGGAGGTGCCTATGGCACGCAAGGTGCTGAGCGCAGCAGCAATGACATATGTGGCAGCAGCAGCGACATCGATTGTACAACTGCTTCGTCTGATTCTGCTTTTCGGAGGAAGAAACCGTGACTAATACAAGGGAAATCATTCTGGATGCCTTGATGGAAATTTTGGAAAAACAACAGTACAGCCATCTTGTGATGCAGGGGGTGCTGGAAAAATACAGTTATCTTGAAAAACAGGAAAGAAGCTTTATCAAGAGGGTCTGCGAGGGGACGACAGAACAGAAAATACGGATAGATTATGTGATTGACCGGTTTTCAAAGACGAAGACAGCAAAGATGAAGCCACTGATTCGGACCCTGCTCCGCATGGGAACTTACCAGATTCTTTTCATGGATAAGATACCGGACTCGGCCGTGTGCAACGAGAGTGTGAAGCTTGCGGAAAAACGTGGTTTCAGAACGCTGAAGGGTTTTGTCAACGGAGTGCTGAGGGCGATTGCACGCAACAAGGATTCCATTGAGTATCCGGATAGAATAAAGGAAGAAACAGCATATCTGAGTGTGATGTATTCGATGCCGGAGGAGCTTATCCGGTTATGGCAGCAGCAGTACGGAAAAGAAAAGGCAGAGACAATACTATCGGCTCTTCTCGAAAAAAGACCTCTCACAATCCGTATTAGCGAAGAATTGACAGAGGATGAGAAGGAAGGTCTGCTTGCGGATATGCGGGCAGAAGGGATTACGGTGACACCGACGATGCTTCCGTATGTGTTTGCGCTTGGCGGAGTGGACCGGGTGAGCAACCTTCCGGGATACGACGAAGGCAGATTCGTTGTCCAGGATTTAGGCTCTGCAATGGTCGTGGAGATGGCAGGAATCCGAAGAGGAGATTATGTGGTGGATGTCTGTGCAGCACCCGGAGGAAAAGCGACTCATGCAGCAGTAAAGACCGGAGGAGAAGGACATGTACTTGCACGTGACCTGACTGAATATAAGGTTTCGCTGATAGAGGAGAATAAGGACCGGCTTTCGCTCACAAATATGGAGGCGCAGGTGTGGGATGCAACCGTTTCCGACGAGACGATGGAGGGCAGGGCTGATGTTGTGATTGCAGATTTACCATGCTCCGGACTCGGTGTAATAGGGAGAAAAAGCGACATAAAATACAGAGTGAGCCGGAAGTCGCTTGACGAGGTGGCACAGCTTCAGCGCAGGATTTTGTCCGTGGTACATACATATGTGAAACCGGGCGGAGTTCTGCTGTACAGTACCTGTACCATAAATCGCGCAGAAAATGAAGAAAATAAAGAGTGGTTTCTTTCGCAATTTCCGTTTGAAGAGGAAGAGGAGCGGCTGATGCTTCCGGGAGAAGACGGCTCGGACGGTTTTTATATGGTGCGTATGAGAAAAAAAGCGTGATAAACGCCGAAAGACAGAAACAGAGAGTATACAACATGGAAAAGACAGATATTAAGTCGATGAATCTCGAGATGCTTACATCGGAGATAGAACGGCTCGGAGAAAAGAAATTTCGTGCAAAGCAGATGTATGAGTGGATGCACAGACACCTGGTGAGTAGCTTTGATGAGATGACAAATCTCCCGGCGACGTTTCGTGAAAGGTGTAAAAATGAATATGAATTTACAACGCTTACCCTGTTGCGAGTTCAGGAATCAAAGCTTGACGGAACCAAAAAGTTTTTGTTTGGACTTGCAGACGGAAATGTGGTAGAGAGCGTATGGATGAAATACAAGCACGGAAACAGTGTCTGCATCTCCTCCCAGGTGGGATGCAGAATGGGATGTAAATTCTGCGCGTCCACAATCGGAGGGCTTGTCAGAAATCTGAAACCGTCGGAAATGCTGGATCAGATTTATTCTATTACCCGTCTGACGGGAGAGAGAGTTTCCAATGTCGTGGTGATGGGGACAGGAGAACCTTTGGATAATTATGATAATTTACTCGTATTTATCCGCATGCTGACGGATGAAAACGGACTCCATATCAGCCAGAGAAATCTGACGGTCTCCACCTGCGGTCTTGTGCCGAAGATATATGCACTGGCTGAAGAAAAGCTGCAGATTACCCTCGCGCTGAGTCTTCATGCGACAACGGATGAAAAAAGGAAAAAACTCATGCCTGTTGCCTTCCAATATACGATAGAAGAACTGATGAAGGCATGTAAGCACTATGCGGATACAACAGGGCGCAGGATTACGTTTGAGTACAGTATGGTAAAGGGTGTGAATGATTCCGGGGAGGATTTGCAGCAACTGACCGGGCTGGCGGGACCGCTCGGATGCCATGTCAATCTGATTCCTGTAAATCCGATTAAAGAAAGGGATTTTACGGCACCGGATATGAAGTATGTATATTCCTTTAAGGAAAAACTGGAAAAAAATAAAGTCAGGGTAACTGTGCGCAGGGAGATGGGACGAGACATTGACGGTGCCTGCGGACAGCTTCGCAGAAGACATATGGAAGAGTAGAAGGTTTCAGAGCAATCAGAAACACAACAGATGAGAAGTACAGGGCAGGTCTGGCCGTGTCTCCGGGCACCGGCAGGACTTGCTCTTTTTTTATATGTGTGATAAGATGTCAAAGTATGGGTAAATGCGCCAAAAGTGAAGAGGTGCATTGCTATTTAGAAGGAAAGAGAGGAGTCTTGATGTTGAAATCATATTCCGTAACCGATATCGGAAGAAAAAGACAATTAAATCAGGATTATGTGTTTTCATCAGGCAATCCAATCGGTAATATGCCAAATCTGTTTATTGTGGCAGATGGCATGGGAGGACATAAGGCAGGCGATTATGCATCACGTTACACGGTTGAGACCATAGAGCGTGAAATCAGAGCCTCCTTTGAAAAGAATCCTTCCATTATTATTAAGAAAGCGATTCAGGTTGCGAATAAAGAAATCAGAAAGCTGGCGAGTGAGGATCCAAACCTGTCAGGCATGGGAACGACGGTTGTCGTTGCCACTGTAATCGGACGATATCTGCAGGTTGCAAACGTAGGAGACTCCAGACTGTATATCATTAACGGTCAGGAAATCCGTCAGATTACCCGGGATCATTCGCTTGTGGAAGAGATGGTGCGCCTTGGCGGAATCCGTCGGGAAGATGCAAGGCTTCATCCGGATAAAAATATTATTACAAGAGCAATCGGGGCACGGGATGATGTGGACATCGATTTCTTTACAGTGGAGCTTAAACCTTCGGATCGTATCCTTATGTGTTCAGACGGACTTACGAACATGGTAGAAGATAAGGATATTTTAAAAATTATGGGTGAACATAAGGATGACCGTACATTGGTAGAGACAGCGCAGGCACTGATTGATGCGGCGAATGCCAATGGAGGCAAGGATAATATCGGAGTTGTATTGGTAAAACCGTTTTCAGACGAGGTGAAAGAATGATTAAAATAGGAATGCTTATCGGAGACAGATATGAGATATTAGAAAAAATCGGAACAGGCGGAATGAGCGATGTGTACAAGGCAAAATGTCACAAATTAAATCGTTATGTTGCCGTTAAGGTGTTAAAACAGGAGTTTTCCGAGAATACGAATTTTGTTTCAAAATTTCATGTAGAGGCACAGGCGGCAGCAGGTCTGATGCATCCGAACATTGTAAATGTGTATGATGTCGGAGAGGAAGACGGCATCAATTATATCGTCATGGAGCTTGTGGAGGGAATCACCCTCAAAAACTATATTGAGAAAAAGGCACGGCTTTCCGTCAAGGAAGCAATCAGTATTGCGATTCAAGTTTCCATGGGTATTGAGGCTGCCCACAACAATCACATTATCCACAGAGATATCAAGCCTCAGAATATTATGATTTCCAAGGAAGGAAAAGTAAAGATTGCTGATTTCGGAATAGCCAAGGCGGCGACTTCCAATACAATTACGTCAAATGTGATGGGTTCGGTTCACTATACGTCACCGGAACAGGCAAGAGGCGGATTTTCAGATGAACGCAGTGATATTTATTCGCTCGGATGTACCATGTTTGAAATGCTTACAGGCAGGGTACCGTTTGACGGAGAGACGACAGTGGCGATTGCGATTAAGCATATCCAGGAGGAAATGGCTTCTCCGCGTGAGTATGTATCGGAAATTCCGGTCTGTGTGGAGCAGATTATCTTTAAGTGTACACAGAAGAGTCCGGATCGCAGATACCAGTCCATGAGTGAGCTGATTGTAGATTTAAAGAAATCTTTAATGTATCCGGAAGAAAATTTTGTGAAAATCATCTCTGCCGAAACCGGCGGAGCAACCAAGATGATTTCCGAAGAGGACATGGAACAGATTAAGCAGCGTACCGGACATTTGAATCTGGAGGAACCGATGCGTCTCAAGGACCGGGAGGTACAGCGTGTAACATCTGCAGAGCTTGATGAAGAAGAGGAAGATGAGCTTGACGTGATTGCAACGCCGCCGGTTCGTCAGCAGCCGAAGCCGTCCGCGCCGAAGGCACAGCCGAAGCAGACGCAGCCAAAGAAGGAAGCTGCATGGAATGACGAGGAAGATGACGAATATGACGACGACGATATGGATCCTAAGATGGAGCGTATTACTACAATTCTTGCAATTGTAGGAGCCGTTATCATAGGTGTGTTGATACTTCTGCTTGTTGCCAATGCAACCGGAGTGATGAAGATAGGCGGACAGAAATCAACACCGCAGAATGCTGAGGTGCAGGAGGAAGAGAAAGAACCGCTCCTGATGATTGATGTTGTCGGTATGAATATAGACGAAGCAAGAAAAAAACTCAATGACATGGGACTCGGAACCAAGGTGACCAAACAGGAGTCGGACGAATACGAAGTAGATCAGATTATCAGTCAGGGAGTTATGGCAGGAGAAGAAGTGGAGATTAATACCACCATTGACCTCGTTGTGAGCAGCGGAAGTGAGGGAATCAGTGTCACGGATGTGACGGGAGCAGATGAGGCTTCCGCCAAGAGTACACTGGAGGCGCTCGGATTTTCGGTGACGGTCACGACAGCAGCTTCTGATAGCGTTGAGAGCGGAAAAGTCATCTCACAGGATCCGGTTGCAGGCTCAAAGGCAGAAAAAGGTGCAACCATCACATTGACAGTCAGCAGCGGTCCTGAAATTGTAAAGGTACCGGTGCCGGATTTGCGCGGAATGACAGAGTCTGCGGCCAAAGAAAAGCTTAAGGCCGAAAAGCTGGAATGTGGCACTGTGTCTGAGACTTACAGTGATACAGTGACAGAGGGATGTGTGGTTTCACAGAGCTATAGTCCGGGAACAGAAGTAGAAGAGGGAACAGCTGTTAACATTCAGTTGAGTGCAGGACCTGAAAAGCACACGTATAAGTATGTGGCAACACTGAATGCACCGAGCGGATATTCAAACGGAAGCGTGACGATTACGATTACGGCATCTGACGGAGATACAAGAACCTTTACGGCAACCTCCTTCCCTTGTGCAGTCAATGAGACCGGATTCAAGGTAAAGAGCGGAACTCTGACATACACTTATATGTCCAAAAACCTTCAGTCGGTAATTGATGCACCGACAGGAGAAGAAAGACAGGAAGAAGTGACACAGGAAGTGACTACTTCACCGGTTGCAATTGAGTTTGTGCAGGAGTAGGAATGCAGGAAAAAGGTAGGATTATAAAAGGTATTGCCGGTTTTTACTATGTGCAGACCCTGCAGGGAGAGGTATATGAGTGCAAGGCAAAGGGAAGCCTGCGCAATGACAAAATGAAACCTCTGGTAGGTGACTACGTGCAGTTTGCAATAGTGGACAGGGAAAACCTGAAGGGCAATATTGAAACGATTGAAGAAAGAAAAAATGAACTGATCCGCCCGGCGGTTGCCAACATCGATCAGGCACTGGTAATTTTTGCCGGAACCCATCCACAGCCGAATTTTCATCTGCTGGATACCTTTCTGGCGCGGATGGAGCTTATGGGGATTCCAAGTCTGATTTGCTTTAACAAAGCAGATTTGGATGAGGATCGGAGCATATACGGAGAAATAGAAGAAATATATCGGGCAAGCGGATATCCGATGATATATACAAGTGCGAAAGAGCATCAGGGGGTAGATGAATTATTGCAGCTCTTGAAGCACAAGTGTACGACAGTGGCAGGACCAAGCGGTGTCGGCAAGTCATCTCTTATCAATCTTCTCCAGTCGAATGTGCAGATGGAGACGAGTGACATAAGCCGGAAAACAGAGCGTGGCCGTCATACGACAAGACACAGTGAGTTAATCGCACTCGATGAAGATTCTTTTATTATGGATACACCGGGATTTACCTCCCTGAGAATGGATGAGTATGAGAAGGAAGATATTTCCGCAGGATTTCGTGAAATCTATGAGCAGGAAGGAAACTGTCGGTTTGCCGGCTGCTCGCATATACATGAACCCGGCTGCGGTGTAAAGGAGGCTATTTGTCAGGGGAAAATAAGCAGACAACGTTATGACAGCTATGTAATGATGTATGAAGAATGTAAAGAGAAGAGGAGATACTGACAATGATGATGTTAGCCCCGTCGATTTTAGCGGCAGATTTTGCAAAATTAGGTGCACAGATTGTACAGCTTGATAAGGCCGGTGCACAATATATTCATATAGATGTGATGGATGGCGTGTTTGTGCCGTCAATTTCCTTCGGATTTCCGATTATCCGTTCCATCCGCAAGCTGACGGACCGTTTTTTTGATGTTCATCTTATGATTACGGAGCCGGAACGCTATATTGAAGAATTCGCAGAAGCCGGAGCGGACAGCATTACCGTTCATGTAGAGGCGTGCAAATGTATGATAGAGACGATTGAGCATATCAAGAGTCTGGGACTTAAGGCAGGAATCTCGCTTCATCCGCAGACACCGGTATCGGCGATTATGCCATATCTGGACAAGGTGGACAAGGTGCTTGTCATGACCGTAAACACAGGCTTTGGCGGGCAAAAATACATCGAAGGCTGCACCCAGAAAATTGTGGCGATTCGCAAGGCAGTTCAGGAACGGGGACTGAAGGTCGATGTAGAGGTTGACGGCGGAGTCAACAAAGAAAATGCAGAAAAGATTATTGAGGCGGGAGCGAATATCCTGGTTTCAGGTTCCTCCGTATTTAATGGAGAACTTATGGAAAATGTAGAGTATTTTCTTGATGTGCTGAAAAAGCATGAAGGAAGATTTGATTAAAAAGCCGAAAAGGGCAACGTAAAAAAACATCAGACGTGCATAACCAAAGCGTGCGATCTAAAGAAATATTAGATTGCACGCTTTTTTTGCGGTGAGCAGAGTTCCAATTACGTCAAAAATTGAAAAATGACTAAGTTGAAGATGAAATGAGGTAGTTAATTTCGCTCCGCTTATTTATGTAGGTTGTTATAGAAAGAAACTGCCTGTTGAAGCTCGTCAGCGTCCGGATGATTTTTAGCAATTCCTCCGATGAGCTTGAACGGTCCGAAGGTGTCAAAACCAAGGCATCCGTATTCATCGAGGATGTTGGCATCCGTACCTGATAATGCTTCACGGATTGCGTCGGTGTATCCGTTTTTAACAGCACCGCAGGTGTAGATGAAGAATATGTCTTTTCCGGACGGAGTATTGTTTTTGGCAAAGCTTAAGACTCTTTTTTCAAATTTTGAATAATAGATTCCGGATGCGAAACCGATCATGTCATACTCTTCAAGATTGGCGGAAGCTGTTTCGGTAACGTCAAAAAGAGTAATCTCATCAGCAGATGCCTGACAGATTGCGTCCAGTAGCTGTTTGGTGTTTTCATGATGTCTGGAATAGTAAATAATAGCTGTCTTCATAAAAAATCTCCTTGAATTGTAATAGTACATTAAATATACTGTGTATAAGAAAAATGAGCAAGTACGCAGAAGTAAAATACATAGTATGTTTTGAAATACCGGAGGATATATGGATGAAGAAAGAAACTACGCCGGAGGAATATCTGGAAAAAAATCATGACAGAACCGATAAAAGAGGATTGCCCGGTTCACAGGACGCTTGAACTGCTCAGCGGAAAATGGCGCACGCACATTATTTATGAGCTGTGCAAACATTCCACAATGCGCTTTAGAGAGCTTAAGAAAGCTTAGGTATCATTCACCGTGAACAGTTTAATGAAATACCGCCGCATGTGGAATATTCTTTGACAGAGAAAGGAAAAGCACTTTTGCCTGTATTTTTTGAAATATCTAAATGGGGCGAAGAAAATTTGGAATGATTGTTTAAAATGCATCCTCAGAATTGCATTTAAAACAATAGTTGTTTGAAGTACAAGAAAAATAATTGCACTTTAAACAACTATGAAAAGAATAGGGGGAAAACGAGAAAATAACCAAGAAATTATGCTCAAATAATTGTAATTCGAAATGAATTTTGCTATAATTTCTCTCAAAAAGTGAAAGTGGTAAGGAAAAGAGGTTTTTAAATGAGAAAACACATCGGAGATGGATCAAAAAGACGCGGCGCAAAGAAGACCATGGCAGTCGTGCTCTGCGCATGTATGATCGGAACTCACGAAGCCGGAGGAGGTTTCGCAGGAACTGACAACGGCGGAAGGATATGATGCGGAAGGGTTCTGTACAGGGTATATTTGGGAGAATGGAAAACTTGTACTAAATAGCGAAGGAGGAAACCGGTGTTCCCATGGAGATGCCTGTAAGGGGTATCAGAAGGCGGCTTTGGAAACTCTGGCTTATGATTTCAATGGTGACGGAAAGACAGACGAGAACGATAAAGCCTATAAAATCACCAACGCAGGACAGCTCTACTGGTTCGCTGCATATGTAAATGAGGGCGGTGAAAACCTTAATGCAAATGCATATCTGGCAAATGACATTACGGTAAATGCGAATTTGCTGAGCCGTATTCAGGAAAACGAGACAACCGGAGAGATTACGAATGACGGAGATTTTCGGAACTGGGTGCCTATTGGAAATTTTGATACTAACTTTAGCTTGCAATATGCAGGTGTGTTTGATGGAAATAATCACGCTGTAAAAGGAATATACATAAATGAAACGAGCAAGTGTTATCAGGGAACGTTTGGTAGTTCATCTGGAACGATAAAAAAACTTATAGTGGAAGATAGCATAGTTATAGATGACTATTGCGTTGGAGGTATTGTCTCTGGAAATAAAGGAAACATACTGAATTGCACCTTTCAGGGCATAGTATATTCAGTTCATAAACTGGAATCACATAGTGATATAAGTGAAGCTGGCGGGATTTGTGGTGCAAATGCTGCGAATTCAAGAGTTGTTGGTTGTGTAAATGAAGGTAAAGTAATAGGATATTGTCAGAGAATCGGTGGGATTTGTGGTGGTAATATCAATGAAATAAGTGAGTGTGAGAATAAAGGGGAAATTATCAATTATTGCACTGGAGATACTGAAGACTATTACAAAGGTGCTACGGGAGGAATCGTAGGATATAATGGTGACACAAAGAATTATAGGGGAACGATAGTAAAGAGCTATAATTATGGGAAAATTGTTGGAGAAAAAAAGGGTGATAGTGTTAATTCTGTTAACACCGGTGGAATAGTCGGGGTAAATAAGGGGGGAAGATAAGTGAATGCATTAATTTTGGAGAAGTGAATGGGTATTGTGGCGAAGGCGGTATTTGTAGTTCAAACATGAAAGGTGTTCAAAACAATGGTGAAATTGTGAATTGTGGAGATGTGTGCATAAGCGGCGCGGAATATGGGATATGCTATACTAATGAAGATATGTGCAGCATAGGATACTGTTATACTATGGCTTCAAAAGCTAATCACTATGATTATTCAGAGAGTGCTTTCAATAATATTTTTTACCTCTCCGAAACCGGCGAAACGGACACACACGACGGCACCACTGCCATGACCGCCGCCGATTTCGCTTCCGGTAAGGTAGCTTACCTGC
>CAZFLR010000006.1:0-103051 GCA_964519385.1 uncultured Kineothrix sp.
TTTCCAAAGAGCATATTGAGAAGCCTTCTGATGTACTGAAGGTTGGAGATGCCGTAACAGCTAAGGTTGTTGATTACAATTCAGCAGACAAGAAGATTAGCTTAAGCATGAAGGCTCTTCTTGCTCCGGAACCGGCAGAGGAAACAGACGAGGATGCAGATGTTGTTTCTGTTGACATTGACGCTGTAATTGCAGCAGAGGAAGATGCAGAATAATCTGTGATTGAAGTGAATGAATGATTTATTGCGAATAGGCTGTATGATTATATACAGTCTATTCTTGTCTTATAAGATGATAGTTACGGAGGGATTTTTATGCCTGAATTCGACTATGAATATTTCAAAAAGGCGGTATATGAGCTCACCAAAATCGATTTGAACGCGTACAAAGAAAAACAGATGAAACGACGTATCGATACGCTGATTGCCAAGCATAAAATCAACGGGTATGACAAGTATGTCCAGGTTCTCAGAACGGACAAGGAAAAGTTTGAGGAGTTTGTTAATTATCTTACAATCAATGTCTCAGAGTTTTATCGCAATCCGGATCAGTGGGAGCTTTTGGATAAAGAGGTGTTTCCTGAGCTGATAAAAAAATTCGGTAAGAACTTGAAAATATGGAGCGCAGCGTGCTCCACGGGTGATGAGCCGTATTCGCTTGTCATGGCACTTTCAAGACATGTTCCGCTGTCACAGATACATATTATCGCAACGGATATCGACAAGCAGGTAATTGCAAAGGCAAAGGTCGGACTGTATTCGGATAAAAGCATTGCATCAGTTCCGGAGGATTTAAAGGCGAAATATTTTACAAAGCTTGGTTCTTCTTA
Organism: uncultured Kineothrix sp.; assembly: GCA_964519385.1. Classification (GTDB taxonomy): domain Bacteria; phylum Bacillota; class Clostridia; order Lachnospirales; family Lachnospiraceae; genus SVFI01. The sequence goes on from CAZFLR010000006.1 coordinate 830, forward strand.
TCAGATTTCGGAAGAGATAAAGAAGTGCGTTGAGTTTAGACAGCACAATCTGTTAAAGGATCCGTATGAAACGGAATGCCACCTGATTGTCTGCAGAAACGTACTGATATATTTTACAGAAGAAGCGAAGGATGAGGTCTTTGAAAAATTCAGCAAATCCATTGCAAGCGGAGGCTGTCTGTTTATCGGAAGCACGGAGCAGATTATCAGCTATAAGGCGATGGGATATCACCGCAAGAACTCGTTCTTTTACGGAAAAGAATAGAAAAGATGAAAATATAAAACTGTGGCTTTCCCGGAAGATGGAAAGCCACAGTTTTTTTAATCCTGTTTCCCGTGAGCGAGCATATCAATGATATGAAGTGCATATTTGTAAAACTGTTCGGGAGAATGTTTGATTTCATCCGTCAGTTCAAAATAGCACAGCTTGTCGCCGTACTCACGCTTAAAGACCGGTGTAAAAATGAGGTCCCACTGTGGAAGGTAGGCTCCTTCTTTTTTTGTATAGCAGGTGTCAGGCTTTGCCTGCTGCCGGTACTGTTTGTCCACATAGGCGGCAACGGACTTATGCATCGCCGCGTCTTCTGCAGGCAGATAGTAGTAATCCTTGTAATTGCTGTAAAAATATTTCAGCGTGTCATATACAATCGGAACCTTGAGGTTTCCTTCTGCTTCAAAACCGTCAAATCTGCATCCGTTTCCTGTAAGGGATACCGGTTTTGGAAAAGAAAACGGAAAACGAAGCTTCATCATAACCTCGGTCTGAGATTCTCCGTTTTCGTCGGTGTAACGGTTAGCCTGAACCTTTGTTACGCGGAAGGGCTGAACGAACATATCCGCATAAGCAAGTATCGGGAGGAGCTTGAGCATTCCACGCATGTCGTCGGCGTTGTGGAGGAGAAGAAGGTGTGCTTTGTCCTGCGTGGGAGAAGCAACGTAATCCTTGTATATTTCGATGAGTTCTCCGCCGTTATAACGGTCCTCACGTGCGATTCCAAGATACGCTTCGACTGTTTTCTGCTTGACGTTTTCAAGGTGAAGCATTTTTTTATAGGGCATAATCCGCTTGTATATGTCTATGCCGTCCATCTCGGAAAAAGGCTCTTCTAAGTGATACTGTTTGCATTTCTGTTTCATATACGGAATGTCAAAGTTGTTGCCGTTATAATGAATAAGAATCTGATGACTCCGGCATTTCTGAAGAAAAGCAGAAAGAATCTTTTTTTCCTCATCGGGTTTCTCTGCAAACCACTGAACCAGATGAATGCGGTCGAGTTCGAAAAAGATGCATCCAATCATATATAGAGAAGAGGTTCTGGCAGAAAATCCCGTGGTTTCGATATCGACGAAGAGAATATCCTCCGCCTCGCCGAGCATGGAAAGAGGATAAGTACAAAGCTTCGGCGATAATAAAGTCTGAATGGTTTTCATGTTAAACTCCTTAACGAATCGTTTGTCAAAAGCTAATGCAATCATAACATAAAATAAGCAAAATATATAGCAATTTCACTTAAAAAATAGTATAGTTAAAGAGGATATAATTTTTGAAAAAATCAGAAAGAAGGGCACTATATGGCAGGAAAACTGACTTTCACCGGTGGTATTCATCCTTATGACGGGAAAGATATCAGCAAAGATAAACCGATTAAAGATGTGCTTCCGAAGGGGGATCTGGTATATCCGCTGTCCCAGCATATCGGAGCACCGGCATTACCGGTGGTCAAAAAAGGAGATCATGTTCTTGTGGGACAAAAGATTGCGGAGGCCGGCGGATTTGTTTCGGCACCAATTTATGCGACCGTATCGGGAACCGTTAAGGCAATAGAACCTCGCAGAACTGTAGTCGGTGACAATGTAAATGCAATTGTAATTGAAAACGACGGACAGTATGAAGAAGTGGATTATGGAATCTGCAAGCCTCTTGAGGAGCATTCCAAAGAGGAGATTCTTGAAAAGATTAAGGAAGCAGGCGTTGTCGGAATGGGCGGTGCCGGATTCCCGACACATGTCAAGCTTTCTCCGAAGGAACCGGATAAGATTGATTATGTCATCGTAAACTGCGCCGAGTGTGAGCCGTATCTCACCTCCGATTACCGGCGTATGATAGAAGAGCCGGAGAGAGTTATCGGCGGACTGAAATGTGTGCTCGCGTTGTTTGACCATGCAACCGGAATTCTGGCGGTTGAAGATAATAAACAGGACTGTATTGACAAATTAAAAGAGCTTACCAAAGGGGAAGAACGAATTCTTGTAAAGTCGCTCAGAACCAAATATCCGCAGGGCGCGGAGAGACAGCTTATCTATGCGGCGACGGGACGTGCCATCAACTCGGATATGCTTCCGGCAGATGCTGGCTGTATCGTAAACAATGTGGACACCATCTGTGCAGTCTACGGAGCGGTGCTTGAAAATAAACCGCTGATGTACCGTATTGTCACCGTGACGGGAGATGCGATTGCGGATCCACGTAATTTCCGCGTGCGCATCGGTACGAATTATCATGAGCTGATTGACGAAGCGGGCGGCTTTGTCGGTGAACCGGAAAAAATCATTTCCGGAGGTCCGATGATGGGATTTGCCATCTTTGATCTGGATGTACCGACAACAAAGACGGCTTCCGCACTTTTGTGCTTTCTTCATGATGAGGTTTCGGCAAGTCCGGTTACTCCGTGCATCAACTGTGGCATGTGTGTAGAGGTGTGTCCGGGACGTGTGGTACCAAGTCGTCTTTCAAAGGTGGCTGAGCGCGGCGATAAAGATGCGTTTGTGGCGATGAACGGTATGGAGTGCTGTGAGTGTGGGTGCTGTAGCTTTATCTGCCCTGCCAAGCGGCCTCTGACACAGGAAATTAAATCAATGAGAAAAATGGTCCTGGAAGACCGTAGAAAGAAGAAGTAGGAGGAAAGCTGTATGAGTGGATTAAGAAAGGTATCATCCAATCCGCATATCCGTGTGGCAATCACGACGAATAAAATCATGCTGTGCGTTATTCTCGCGCTTTTGCCTACGACTGTTTTCGGAGTGGTTAATTTTGGACGAAATGCACTGGTTCTGGTGCTGGTTACGATCGCATCCGCGGTTTTATCCGAGTGGTGTTTCTGTAAAATATGTAAAAAGAAAAGTACAATAGGAGATTTTTCGGCTGTTGTCACGGGACTTCTGCTCGCTCTGAATCTTCCGCCATCCGCACCGTGGTGGATTGCCGTTATCGGCGGTTTTTTTGCGATAGTGGTAGTTAAAATGCTCTTCGGCGGTCTCGGACAGAACTTTATGAATCCGGCTCTCGGAGCGAGATGTTTTCTGCTGATTTCATTTACCTCCATCATGACGGATTTTAACTGTGATGCTTACACGGGCGCAACGCCTCTTGCGGTGTTAAAGGAAGGCGGAGCTGTCAATGTATATGATATGGTCATCGGAAAAACGGCGGGAACCATAGGAGAGACAAGCATGGTAGCAATTGTGCTCGGCGCATGTTTCCTGATTCTTGTCGGAGTGATTGACCTGCGAATTCCGGCTACATATATTGTTTCGTTTGTTATATTCCTCGTCCTGTTTTCCGGACGCGGATTCGATATGGATTATATTTCTGCAAATCTTGCAGGCGGCGGACTGATGCTCGGAGCCTTCTTTATGGCAACCGATTATGTGACGCGGCCGATTACCAAAAAAGGACAGTATATTTTCGGTATTCTTCTCGGTATATTGACAGGTATCTTCCGCGTGTACGGCGCGTCGGCAGAAGGTGTTTCCTATGCGATTATCATCGGCAATCTGCTTGTTCCGCTGATTGAGAAGATAACTTACCCGAAACCATTTGGAAGAGGAGGGGAAAAATCATGAAAAATATGTTAAAGGATGCCCTGATTCTTTTTGTTATCACCTTGATTTCAGGAGCGGTTTTAGGTGTTGTTTATGAGATAACCAAGGAGCCGATTGCAAATCAGCAGCAGCTTGCAAAGGACGCTGCCTACAAAGAGGTGTTCGCGGATGCGGAAACATTTGAAGAGATTGCAATGGAACCGGATTTACAGCCGGAGAAGCTGACTGCCTATGTAAACGAAGAGGGATATGACGCATCAATTGACAGCGTGGCATCTGCGTTTGACGGCAGCGGAACACAGACAGGTTATGTGATTACGGTGACGACACACGAGGGCTATGGCGGAGATATTCAGTTCACCATGGGAATCCGCAATGACGGAACCCTGAACGGAATCTCCATTCTCGCGATTGCTGAGACGGCAGGTCTGGGTATGAGAGCGGGGGAAGTGCTGGTACCCCAATTTTCGGATAAAAAGGTGGAAGCTTTTGTAACTACAAAAACAGGTGCAGCTTCCGACGAACGGATTGATGCCATTTCCGGTGCGACCATTACGACGGATGCATTTGTAAATGGTGCCAATGCGGCTCTTGCGTGCTTCAGAGAGTGTTTAGCAAAAGGAGGAGACGCAGATGAATAAGTGTGTAGAACGAATTTATAATGGCTTATTAAAAGAGAATCCGACCTTTGTACTGATGCTTGGCATGTGTCCGACACTTGCAGTGACAACTTCGGCTATGAACGGTCTCGGTATGGGACTTACAACGATGGTAGTGTTAGCTTTGAGTAACGCATTTATTTCACTGCTGCGCAAGGTGATTCCGGACAAGGTCCGTATTCCGGCGTTTATTGTTATCATCGCATCCTTTGTAACGGTTATGGAGCTGCTTCTGGAAGCGTTTATTCCGTCACTTTATGACGCGCTCGGAATCTATATTCCGCTTATCGTTGTAAACTGTATTATTCTCGGACGTGCGGAAAGCTACGCGTCTAAGAATCCGATACTTCCTTCCTTCTTTGACGGAATCGGAATGGGGCTTGGTTTTACATTCGCACTGACATGTATCGGTGCGGTCCGTGAAATCATCGGTGCAGGACAGATTTTCGGTGTGACGGTTATGCCGTCTTCCTATGTCCCTGTCAGCATCTTTATCATGGCACCGGGAGCTTTCTTTGTGCTTGCGATTCTGACAGCAACTCAGAACTATATTAAGATTAAGGGCGAGGAAAAGGGCAAAGACATGAGCAAAATAGGCTCAGGCTGCAGTGAGGACTGTATGAACTGTCAGGACAAGGGCTGTGGCAGGAGATTTTACGATACTTCTGAAAAAAAGGAGGAGTCTTAAATGAAAGAGTTGATTTTGATTGCCATAGGCTCTGCGCTTGTAAATAATGTTGTCCTGAGTCAGTTTTTAGGACTGTGTCCGTTTCTGGGAGTGTCCAAAAAGGTTAAGACGGCTGCAGGAATGGGAGCAGCGGTTATTTTTGTTATAACGCTTGCGTCGTTTGTGGCTGCTATTATTTACGAGGGAGTGCTGGTAAGATTTGATATCACTTACCTGAAAACGATAGTATTTATTCTTGTCATTGCCGCGCTTGTACAGTTTGTGGAGATGTTCCTGAAAAAGTATATGATTTCTCTTTACAAATCGCTCGGTGTATATCTTCCGCTTATCACGACCAACTGTGCGGTTCTGGGTGTGGCACTGGTAAACGTGCAAAAGTCATATTCCGTTGCAGCCAGTGTGGTGAACGGATTTGCCACGGCTGCTGGATTTACGATTTCAATCGTCATCCTTGCAGGTATCCGTGAGAAGATAGAATATAATGACATTCCGCGTCCGTTCCAGGGAATGCCGATTGTGCTCGTGACAGCAGGTCTCATGGCAATCGCGTTCTGCGGATTTTCAGGATTATTATAGGAGGATACAGCGATGAATATTACAGGAATTATCATTGCAACAGTGGTTGTAAGCAGTGTCGGTCTGTTTATCGGTCTCTTCCTCGGAATAGCCGGAATTAAATTTAAGATAGAAGTGGACGAGAGAGAGGAAGCGGTTCTCGAGGCTCTGCCCGGCAATAATTGCGGAGGCTGCGGATATCCGGGCTGCTCCGGTCTTGCTGCTGCAATCGTTAAGGGAGAGGCACCGGTAAATGCGTGTCCGGTCGGAGGCGAGCCGGTCGGCAAAGAAATTGCTTCCATTATGGGAGTCGAAGCAGGAGAGACACAGCGTAAGGTTGCCTTTGTCAGATGCCAGGGAGATTGCGACAAGACGACAAAGGATTATGAATACACAGGAGCACAGGACTGTGCCATGCTTTCCTTTGTGCCGAATGGCGGACCGAAGGCATGTAACTACGGATGTCTCGGTTACGGAAACTGTGTGGCTGCGTGTCCGTTTGACGCGATTCATATTGTAAATAATGTCGCGGTGGTGGACAAAGAGGCCTGTAAGGCGTGCGGAAAGTGTGTGGCTGCATGTCCGAAGAATCTTATTAAGCTTATTCCGTATGATGCAAAATATGTGGTTGCCTGCAGCTCACAGGAAAAGGGGCCTGTCACGATGAAGGAGTGCAGTGTCGGCTGTATCGGCTGTAATCTCTGCGCAAAGAACTGTCCGAACGATGCGGTGAAGGTTGAGAATTTCCTTTCCGAGATTGATGAGGAAAAATGTGTCGGCTGTGGTATATGTATGGAAAAATGTCCGAAAAAATCTATTGTAAAACATGAATAAAAATTATATTTCAGACAGAAATTCTCATACTATTTGTAGTATGAGAATTTTTGACAAGAAGGAGGCTGCTATTATGAAAACAGAAAGTACATGGGAAAAGTACAATGACAGACAGTTAAAGGAGCTGGAAGATTTAAGCCGTGGCTATCGGAGATTTCTTGACCTCGGAAAGACGGAACGTGAGTGCGTAACCAACATTGTCAATGAGATTGAAGAACAGGGCTATGTCGAACTTGAAAAAGTATGTAAGGAAGGTAAGAAGCTGAAAGCCGGGGATAAAGTATATGCGGTAAATATGGAAAAAGCCGTGATTATGTTTCACATCGGCACAAAGAAGCTTGAAGATGGCATGAATATTCTCGGAGCACATCTGGATTCCCCGCGTCTGGATGTGAAACAGAATCCGCTCTATGAGGAAGGCGGCTTTGCTTACCTGGATACACATTATTACGGTGGTATCAAGAAATATCAGTGGGTGACAATTCCGCTTGCAATACATGGTGTTGTGGTAAAAAAAGACGGAACAACGATTGACATCAGCATCGGCGAGGAGGATGAGGATCCGGTATTCTTTATTTCCGACCTTCTCATTCATCTTGCAGCAGAGCAGATGGAAAAGAAGGCAAATAAGGTGATTGAAGGCGAGGCACTTGATATCATCATCGGCAATCGTCCGCTGAAGTATCAAAAGGATGATGCAAAAAAAGAGGAAAAAGAAGAAGGCACCAAGGATAAGGTCTGTGCATTTGCACTTGATATATTAAAGCAGAACTACGATATGGAAGAGGAAGATTTTATTTCGGCAGAGCTTGAGATTGTTCCGGCAGGAAGAGCCAGGGAGGCAGGTCTTGACCGAAGCATGATTTTAGCTTACGGACAGGATGACAGAGTGTGCTCTTACAGCTCGCTTGTAGCGATGCTTGAGCAGGAGAAGCTTGAGAGAACGGGCTGCTGTATTCTCGTAGATAAAGAAGAAATCGGAAGTGTGGGAGCTACGGGCATGCAGTCACAGTTCTTTGAAAACTGCGTGGCGGAAATCATGAATCTGACAGGAGAATATACAGATTTGACACTTCGCAGATGCCTGAAAAATTCAAGAATGTTATCTTCGGATGTCAGCTCGGCCTATGACCCGTCTTACGCGTCATCCTTTGATAAGAAGAACGTGGCATATCTCAGTCACGGAATGGTGTTTAATAAGTTTACTGGTGCAAGAGGAAAATCAGGCTCAAATGATGCCAATGCAGAGTATATTGCCTTTATCCGTAAGATTATGGACGAGGCAGGTGTTTCCTTCCAGACTGCGGAGCTTGGAAAGGTAGATCTCGGAGGAGGCGGAACGATTGCTTACATTCTTTCGCTTTACGGAATGAATGTCATCGACTGCGGAGTTCCTGTTATGAATATGCACGCACCTCACGAAGCAACCTCCAAGGCGGATTTGTATGAGGCAAAATGCGGATATGCGGCTTTTTTAAAGGCGGAATAAAAACGAAAGAATAAATCAGGAAAAGGAATTTTACTATGAAACTGATATCATGGAATGTAAACGGAATCCGGGCATGTCTGCAGAAGGATTTTATGGGATTTTTTAACGAAGCGGATGCGGATATTTTCTGCCTGCAGGAAACGAAAATTCAGGAGGGTCAGGTTGAACTTGACCTTCCGGGATATTATCAATATTTTAACTATGCGGTAAAGAAGGGATATTCCGGAACGGCGATTTTTACGAAAAAAGAGCCTGTTTCAGTCAGTTACGGTATCGGTATTGAAGAGCATGATACGGAAGGCCGTGTGATTACACTTGAATTTGATAATTTTTATATGGTAACCGTTTATACACCGAATTCAAAACAGCAGCTTGAACGGCTCGAATACAGAATGGTGTGGGAAGATGCGTTTAGGGAATATCTGAATGCGCTCCGCGTGAAAAAACCGGTTGTTGTATGCGGCGATTTGAACGTTGCGCATAAGGAAATAGATTTGAAAAATCCGAAGACCAACCGTCATAATGCGGGCTTTACGGATGAGGAACGCTCGAAGATGACAGAGCTTCTGGAGAGCGGATTTATTGACAGCTACCGCCACTTTTATCCGGATACCGAAGGGGTATATTCGTGGTGGTCCTATCGTTTTCAGGCAAGAGTCAAGAACGCAGGATGGAGAATCGACTATTTCCTTGTGTCGGATGAGTTAAAGGAAAAACTGGTGTCGGCCGACATCCATACGCAGGTACTCGGCTCGGATCACTGTCCGGTAGAAGTTCAGCTTGACCTTTGATGAGGGACAGGTTTTTCTTACTCCCGGGTGTCCACGATTCTGCCGTCTGTCGTGATAAAGATGGCATCGGCGTACTCCAGACCCTCGATAAAGCTTACGCTGCGTTCAAGTCCGAGAATGAGGCAGGTCGTGCTTAGGGCATCTGCATGAAGTGAGGTGTCACAAAGAATCGTCACGCTTGCAAGATCGCTTTGCACAGGCTGTCCTGTGGAGGAATCCAGAATGTGATGATACAGCTTTCCGTTATATTCAAAGCAACGCTCGTAGATTCCGCTGGTGACCACAGAGCTGTAGGTGCCGGTTTCGGAATCGGAGCATGGTACGGTCATAAGATAGGTTCCGGGTGCGGCAAAAGGCTCCTGAATACCGATCTGATAGGCGGAGCCGTCCGGTTTGTCTCCGATGGTGACGATGTTTCCGCCGAGATTAATCAGGGCACTTTTGACCTTCTTTTCCATAAGGAAGGAGCGGATGTGGTCGGCGATATAGCCCTTGGCGATAAAACCGAGGTCAATGGCAGCTTCCGGGTCATTCAGACGGATTTTGTTTCCGCTGATTTCGATAAGGTGATAATCAACGTGAGTGAGCTTTTCGTCGATAATCCGTGTTGCAGGCATATGAATTTCCCCGGTTTGTGAAAAGTCCCAAAGCTCCTTTACCGGTGCAGTGGTAATGTCTATTTCGCCTCCGGTAAGTTCGCAGTATTCCAGAGAAGACTGAATCAGCCGGAGAGTGTCATCGGAGACGGTGGTCCATTCGCCGCCGGCGTGATTGATATTCCAGATATCGCTTCCTTCCGTCGTTCGGCTGAGCATATCGTCGTAGTCGTGGCAAAGCGCGATTGCTTCGTCAAGTATTGCCTCTGCATCAGATGCATTGGATGCCTTGTCATAAATCGTCAAGGAGACGGAGGTGTCAAAGCAAAAATCGGTTTTGGTATAAGCCTCCTGTCCGTAGGCGCATCCATATAAAAGAGATGCAAGCAGAAGTATAAGTAAAATGGCTGTATTTTTTTTCATATAGATTTCTTCCTTGTCTGATATTTGTAAGATAAGTGTAACATAAAATTTCTTTGTATAATAGATAAAGTTATGTTAAACTTTCTACAGAGAAAGGGAAAAATATGAGACTGACAGATGATTTTGAAGATAAAAATGAAAAATCGGGGCTACCCCTTTTATATACTGCAGTTGCGGTGACGGGATTTATTGTCCTTGTTTTTTGTGTGGTACTTGTGGTTAATCAGAAGAACACGAAGTCGCGGGGAAACAGTCCTTCTGCGGAGACTTTGGTGCAGAAGGAGGAGGCGGATTTGCCGGAGAAATATCCGGTAGGGGAATCGACACTGACAAGCGACCAGCTTGATTTCTGGAATATGTACAAGGATGAGGTTCCGGTGTCGGACAATTCAGCAGCCATGAGTGACCTCTACGAAAAAAATGCCCAAAAGCTTCTGGAAGAGGAAAAAAAGAAGGAGCAGGAGGAAGACCTTTCCGAGGGCGGAACGAAGACGATGGTAGTGAGGCCGGATGGTACGCAGCAGTGGATTATGATTAATTCGTATCTGGATAAGAATACCTATAAAGAGGAAGGCTTTGTCTATGAAGAACCGGTGCTCAAGTATTTTGAAAATGGAGATAAAGCTTCCTGGCTCGGAGTGGATATCAGCAAGGAGAACGGAGAACCGGATTTCTCAAAACTGAAAAAAGCCGGAGTTGATTTTGTAATGATCAGGATTGGATACCGTGGATATGAAAGCGGGAATATTTCACCGGATGAGGAATATTTTGACAATATACAGAAGGCAAATGAGGCCGGTTTGTCTGTCGGTGTGTATTTTGAATCCAAGGCGATTACGCCCGAGGAGGCACTGGAAGAGGCAGAGTTTGTGATTACGAATCTGATTGAGATGAAGGTGACCTATCCGGTGGTGTTTGACCTGGGACTGGTGGCAAACGATACGTCGCGCATTGACAATCTGCCGAAGTCGCAGCTTACGGAGATAACGAACACATTCTGTAACCGTATCAGGGAGGCCGGATATAAGCCAATGGTTTACGGAAACAAATATTGGCTGCTGCGCAAGATTGATTTGACGATGCTGGGCGATTATGATATCTGGCTGTCTCAAAACGGACAGACTCCGGATTACCCGTATGAATTTGCAATGTGGCAGTATTCGTCAACCGGAAAAATGAGCGGCGTTTCAGGAGATTTGAATATGAATATCAGCTTTGTGGATTATACCCAGAAGTAAGCATGCTTATCAGTGACTCCGAAACAGAAACCCTTGAATAAATATCGGCATAAGTCTTAGGAGACATGGTTTCGATATAATTGACAGGAAATTTTTTTTGAATTCCATATTGATGACAGAAATCGGCAGCCTTGTTGTAAGCAATGGCTGCTGTTTCCATGTCTTCATATATTCCGACAAGGTAGTTTCCGTTAATATGAATAAGCACGCGGTAGGTGTAATTTCCGAAGCTTCCCTCGCGCAGAACACCGTGATACGGATTGATAATCTCTATATTGGAATAGCGATAGTCGGTGTCATCCTGGTTGATGAAACGATAGTCCCTGTCTTTGACCGCAAAATTCCGGATACCGTAACGTGCGGCGATGGTTACCTGCATGCCATAATCCGATACAAACAGGTGATTTCCACGTTTCATAATCCTGTGGGAGGAGTAATAAAACAGATCTTCCTTGTCGAAGGTCAGATGCAGTCCCGGTGCGAGATAATAGTGAAAATAGTTTTTATACAGATAAATCGGACTGTGAAAATAAATCCCGTTGTCGCGGAAATTCATCAAAATAACCACTTTTTCATAGGTCAGAAAGTCGATTTGCGCGAAAGATTTTTTCGCTTTTTTCTTCGTCTGTTTCGATGCTGCGAAAAAGGTTTCAAGCAAGGTGATATCATAGAGGGAAGAATCGCGCAAAACAGAATCGGCTTCAAGATACGCGGAGTGCGCATGTTCAGCAATATCAAAGCTTCCCAGACTGATATGCCTTCCTTTGTATGTGATGGACGAACGATAATAAGTTTGTCCGTTTTTTTTCTTTGTTATATACACGCCTGTCAGTTTTTTCATAGTATCACTATAACAAAGGATGAACAAAATTACAATTTTAGAAATATTTTTCCTAAAGCTTGTATAAACTAATGAAAGAGTTATTAACAAATTATTACATTTGTTTATAAACTAATGGCATGGAGCGAAAGGAGAAATATATATATGTATGATAAGGCTGCAAAAATGATGGCTGCGCTGGCAGTAATCTTTTTGCTTACCTTCGGGCCCGTAATGGATGGCGGAACGGGCGAGGGAGAAGCGTATCATACAAAGGACGAAATTGTTTACAATTATGTAACAGAACAGTACAAAATGACACAGACAACCTCAGAGGCAAGAGTGATAAAAGAAAGGACAATGGTGCGAAAGAGACTTGCGCCGGTTTCTGCTTCGGATTATGAAATACTGTGCAGGATTGTGCAGGCAGAGGCAGGAGGAGAAGACCTGCTCGGGAAACAGATGGTGGCAGATGTTATAATCAATCGTGTGCATAGTAAAAAATTTCCGAATTCCGTTCAGGGAGTGGTTTTTCAAGGGAGCGGAGGGAAGGTACAGTTTTCACCGGTCGGTGACGGAAGATATTACAGCGTGACGGTTACGGAAGAGACCAGAAACGCAGTAAAGCTTGCGCTCAGCGGAGAGGACACGACTGGAGGAGCGCTTTATTTTGTCAATGCAGGAAAAGCTGCTTCGGATAATTTGTCGTGGTTTGAAAATAGTTTGTCCTTTTGCACGGAGCATGGAGGACACAGGTTTTATAAGTAAATAAAAAAATATTATTGCTTAAAGCAATTTCTGGTGTATAATGAAGCAGACGGATTTTATAAAAAGAAAGAGGTACACCGATGGAAGTATTATACAAAAGCACAAGAAGTAATTCTGAGCCGGTAAAGGCATCAGAGGCCATTTTAAAAGGACTTGCAGAAGACGGCGGATTATTTGTGCCGGATCATATCCCGGCTTTGGATGTTTCGATAGATGCATTATCCCGGATGTCATACAGAGAAGTGGCATATGAGGTAATGAAGCTTTATCTGACGGATTTTACCAAGGAAGAACTTATGGATTGTATCGACCGTGCATATGATGCAAAATTTGACACAGAAGTGATTGCACCGCTGGCTTATGCAGGAAATGCATATTATCTTGAATTATTCCACGGTGCAACCATAGCATTTAAAGATATGGCACTTTCCATTTTGCCGCACCTTATGACGACGAGTGCGAAGAAAAATGCGGTTAAAAACGAAATCGTAATTCTCACGGCGACAAGCGGCGACACGGGAAAGGCAGCACTTGCGGGATTTGCGGATGTTGAGGGAACCAAAATTATCGTGTTCTATCCGAAAAACGGTGTAAGCCCGGTGCAGGAAAAGCAGATGGTAACACAGAAAGGTGCCAATACACATGTAATCGGAATCCATGGCAATTTTGATGATGCACAGACCGGAGTGAAGACATTGTTCGGAGACAAGGATCTTGCTGCGGAGATGGATGCAAAGGGCTTCCAGTTCTCGTCTGCTAACTCTATCAATATCGGTCGTCTGGTTCCGCAGATTGTATATTATGTATATTCCTATGCGACATTGTATGCACAGGGTAAGCTTGCGGAAGGTCAGGCAATGAACGTTGTGGTACCTACAGGTAACTTTGGTAATATTCTGGCAGCTTACTATGCGAAAAATATGGGAATTCCGGTAGGAAAGCTTATTTGTGCTTCCAACGACAACAAGGTTTTATTTGATTTTTTTGCAACAGGAACATACGACAGGAACAGAGAATTTATCCTGACAAGTTCACCATCTATGGATATTCTGATTTCTTCCAATCTTGAGAGACTTATCTACAGGATTGCAGGGGAAGACAGCGCGAAGAATGCAGAGCTTATGGCAGCTCTTTCTAAGGACGGCAAATATGATGTGACGGCAGAGATGAAAGAGAAGCTTTCTGATTTTATCGGCGGCTATGCGACGGAGGAAGAGACGTTTGCGAAGATCAAAGCTCTTTATGAAGATTGCGGATATGTGATTGATACGCATACGGCGGTAGCTGCTGCAGCGTATGATAAGTATGTACAGGCAACAGGAGATGACACCGTGACGGTGATTGCATCGACCGCAAGTCCGTATAAATTTGCGAGAAGTGTCATGAATGCCATCGATTCAAAATATGACAGCATGTCCGACTTTGAACTGATTGACGAGCTGTGCAGAATATCAAACGTACCGGTTCCGAATGCGATAGAAGAGATTCGCACAGCACCGGTGCTTCACAAGACAGAATGTGAAAAAGATGAAATGAAGCAGGCAGTGAAGAACTTCCTCAAGCTGTAAGCAGGAACAGAGAAAGATATAAATTGAAATCTGAAAAAGGAACTTCCGGTTGGAAGTTCCTTTTTGTGGTATAAACCTTATTTACGTTCGTCTATCGGAATATAAGTCATATCCTTGTGAATCGGTTTGTAGGCCGGACGAATAATTTTGCCGTTGTTGGCAAGCTCTTCCATGCGATGTGCACTCCAGCCGACGATACGTGCAATGGCAAAAATAGGAGTGTAGAGTTCATCCGGAAGACCGAGCATCTTGTATACAAAGCCGGAATAAAAATCCACATTGATATTGACACCCTTGTAGATATGGCGTTCCTCGGCGATAACCTTCGGGGCAAGCTCCTCGACGAGAGAGTAGAGGGCAAATTCCTTTTCCAGACCTTTTTCCTGTGAGAGCTTCTCGACAAAGCTTTTGAAGACGCGGGCGCGGGGATCTGACTTGGAATAAACCGCATGACCGACTCCGTAAATCAGTCCGGCGTGGTCAAAGGCTTCTTTGTTGAGAAGTTTTCTGAGATATTCGGAAACCTCCTCGGCGTTTTCCCAGTCGGAGACTTGATGCTTCATATCCTCGAACATCTTGACAACCTTGATGTTCGCACCGCCGTGTCTCGGACCTTTCAGGGAACCGATAGCTGCTGCGATGGTGGAGTAAGTGTCGGTCAGCGAACTTGTCACAACATGTGTCGTGAAAGTAGAGTTGTTACCGCCGCCGTGCTCCATATGTAAAATAAGGGCAATGTCCAGAATTTTTGCCTCAAGAGGAGTGTATTTTTTGTTAGGACGCAATATGCGTAAAATATTCTCTGCAGTGGAAAGCTCAGGCAGAGGCTGATGAATGTAGAGACTCTTTCCGTCGTGATAATGACGATATGCTTGATAACCGTATATTGCAAGCATCGGGAAAAGGCTGATGAGCTGGAGTGACTGACGAAGCACATTCTCAAGTGAAGTGTCATCTGCCCTGTCATCATACGAATAGAGAGTCAGGACGCTTCTTGCAAGCGTGTTCATCATATCCCGGCTCGGAGCCTTCATGATAATATCACGGACGAAGCTGGTCGGAAGAGAACGGTAATACCCGAGTAATTCCTTGAATTTTGCAAGTTCTTCATAATTAGGAAGACTATCAAAAAGAAGAAGGTATGTCACTTCCTCAAAACCGAGACGATCATCCTTGTCAAAGCCTTTTACAAGATCCTCCACGTCGTAACCGCGATAGAACAGTCTTCCGTGTGTAGGTATCTGCTCGCCGTTAACAATCTTGTTGGCACGGACATCGGATATGTTGGTGAGACCGGCAAGAACTCCTTTGCCGTTTAAGTCTCTCAGACCGCGTTTGACCTCATATTTTGTGAATAATTCCTGCTCGATGATTCCCGCCTCACGGGATAAATCGGCAAGTCTGACGATATCAGGTGTAATGTCTGAAAATACATTATGTTCCATTTGTTTCCCACCTTTCTGAAAAATACTCATTTTAATATAACATGAATAAAAAAGCACGGGCAAGTTTTTTTGGGAAATTAAGAAAATGTTTACAATTTGTTCAGAGAAAATACAAGGACAAAATGCTTGACTTTTGATAGTGGTTTTGAGATAATATTTCCGGTGTACTTAGACAGTACATGGTAAGAAACAGACCGCATACGCGGTTAAAAAATACATTTTCAAGGAGGACTACATAATATGGCAACAAAAGCGTATTATCCAATCAATGAGATCGGTGCTGGAAAAGTAGGTTTTTCAAAAACACGTTCTATCATCGAAGCAGCTTTCTACGGAAATAATGTAGTGAAAGTTAACACATTAAAAGAGGCATATGAGCTGGCAAAGAATTCGCCGGGTACAGTTGTGACAGACATGCCTATCAAAGACGGTGAGACATTTGGTCTTGAAAAAGATGCAAAGGTTTTATTATTTAACGACGGTGCAGTAACAGGACGTTACGCAGCAGCACGCCGTATCAAAGGCGAGCCGGGTGTTGACTCCGTAAAACTTGATAAAGTAGTTATGGATGCAGTATATGAGACAAGATGGAAAACTATGTATCATGCAGAGTGCTTCATCGGTCTTGATCCGGAATTTATGGTAAAAGCACACCTTCTTATTCCGGAAGGAGAAGAGAACATCCTTTACAACTGGATGCTCAACTTCCAGTACATGTCAGACGAGTATGTTAAAATGTACAAAAACTCTAAGGCAATTGCAGACGGCAAAGAAGCAGACGTATATATCTTCTCTGATCCGCAGTGGGCACCACATGATGCACCTGACGTAGATTACAGTTGCTTAAGCGATCCGCTTACACTTTGCTACTTCGATACAAACGAAAACTGTGCAGCTATCCTTGGTATGAGATACTTCGGTGAGCATAAAAAAGGAACGCTTACAATGGCATGGGCTCTTGCTAACAGAAACGGATATGCAGCCTGCCACGGTGGACAGAAAGAGTATTCTCTTGAAAGCGGTAAGAAGTTCGTTGCTTCTGTATACGGTCTTTCAGGATCAGGTAAGTCAACACTTACACACGCTAAACATGGCGGAAAATATGACAAATTCGGCGGTATCAAGGTTCTTCATGACGATGCATTCATCATCAACACAGATACATGTGCATCTATCGCATTAGAGCCGACATACTTTGACAAGACAGCAGACTATCCTACAGGATGTCCGGATAATGAATACTTATTATCTGCTCAGAACTGCTCTTGTACATTAGATTCAGAAGGCAAGATTCAGCTTGTTACAGAAGATATCAGAAATGGTAACGGACGTGCTATCAAATCTAAATTATGGTCTCCGAACCGTGTAGATAAGATTGACGCTCCTGTAAACGCAATCTTCTGGATTATGAAAGACCCTACAATTCCACCTGTAATCAAACTGAAAGGTTCTGCTCTTGCATCAGTTATGGGTGCTACACTTGCTACTAAGACATCTACAGCAGAACGTGTTGCTGCAGGTACAGATATGAATGCATTAAGAATCGTTCCTTATGCTAACCCATTCAGAACATATCCTCTGGTAAATGACTACGAGAAGTTCAAAAAGTTAGTAGAAGAGAAGAACGTAGACTGCTACATCGTTAACACAGGTGACTTCATGGGAACTAAGTGTAAACCGGCAGATACATTAGGAATTCTTGAAACTATCGTTGAAGGAAAAGCTGAATTTGAACAGTGGGGACCATTCGAGGATATCGAAATCATGTATGACTGGTCAGGAAAGACAGCAGACTTCAAGCCAAACTTAGATGATGCTGAATATCGCGCTGCATTAAAGGCTGCTATGCAGAACCGTGTAGATGCAGTAGAAGGCTTCGCATCTAAGAAAGATGGTTATGACAAGCTTCCGGACGAAGCTCTTGCAGCAGTTCAGAAGTTAGTTGATGCATTATAAGATGCATAGATAAAAATTAAAATAGTTTGGATGTTTATACCCGGTCACGGATAGCGGACATCGCGCTTACAGCGCGGCCTTGGTTAATATCTATTCCAAGAGGTTTCGCAAAAAACTGACCGTGAAGAAACAATGTACGGCGTATACAAAGTACAGTAAAACATGTTTTAGAATCCGCAGTGAGATGATTTTTCATCTTTACTGCGGATTTTTTTTATTTTATAATGACTGCAAAGAATTTTTTGGTTTCAGGATGATGATAGCTGTAAGAGGAGTGACAGAATGGCTAATTTTATGGATTATTTGGAATGGCGCGGTGATCTGAGCATAAAGCAGTCGCCGTTTAACTGTATAGATAATCTGATTCTAAGTACATTGTCATACATTGATTTTGAGCAGACGGGCTATAATCTTTCGGGGAAAAGCAATGTGACTATCCGTGAGGCAGGAGAGAAATTTTCCATGCTGCATGCGGATGATAAGATGAAGCTCGGAAGAGTGATTCCGGATGAAATCTTTGTACTTTTTGATGTGTTATCAAGGTGCAGACGCTTCCGGGAGATGAGGTTATCTTATTATGTGAATCAAATAGACGAGAAGGAAGAAAAGCAGTTCTCTGCAATTACAGTGGAGCTTGGCGACGGAGATATGTGTATAGCATTCAGGGGAACGGACGATACGATAGTCGGATGGAAAGAGGATTTTAATATGAGCTTTTGCTCGCCTGTTCCGTCACAGCTTCAGGCTGTAAAATATCTGCATCAGGTGGCACTTACCAGACGCGGACGTATCTATATAGGAGGACATTCCAAGGGGGGGAATCTTGCCGTTTATGCAGGCGCAATGTGTCATCCGCTGGTAAAAAGAAGAATAAAAAAGATATGCAGCTTCGACAGTCCGGGGTTCACTAAGGAAATGCTTCAGAGTGATTCGTATCGTGCGGTTGTGGGCAGAATAGAACGGATTGTTCCGCAGTCATCCATGATAGGAATTTTATTTGAACATGATGCGCCTTATGAGGTGGTGGCAAGCACACAGATTGGACTGTTTCAGCACGATATGTTTTCGTGGCAGGTGCAGGGAAATGATTTTGTCTATGTGGATGATATTTCTGCATCTTCGACGGGTGTAGAGCATACAATGAAAGAGTTTATCTGCTCAATGTCAGTGGAGGAACGCCGGAAATTTGTAGAGGCACTGTTTTCTATTTTTGAGCAGACGGGTGCCAAAACCTTGTCACAGCTAAAGGCAAAGGATGTTGTGTCGATTATCCGCCGTATAAACAGAGAGGAGGATGATAATCGAAGAATTCTTTCCCGCGCGCTGAGACTACTTGTTCAGATTCTTGAAAAATACTCCCAGCAGCAGATTATAAAACAGGCAGAAAAACGTATGGAGAAAATGAAGATTCTGCCAACGAAAAAATAGTTGTAATACGCGGAGGTTTTGCGTATACTATAAGTAACCTGGAATGTACGACAATTCCTACTATTTTGAACCTACAGTTACTTTAAACGGGACACCTACATTGTTGCACGGATGTCAGGCCTTACCTACGGGTCAGAGGAAGGCAGAAGTGTAATTGCGGTAACCCACCTGGCATTTGCTAGGAGTCAAAGTGTAGGAACCGGCATTTTGGGGACAAAAGAAAGCAGTCCGAAAGGGCTGTTTTCTTTTGAAATGATATGTGAAAGGGAAGCATATGAGAAAAAAAGTGATGATTCTTCTTACTGCCATAGTGTTTACCTCTCTTGCTTTTGTGATTGGGAGCTCTATGCTGTATCAGAAATCAAGGGAAAGCAGGAAAGAAGAAATTTCAATCTCTGAAATAGATTTTTATCTTTCGGTTGCGGATGAGGAGACGGCAGACGGCTTTTTACAGCGATGTGATGAAATACAGAGGGAGAAGGGATATCTTCCGAAGGAAGAGACGATGCAGTCACTGATTACATATATGAATGAGATGCAGCCTGAGCTTGAGATGGATTATAGGGAGGCAGGTGTTGTCTCCGTCAGCGGAAACACTCTGCTTGCCAAGACAGAGCAGGAGGAGTTTTTGCAGGAATATACCCAGATTACCCGGAATGAGACGGAGGAAACGTCGGAAACCCCGCAGCCCGGTGATATTATCAGTGTGTTCGGTACAAAGGATAAAATTTTGAATATCGTTGAAATCCGGGATGGAACAGTCCTTCTTAAGACGGCCTGGATTAAGGGAAATACAGAGAATAAGCTGACGGTCATGTATGGGGATAATGAGTTTGCACTGGCTAACTATGACAAGGAATATAACGGTTATGAGGACATTGTGGATATTACAGTCAAAGACGGCGGAGCAGCTTTGGTTACAGCTTATACGGACAAGATAAATGCAAAGCTTTTGTCCGTCAGGGATGGAAAAATTGAACTGGAAGGAGCAGGCATTTTTCCTTATACGGAGCATATACAGGTATACAAATTATACGGAGAATATGAGCCTTATACGCTGGCGGATTTAAAAATCGGTTATGCTTTTACGGATTTTGTGCTGAATGACAAAAAAGAAATTGTGGCAGCACTTGTCTCAGGCGAAGGATATCTGGATAAAATCCGTGTTGTCGTAAAGACGACAGGATTTGAGTCACCGTACCATGAGTCGGTTGTGCTCTGCTGTGATACGGATATGGAGTGGAGCAGCGGAGATAAATCGGGAGTGACGGAGAACGGAACGGAATTGGAGATAAATGCGGAGAGTGAAATGTTTGACAGCACAAGAATCCGCTTTTCGCCGGTCGCGCTTTCGGCAAAAATCAAACTGCCGTCCGTGGAAAGAAATCAGGGGACACCGGCCTACAGGGGAACGATTGAGATAGAGAAAACCCCGGACGGGCTCCTTGTAATCAATGAGCTTTTGCTGGATGAATATCTGTATTCGGTTGTGCCGAGTGAAATGCCGGCAAACTATCCGCTTGAGGCATTAAAGGCGCAGGCGGTCAGCGCACGAACCTACGCTTATGCGCATATGAACAGCTCAAGCCTTCAAAGCTACGGGGCACATGTGGATGACAGTGCAGCATTTCAGGTGTATAATAATATCTCCGAAAATGATATGACAACGCGTGCTGTGCGCGAGACGGAGGGAATAATTGTCTGTAAGAATCAAAAACCGGTCACCACATATTTTTATTCGACCTCCTGTGGTTATGGAACTGATTTGAGTGCGTGGATGGCAGAGAATGACGATTATCTGAGGTCGCATAAAATCGGTGAGGGAAACAGTCTTGATTTGACGGATAACGTGACGTTTGACGAGTATATCCGTGGCAGGGATTTGGACTGTTATGAGGCGGAAGAGACATATTTTCGCTGGAAATATGAGACAGCCGTCAATGAGGAACTGCTTTTGAAAAATCTAAAAAAAAGATATCATGCAAATCCGCAGCAGGTTTTGACCGGGACGGAAGAGGGCTTTGTTTCAAGAGAAATAGATGCATTCGGTGAGTTGACGGACATTGCAGTTATAAAACGCGCCGGAGGCGGAGCTGTAACCGAGCTTTTGCTGACCGGAACAGAGAATACCGTCAAAATTTTGTCTGAGAAGAATGCGCGCTATATTTTGGCGGGCGAGAATACGAAGCTTTCCTATGGTGAAAATTATTCTAAGGAAGGGAAGGCAGACGGAATGCTTCCGAGTGCTTTCCTGACGATTGAGCCGGAGCTGAAGGACGGAAAGATTACTGCCTTACGGATTTTCGGAGGCGGCTTCGGACATGGCATCGGTATGAGCCAGAACGGGGCAAAACAGATGGCAAAAAGGGAAATGGGGTTTGATGAGATTTTGAGTTTCTTCTATGCGGAGACGGAACTTGAGGAAATGAAGAAGGAAGAGAAATGATTCGTAAAATATATCTGATTGGAAAAGAATATATGCATATGATGCGCAAGTACCATATAGGAGCCTACGCGTCCAGTATAGCATTTTTTACCTACCTTTCACTTGTTCCCATGCTCCTTGTGTTTTTTTCGGTATTGCCTTATACACCACTGACGGAAGCAAAGCTGATGACAATCGCGACGAAAATCTTACCGGAATATCTCTCGCCTGTCTCGGTTTCCGTTATATCGAACATGTATGACAATTCGGGAACGGTTTTGTCGATTACGCTGCTTGTCTTAATCTGGTCGGGAGGAAAAGGAATGCTTGCCCTTCTGAGGGCACTGAATGTCATCAACCAGACGGAAGAGAAACGTAATTATGTACGACTGCGTTTGCGGGCAAGTGTATATACGGTAATTATGCTTTTGATGGTTATTGTTTTGCTGGTGCTTGTTGTATTCGGCGAATGGATTGCCAGAGTTTTGAACGGTATTTTCCCGTATATTCATCTGCTGTTTGATGCATTGTTCAGCTTCAGACCGCTTTTTATGACGGCAATGCTCACACTGTTTTTCGGAGCGGTGTTTACGTGGATTCCGAATTGTAAAAAAAGTTTTTTGTATGAACTGCCCGGCGCATTTATTTCAAGTGTTGCGTGGTATTTTGCATCGTGGATTTTTTCCGTATATGTAAATCACTTTTTTTCCTATAACATATATGGAAGTGTTGCCACGGTGACGGTGGTAATGCTGTGGCTGTATCTTTGTTTTTATATTGTGCTGGCAGGGGCTCTTCTGAATCGCTTCCTGCTTCCGGCAATTGAATTACTGCATCAAATCTTACACAAGAGAAAGAGAGAACGAAAAGGAAATGTTGTTTAATTCCATGTCATTTTTTATCTTTTTTCCGGTTGTGGTATTGCTATACTATGTAATTCCGGACAGGATAAAAAAGTATTGGCTTTTGGGAGCAGGTCTCTATTTTTATACCTTCCTGAATCCGAAGAACATTATCATATTGTTGTTTTGTATTACGGTTACTTATGTGTGCGCGAGGCGAATATCCGGAGCCGGAAATGACACAAGGAAAAAACTGTGGCTGGCGGCTTGCAGCATTGTTTGTCTTGGGGTACTGTTTTTGGGCAAATACTATAATTTCGCGATTGGAATCAGCTTTTACATTTTTCAGGCAATCGGGTATACCGTGGATGTATATCGAAGAGAGGTTCTATGCGAGAAAAACTTTTTTGACCATGCTTTGTTTGTTAGTTTCTTCCCGTTGATTCTGTCAGGACCGATTGAGCGGAGCAGAAATTTACTGCCACAGCTAAAACAGCCTCAGCATTTTGATGAAAGAAAAGTACAGAGCGGACTTTTGCTGATGATGACGGGATATTTTGAAAAGCTTGTCGTGGCAGAAACGGCGGCGATAGCCGTGAATTATACATTTGAAAATTTCCGCCGGCTGGACGCGCCAATCCTTATTTTCGGAATGTTTGCATTTTCTATTCAGCTATACGCGGATTTTTCGGGGTACAGTCACATTGCAATCGGGGCGGCGAAGGTTCTCGGAATTGAAATTATGCAGAATTTCCGACAGCCGTATCTGGCAACATCCATAAGGGAATTCTGGCATCGCTGGCATATCAGTCTTTCGGGATGGTTTAGAGATTATCTGTATATTCCGCTCGGAGGAAGCAAAAAAGGGACTCTGCGTAAGTATGTGAATTTGTGCACGGTCTTTTTGGTCAGCGGACTGTGGCACGGAATAAGCTGGCATTTTTTATTCTGGGGCCTGCTGAACGGAGCAGGTCAGGTGCTTGAGGATATCCTGAGCGGGTGTCATATAAAAAAACTGCCACAAATTTTGGAAATGATTAAGACCTTTGTTTTC
Source organism: uncultured Kineothrix sp. (assembly GCA_964519385.1). Lineage (GTDB taxonomy): Bacteria > Bacillota > Clostridia > Lachnospirales > Lachnospiraceae > SVFI01. The sequence goes on from CAZFLR010000006.1 coordinate 24,231, forward strand.
TGGAGTGTTACCCTGATATTTTTCCGGAGTCCTTCGCTTCGGGAAGGAGTGGAATATCTGTGGTATATGTTCACAAGATGGAGCACAACAGGCGCGGGCTTATCGTGTGAGGCATTTGGATTTACCGTGTTTGAAATGCTTTGTTTCGTTGCAGGCATCGTGATACTTTTTGTAGCGGACAGGTTAAGAGAGGCGCATCGTCCGCCTGAAGAGTTGCTCCTTTCGGTAAGTGTACCGGTGCGCTGGACCTTCTGTCTGCTGTTTTGCCTTTTTATCGTGCTTGTGGCATTTCGAAGCTTTGGACAGAGTGCATCCAGCTTCATATATTTTCAGTTTTGAGGTGACATATGAAAAAATTTATCCTGAAGGCGGTGTTGTTTGCCGGACTGTTTGGGCTGCTGTTTTTCGGCTTGTGTGCCTGGAGCGCGGTTCCGTCGTGCAAGACTTTCTGGGCACGGGTGACCAATACGACAGATTATATAGAGAATACAGCCGTGAAAGAGATTTTACCGGCGATAGAAGCCGTCTCACGGGAGGACGGGAAAAAGAAGCTGATTATCGGTGACAGTGTCTGTTACAGAATGTTTGACCGCAGCCGTGAAAAAAATAAAGATTATTGCATCGCTGCCACAAACCGGGGCCTTGGAATGTCAGGCCAGTACATTCTCGGGAGGATATTTCTTGAGAAGCATCCGGAGGCGACGGATATCTATCTGATTATTACGACGAATACACTGATTACAGGATATGAGACGGTACATGGATACCAATATGCGGTACAGCCTTTTGTACAGACAGGGTATATCGATTATTTGGATGAAAAAACACTCGATGAGATGAAAAAGACTTACGGAAGCTTTGTGCTGAATAAGCGGATGCTGAGGTTTATTGACGAATCTCCGGTGGCAAAGAAGCTGTATCTGAATCTTCTCAATACCTATTTTGCAAAAAGTGTGAAAATGGAAATTCCGGATACAGTCGTGAGGAATATTATAAGGCTGGATGAGCTTTGTGAGAGCAGGGGAGTTACCCTGCATCTTCTCCCGGCTCCGCTTCCGGATATGCAGCAAAGACGTGAGCTGGAGGCTGAACTGGAAATGCTGTATAAGGAGACAAAGCTGTATGAGCGATTTCCCGGCTATTATCAAAATCTGACCTACTATCCGGAAGAATATTTTTCGGACGGTATTCATCCGGATCTCGATGAAGAGGGAATGGGGGGACTGATTTTGGATATACAGACCAGAAACGATACAATGAAGGATTTTATTCCTTGAGGAAGGGTTAAAAAAAGCCTCTGCGGACGCAGAGGCTTTTTGATTGTGCAGGAACGTAATTTACAGGAAAATATATTTGGAAATAAATAATACTGTAAGAACGTACATAAGAGGTGTAACCTTTTTGGCTTTGCCGCAGCATACATTGATGATTGTGTAGGAGATTACACCGATTGCAATACCTTCAGAGATGCTGTACATCAGTGGCATGCAAAGAAAGCAGAGGTATGCAGGAACAGCTTCTGTCACATCCTCAAATTTGATATCCGTAACAGCCATAACCATAAGGAAGCCTACGAAGATAAGAGCCGGAGCTGTTGCAAATCCCGGAACTGCTGTAAATACCGGAGCAAAGAAAATTGCAAGCAGGAACAGGAAACCTGTCACTACAGATGCAAGACCCGTTCTGGCACCGACACCGACACCGGCGGAGCTTTCTACATATGTTGTGGTTGTAGAAGTACCGAAAATAGCACCTACAAGTGTAGCTATGGCATCTGCTAAAAGAGCCGGTTTGATGCGAGGAAGCTTTTCGTCCTTATCAAGCATATTTGCTTTTGTTGCTACACCAACGAGTGTTCCGATTGTATCAAACATATCTACGAACAGGAATGCAAACATGATTACAATAAAGTTTGTAACACTTACACCTGAAAAATCTGCTTTGAAAACCTGACCGAAGGTTTCTCCGAATTTAGAGAAATCTGTGAGTGCAAGAGACGGATAGAGTGAGTAAAATCCGGCTTCCGGAGTTACCTGATAAAGGCCTGTTGCCTGAGCGAGCATACCGAGTACCCATGTTGCGATGATACCGATCAGAATCGCTGCCTTCACGCCCTTGTAATAGAGGATGACAGTGAGGAACAGACCGATAAGAGCAAGGATGGCACAGATTCCCTCTGTGTGGAAGTTCCCGCGGAAATTCACATAGGAGAGAAGTGTGGAATCATTATGTACCACAAGGTGTGCGCCCTGAAGACCGATAAAGGCGATGAAAAGACCGATACCGGCACTTACGCCTTTTTTGAGTGTGCTCGGGATGGCGTTGAAAATTGCCTCGCGGACACTTGTAAGTGAGAGGACAATGAAAATAATACCTTCCACGGCAACAGCGGCGAGGGCGATTCTCCAGTCATATCCCATACCGATACATACTGTATATGCAAAGTATGCATTCAGTCCCATACCCGGTGCAAGTGCAAACGGATAGTTCGCCATGAGAGCCATGCACATGGTACCGACAAAGGATGCCAGACAGGTTGCAATCAATGCAGCCGTCGGATCAATTCCGGCAGCGGAGAGCATGGTTGGATTTACGGCCAGAATGTAAGCCATGGTCATAAAGGTAGTGATACCGGCAATGACTTCTGTTTTGACATTCGTACCGTTTTCTTTTAATTTAAAAAATTTTTCCATGATATAAAACCCTTTCTTTTGTGTTTCTCGTTATTTCCCTTCGTAGGTAATAACGGCATCAACATCATATTTTTTCAATCTGTCCCGTCCGTTCAGACCGGCGAGCTCCATGAGGAAAATAATTTTTACAACGTCACCACCGAGTTCTTCAATTAATTGAGCAGCGGCCTCGATGGTTCCGCCTGTTGCAATTAAATCATCGACCAGAACAACTTTTTGACCGGGCCGGACAGCGTCGGCATGGATTTCAATTTCTGCAGTGCCGTATTCAAGCTCATAGGACTTGGAAACCGTTTCACACGGAAGCTTACCCTTTTTACGGATGAGCACAAACGGCTTGCCGAGAGTGTATGCGAGCGGAGCACCGAAGACAAAGCCTCTGGATTCCGTGCCTGCAATCACATCAAAAGAGACTCCTTCAAGAAGCTTCAGCATCGAGTCTATTGCCAGCTTAAAGCCGTCTGCATCCTGGAGAACACTTGTCACATCGCGAAACATAATGCCGGGTTCCGGAAAATCAGGTATGGTTCTTACATAATCTTCCAGTTTTTTCATACATATCCTCCTTTCTTTCAAAACAATACCACACTTTATATTAACATAAGAAAAAAGAAAAAGGTATTCTTGACAATTTCCCTATGTTTTATTATTATATTTTGTGTGAAATATAAAATAGGAAATGCGATGATGGTGTCAGTAAAGATACATTTTCGGTCAGAGAGAGGGTGCCACCGGCTGCAAGCCCCTTACGTTCAGATGTAGATTGAATTTCCCACCGGAGCAGCTTTGTTGAAATGACAGTAGGCAGAGCCGTAGGCGCACGTTACGCGCAGAGAGAGTCTTGGGGCACCGGCCTCAGGGAACATGGGTGGTACCGCGGATTATATTCGTCCCTTGCATAAGAAGATTGTGCACGGGGCTTTTTTTATGCAGAAAGCACGGTTCCTGCACATATGTACATCAAACCAAGAAAGGAAGAAGAGCATGAACGCAAATTTAGAGCAGATCAAGCAGGAAATTATTTCCGGCGCGGAGGAGCTTACATCCTCAAAAGAGGTCTATGAATTCAGAAAGAAATTCTTAGACGGTAAAAACGGTAAAATCGGTATGCTGATGAAAGAGATGAAAAACATTGCACCGGAAGAAAGAGCCGCTTACGGAAAAGGAGTCAATGAACTCAAGGAGTGGGCACTCGGCTTTTTGGGCGAGCTGGATAACCGTCAGAAGGAAAAAGAGCTTCAGGCAAGATATGAGTCGGAGAAAATTGATATTTCTCTTCCGGCTGTCAGGGAAAAAGAAGGAAATCTTCATCCGATAACCCTTGTACGCAATCAGCTCATCGACATTTTCTCAGGCATGGGTTTTGAAATTTATGAAGGAAAAGAAATTGAGACAGATTATTACAACTTTACGGCATTAAATACACCACAGGATCATCCGGCAAGAGATATGCAGGACACATTTTACTTGTCGCCGGAGTTTCTGCTCCGCACACAGACATCTGCCGGTCAGATTCATGTCATGGAAAGCAAAAAGCCGCCGATTAAAATCTTATCTCCGGGAAAAGTGTTCCGTTCAGATGATGATGCGACACATTCTCCGATGTTTACACAGATGGAAGGACTTGTTGTTGACAAGGGAATCACCCTTTGCGACCTTCAGGGTATGCTGGATGTTTTTGTAAAGAAAATTTACGGCGAAGGAACCAGGACCAGACTTCGTCCGTCCTATTTCCCGTTTACGGAGCCTTCGGTAGAAGTTGACTGTAGCTGCTTTGAATGTGGCGGTAAAGGCTGTAAGCTTTGTAAAGGTACGGGCTGGATTGAGATTTTAGGTGCCGGTGTGGTAAATAACAAGGTGCTTGAAAATTGCGGAATTGATTCAAATGAATACAGTGGTTTTGCATTTGGTATCGGTATTGAACGTACAGCGATGCTCAAATACGGAATTAACAATATTAAACTGTTGTTTGAATCTGATCTGCGTGTGCTTTCGCAGCTTAATGACTAAAAAGGAAGGTAGGGTAAAAGGATATGATTACACCGCTTAGTTGGTTAAAAGAATATGTAGATATCGATGTGACACCACAGGAGCTTCAGGATAAACTGTTCTCCTGCGGATTTGAAGTAGAAGAATTATACGAGGTCGGAAGAGACATCAGCAAGGTTGTCGTTGGAAAGGTGCTCACATGTGAGGCAATTCCGGATACACATCTGCATGTGTGCCAGGTTGACTGCGGAGAGCATGGAACCTTCCAGATTTGCTGTGGCGCGGACAATGTGGCTGCAGGCGGAAAATTTCCGGTGGCACTTGTCGGAGCTACCGTGTATGCAACGGCAAAGGATCACAAAACGGTTGAGGGCGTGATGACTATCGGCAAGGGCAAGCTTCGCGGATACGAGTCGTTTGGTATGCTCTGTTCCGGAGTGGAGCTCGGAGTCAGTGAAAATATGTTCCCGGGAGCCGGATATAACGGACTTCTGGTATTGCCGGACGATGCACAGATTGGAGCGGATGTAAAACCGATACTCGGACTTGATGACTGGATTTTTGATATTGCAATTACGGCAAATCGTCCGGACTGCCAGAGTATTTTCGGTATTGCAAGAGAAGTGGCTGCAGTTCTGGAAAAAGAACTCAGATATCCGGCACTTGACTATACAGAAACCGATGCCCGGCTTGATGGCTTTGACGTTACCGTGGAATGTCCACAGTTGTGTCCGAGATACAGCGCGCATTACGTGACGGATGTGACAATCGGAGAGTCTCCGGCGTGGATGAAACGCAGACTTGCCCTTGTTGGAATCGATGCAATTTCCAATGTTGTAGACATTACCAATTATATCTTAAAAGAACTCGGACAGCCGATGCATGCATTTGACCTCTCCACGCTTGAAGGCAACAAGATATGCGTAAGATGTGCCAAAGACGGAGAGAAGATAGTGACACTTGATGAGCAGGAGCTTACACTTACGGATGCGAATATGCTGATTTGTGACGGGGTAAAACCGGTTGCGCTCGCAGGCGTAATGGGCGGTCTTAATTCCGAAATCAGAGAGACAACGCAGGCAGTTCTGTTTGAATCCGCAAAATTTGCTCGTGATAACATCAGAAGAACATCAAGAGCTGTCGGAAAACGTTCCGATTCCAGTGCGCGTTATGAGAAGGGTGTGGATGAATATGCAACCGTGATGGCAATGAAGCGCGCCCTTCACCTGATTGAAGAACTCGGCTGCGGAAAAGTCGGAGCTACCCATGTGGACAAAAACACCGGAAACAGCGTGGAGCCGAGACCCCTTACGGTCAGCATTGACAGAGTGAATAAATGCCTTGGTATCACGGTTCCGAATGAGGAAGTATTAAAGATTATGACTAATTTAAGCTTTGCTCCTTCCATCGACGGAGACGAGCTTAAGCTGATGGTTCCGGCGTATCGTGAGGACATTGAGACTTATCAGGACATTGCGGAGGAAGTAATCCGTATGTACGGATATGAGCATGTAATTCCGACATTTATGCCTTCTGCAAGCGTGACAACCGGAGGATTGAACCTTACACAGAAAACAGAAATGAGACTGAAAAGAGCACTTTGCAGTGCCGGCGCATATGAGTGCATTCATTATTCGTTCTTTTCGCCTGCAGACCTCGATATGCTCAGAATCCCGGAGGATGCAACGGAACGCAGGGCAATCCGTATCATGAATCCGATAAGCGAGGAAATCTCACTTATGAGAACAACCCTCGCAGCATCCATGATTAATGCGATTGCACGAAACCAGAAGAAGGGAAACATGGCAGGAAGACTGTTTGAATTAAGCAACGTCTATATCCCGTATGAGCTGCCTCTGACACGCTATCCGGATGAAAAACCGAGACTCTGTGTCGGAATTTTCGGAGAGGACGAGTCCTTCTATACCATGAAGGGAATTGCGGAGAAAATTGCTGATACACTGCATGTTGACTTTGAATATGAAACGATGAACAATACCTTCCTTCACCCGTTCCAGACGGCAAAGGTTCTCTGCATGGGTGAGGAAGTCGGATACTTCGGAAAGCTTGCCTACGACATCGCGGATGCAAAGGATTTGCGTACTCCGGCATTTGTCATGGAACTGGATATGCAGGTGTTGTCACAGTGGTACGACAAGAAAGCTGTTTTTGAACCGCTTCCGAAATTCCCGCAGGAGACAAGAGACCTTGCACTGGTAGCCGACCGTACAATTACATGCGGGGAAATTGAAAAAACAATGAAAGAGGCCTGCAAGTATATTACAGACATTACACTCTTTGATATCTACGAGGGAGAGCAGATTGCGGCGGATAAGAAGAGTATGGCGTTTACGGTGGTATTTACACCGAAGAATGAAGCGTTTACGGCAGAATCCGTGGACGGTTATGTGAAGAAGATTCTGAAACAGCTCGGGAAAGTGCATGGTATCGAGCTGAGAAGTTAATGAAAATAAAGAGGCTGAAAGAATGACAGAATTAAAAAAATCGGATTTTTATTTTGACCTGCCACAGGAGCTGATTGCACAGGATCCCCTGAGCGACCGGAGCAGTTCAAGACTTTTAAAACTGAATAAGGAGACAGGCGAAATAGAGCATCATGTATTTAAAGAGGTCATTGATTTCTTAAAGGAGGGTGACTGTCTTGTCTTAAACGACACGAAGGTTATCCCTGCCAGACTTTTTGCTGAAAAAGAAGATACAGGGGCAGCCATTGAGGTGCTGCTACTGAGAAGAAGGGATAAGGAGGTCTGGGAAACCCTTGTGAAGCCGGGAAAGAAGGCAAGACCGGGCGCACGGCTTGTGTTTGGAGACGGACTCTTAAAGGGAGAGGTCACAGATGTGCTCGAAGAGGGAAACAGACTGATTCGTTTTACCTATGATGGTATCTTTGAAGAAATACTGGACCGTCTCGGAGAGATGCCCCTTCCTCCTTATATCACACACAAACTGGAAGATAAGTCGCGTTACCAGACGGTGTATGCAAAAAATGACGGAAGTGCTGCTGCGCCGACGGCGGGGTTGCATTTTACGCCGGAATTATTAAAAAAGGCAGAAGAAAAGGGTGTAAAGATTGCATATGTGACACTTCATGTAGGGCTTGGAACCTTCCGTCCGGTCAAGGAAGAAAATGTGCTGGACCACCATATGCATTCGGAGTATTATCAGGTCTCCGAACAGGCAGCCCGGACGATTAATGAGACCAAAAAGAACGGAGGCCGTGTAATCTGTGTCGGTACAACCAGTACCCGGACCATCGAGAGCGCGGCGGACGAAAACGGAATTCTGCGTCCGGGGTGCGGAGAAACGGAAATTTTTATTTATCCGGGATATAAATTTAAGGTTCTTGATGGTCTTATTACAAATTTCCACCTTCCGGAATCCACACTGATTATGCTGGTTTCGGCACTTGCCGGAAGAGAGAATGTTCTTCGTGCCTATGAAACTGCCGTGCACGAGCAATATAGGTTTTTCTCTTTTGGTGATGCCATGATATTATTATAAAAAATAGGTTGCCAAAGCAGGTATAATTTGCTAAAATAACTGTAAATATGATTGAAAACAGGTTCTTCTGAGAAGAAGAAAGGGGTTTATCGATGAACGAAAGAAGGAAAAGCAAGAGAATCGAACTTGAATCAAGGATTTTGATTAAGAAGCTGAGCGGAGCCAATGAGACAGAGGAAGTCAGTATTGATATCATTGACGTGTCCAAGACCGGTGTCGGTTTTTCCTGTAAGAAGCCATTGGAGATAGGGGCTGTATACGAAGCTTATCTTACCATATGGACTAAGGAAGTTATTCACGCTTTTATCGAAATCGTTCGCATTATCAAAGAAAGTGACACATTCAGCTACGGCGGTATCTTTATCGGAATGCCGGAGATGGATGCAGCCCGTATTTCCGTGTATGATACAGTTAAGACGGCAACGGAAGAGACGGAAGAATAAGATCAGATGAAAAGGAGAAGAGTATATGCAGTGTTGTATTTGTAAAAAAGATTCTGTGGGAGAGGTTTGTAACAGTTGTATTCGTTCAGAGCAGGTTGTTTACTCAAAGGAATGGACATACAAGGAAGGACTTCTTGTAAAGAAAACAGAAGATTTCAAGGTGACGGTTTCCAATGCCAGAGTGAACGGTATTGCAGCCATGAGTACATCAGAAAGCGGTATGAACGCCAAGATTGATAATTTTAATCACTACATAGGATATGTTCAGGGCGTGGGAACGAGCAGCTTTAACGGAAAGCCGGCTCCTATGGTACATGTTAAGACACCGACAGGTCTTGAGCGTTATCTTATTTTCCCTCAGCTTACGGATGAAGCAGGACTTAAGGCTGCAGTTGATGAAGCGAAGTCAAAAATGATGGGCGCAGGCGGCGGAGCTGCTGCAGGCGGTGTTTCACCTGAGGCACAGGAAAAGCTGAATAAGCTGAATCTTTTAAAAGCAAACGGTATTTTAAGCGAAGATGAATACCAGAAAGAGAAAGCAAAACTTGGATTATAATACGAACAGAAAACCGGGCAGAGACTATGCAGTTGAATTATGGAGATTTATCTTCTGTATGGTGGTGCTCGGTTTTCATTTTTTTGTAAAAACAAAATATGATTTTCTGAGTGCAGGATATCTGGCGGTTGAGTTTTTCTTCCTCGTTTCCGGTTACGGAATCTATGCCTATTATGTGAAGCAGCTACAGGGAAGGAGCCAGAAGGATAAGATATACGCCTTCGGTATGTATATAGGGAAAAGGCTCTTAAAGCTCTATCCGCTTTATCTGCTCAGTCTTTTGTGTATGCTTGCCTTTTATGTGATAAGCAAAGGCTGGAATTTTTCGCAGACTGTTTCTTATCTTTCAAGAGGATGGGCGGAATTTTTTCTTTTGCAATGCAGTCCCGGCGGCGGAGGGGCGGCCCTGATTCTGCCGAACTGGTATGTGGCGGCTCTGTTCTGGGGCAGTGCCATATTGCTTCTTGGCTTACTATTTACAGGAAAATTCGGTGGCTGTGTCATCTGTCCGGTTGTCTCATTTTTGATATACAGGTATTACTTTTATCAGGCGGGCAAGATTGATGTGATTTATTCCTATCATGCAATAGCACGTGCGCTTGCAGGACTTGCGCTCGGTGTATGCATCGGGTTTGTGTCACAGCTTTTGTGGGATAAATGGTTTGCAGGAGAAGGAAAAGAGGAGAGTGCTTCCGGGAAAAGAAAGACGCGGCTTAGGTACGGGCTGTATGCCCTCTCCAATCTGATACTTGTGGGTATTTTGGTTTATACCGGTTACGGGCGGAGAAGCAGAGTGGACTTTCTGGTGATTGCCCTTTATGCAGTCTCACTCCTTTTGCTCTTTTCGGTGCGTATTGACCCGGGTGAAAAAAAGAAAGCCCTGTTTTCAAGGCTTTCCGGAGTGACGTATCCTGTTTATCTGTTTCAGATGCCGGTGATAGAAATGTTGTTTTGGATATTTGCCGTCATTTTGAAATAAGACCTTCAAGGTCGCTGTAGAAGGATGGGTAAGAGATGTTGACACATTCAGCATCCTTCATGTGTGTCTGACCTTCCGCAATCAGTGCTGCCACGGCAAAGCTCATGGCAATCCGGTGGTCGAGACAGGAGTCTAAGGCAGCTCCGTGTAAAGGTCTGCCTCCGCGAATGATCATTCCGTCCTCTGTCGGTGTTACATCACAGCCCATGAGGGATAAATTTTCAGTGACGATTGCAATGCGGTCGGACTCTTTTACCTTGAGTTCGGCTGCATCTTTTATTGTAGTGACACCTTTCGCGGCCGCGGCCATGACGGCAATCACCGGGATCTCGTCAATTAGGGTAGGAATGATGCTTCCCTCGATTGTGATACCGTGAAGTGCGGAGGACTGCACCAGAAGGTCAGCTGTCGTCTCGCCACCGTCTGTTCTCTCGTTTAATATGCTGATTTTTCCGCCCATGCTCATAGCTACTCTTAAAATGCCGTCTCTTGTCGGGTTGATGCCGACATTTCGGATGAGAATTTCAGAATTTGGAACAATCAGACCTGCTGCGATGAAATATGCAGCAGAGGAAATATCGCCCGGAACATGAATTTCTATGGCTTTAAGCTCCGGATTCGGAGTGACGGTCGCCGTTGTTTCCCGGCTTGTCACATTTGCACCGAAGGCGCGGAGCATAAGCTCAGTGTGATTGCGTGAGAGAAAAGGCTCTGTAACGCTTGTGGAGCCATTGGCATATAAGCCTGCAAGAAGAATCGAAGATTTCACCTGCGCAGAAGCAACCGGAGAATCATAGTGGATACCCGTAAGCTTCGTGCCTTCAATATTGAGAGGCGCGCATCCGTTTCCGTTTACGGAAGTGATACGGGCTCCCATCATGGAAAGCGGAGAGATAATCCGTTTCATTGGACGCTGGCATATCGATGCATCGCCGGTCAGGGTGGCGTTAAAATTCTGGGCAGCAAGAATTCCGGAAATCAGGCGTGTTGTGGTTCCGCTGTTGCCTGTGTTTAAAACTCCGGAAGGGGCACAAAGACCATGAAGTCCTTTTCCGTGTATCAGAATCTCTTCCTTTGAATTTTCAATCTCAATACCGAGACTGCGAAAACACGAAATGGTGGAAAGACAGTCCGCGCCCTGTAAAAAATGTGTGACCCTTGTGGTTCCCTGTGCGAGAGAGCCGAACATGACGGCCCGGTGTGAGATGGATTTATCGCCCGGGACAGTAAGCTCGCCGGTCAATTTTTTTGCCTGTTTTAATAACATATAGAAACTCCTTTTTTATAAGAATTATTCGTAAATGGTGTAGTGGTTCTTTCTGAGTACTTCGACAGCCGTCTGTTCGGTCGCTTCATCATAAAACTCAATGCGCAGCGCGCCTTCCTGAAACTCTCTCGAATGCATAATTCCGATGTTTTTGATGCTCAGACCGTGAAGTGCAAGGATATTGGCTGTCTGTGCAAGAGAACCCGGAATATCCGGAATATCCACATAGATATCGTAAGCCTTCTTGATAGGTCCGTGGGAAGCCGACGTAAAGCTGTCACGATATTCCTTGGCGGAATCAAACAGCTCATACAATTCCCGGCTGCTTCCGGTACAAAGCTCTTTCTTGACCGTTTCAAGGTCTGCAATATAGTCTGTGAGAAGCTTTAAAATATTGTCGGTGTTGGTCATACAGACAGACTGCCACATGACGGGAGAAGAGGAAGAAATCCTCGTGATATCCTTAAATCCGCCGGCCGCTATCAGCTTCATGAGTCCGTCTGCATCATCCGATTTTTCTACCAGATTGACCAGACAGGCAGAGATGATATGTGGAAGATGACTGATGGCTGCAGTGATGTAGTCATGTTTATTACAGGATAAAATGAGAGGGAGCGCGCCGATTCCCGAAATCATTGCCTTTAACTGCTCAACCCGGACAGGACTCACGTCCGCTGTCGGAGTCAGAATATAATAAGCGTTTTCCAAAAGCAGGTGATTGGAGTTTGAATAGCCCGTCTTTTCGCTTCCGGCCATCGGATGACCGCCGATAAACACATGAGAAAGTCCGGCGTTTTCGATAGCCTGATGTGTTGTCTGCTTTACGCTTCCCACATCCGTGATAATGGTTTTTGGCTTAATGCGCTGTGCGATATCAGCAAGCATACGGTCGTTGCTGCTTACCGGGGCACACAGAAAAAGAAAATCGCAGTCAAACAGATCATCCGTCAGTGAGAGCTCACTCTGCGTGATAACTTTCTCCCTGAGAGCCTGCATGGCGGAGGCAGTGTCCGGATCATAGGCGATAAGTCTTATATCAGGATAAGCACGGCGAAGTGCCTTTGCAATGGAACCGCCGATAAGACCGAGGCCTATAAAACTGCATGTGATATTTGAAAAATCAAAGGTAGTTTCACTCATAATCATGCTTCCTTTTTGAAAATTTGTACTAACATTTTAGTCCTTTAAAGCGTGAATGTCAATCGGATAGAATACTTTAAAAAAATCGTATATTTTTACAAATAATCATTGTAAAAGAGTGATTTATTTAGTAAAATATACCCATGTAGCGAGTAATTGTCAGCAAATTTGGAGGGTTAAGCTGCAATCGTTACAAAATTAAACACTTGGAGGTAGCAAAAATGAAGGTTTACACAACGGATAAAATTAGAAATGTCGTTTTGCTCGGACATGGCGGATGCGGTAAGACATCTCTTGCTGAGGCGATGGCATACCTTGGCGGTATCACTTCCAGAATAGGTAAGGTCGCGGACGGAAATACCGTCAGTGATTACGGAAAGGAAGAACAGAAGCGTCACTTTTCGATTTCAACGAGCATGATTCCGGTTGAATGGGAAGATACGAAGATTAACATTCTGGATACTCCGGGATATTTTGATTTCGTGGGCGAAGTGGAAGAGGCTGTTTCTGCAGCGGATGCAGCGATTATTGTTATTTCCGGAAAAGCAGGTGTGGAGGTAGGAACGATAAAAGCATGGGAGCTCTGCGAGAAATATAAGCTTCCGCGTATGATATATGTATCCGAGATGGATGTGGACAACGCGTCCTTCAAGAATGTGGTAGAAGATTTAACGGAGCGTTTCGGCAAAAAGATTGCGCCGTTCCATTTCCCGATTCGTGAAAATGAGAAGTTCGTAGGATATGTGAACGTAGTCAGCGAGGCCGGTTACCGCTGGCAGGGCAAGGAGGCATTTGAGGACATCATTCCGGATTACAGTGCCCCGTACCTTGAAACCTATCGTGAGACACTGATGGAAGCGGTTGCGGAGACATCGGAGGAGATGATGGACCGCTATTTTTCGGGCGAGACATTTTCACCGGATGAAATCCGTGCAGCCCTTCGCAACAACGTGGTAGACGGAAGCATGATTCCGATTTCCATGGGTTCAAGTATTCTCTGCCAGGGCGTATATACGCTTCTTGATGATATTGTCAAATATATGCCGAGCCCGGAGAACAGGGAGATTGCGGGAATTAACTTAAAAACCAACGAAATTTACGAGGCAAATTACGATTTCTCCAAGGCAAAATCCGCATACATATTCAAGACCATCGTTGACCCGTATATCGGCAAGTATTCCATGATAAAGGTCTGCTCCGGTGTTATAAAGACGGATGATTTGCTTTATAATAAAGACAAAGATATTGAAGAAAAAATCGGAAAGCTCTACATTCTTCAGGGAAATAAGCCGATAGAGGTATCAGAGTTGCACGCGGGTGATATCGGTGCCCTTGCGAAGCTCACGGCGGCAAGAACAGGAAACTCCCTGTCAACGAAGACGACACCAATTCAGTATGCGAAGGCGGAGATTTCCGTGCCGTATACTTATATGAGATACAAGGTTAAGAATAAGGCTGAGATTGACAAGGCAGCACAGTCTCTGCAGAAGATGACACACGAGGATCAGACGCTCAGGGTTGTCAATGACACGGAAAATGGCCAGATGCTTATTTACGGTATGGGCGACCAGCAGCTTGAAATTGCAGTCAGCAGACTTCTCAATGAGTACAAGGTAGAGATTGAATTGTTGAAGCCGAAGGTGGCATACAGAGAGACCATCCGTAAAAAGGCGGACGTGGAAGCCAAGTATAAAAAACAGTCCGGCGGACACGGACAGTACGGCCACGTTAAGATGCGCTTTGAGCCTCTTGCAGACCTTGAAAAGGTATATGAATTCGACCAGGAGGTTGTCGGAGGAGCAGTTCCGAAGAATTATTTCCCGGCAGTTGAGAAGGGCATGCAGGAATCCGTGTTAAAGGGACCTCTCGCAGCATATCCGGTTGTCGGTATCAAAGGTATCCTTTATGACGGCTCATATCACGCAGTCGATTCTTCAGAGATGGCATTTAAAAAGGCGACCATGCAGGCGTTCAAGAAAGGCTTTATGGAAGCAGGACCTGTTCTCCTTGAGCCGATTGCATCTCTTAAGGTGTGCGTTCCTGACTCTTATACGGGAGATATCATGGGCGACTTAAATAAGAGAAGAGGACGTGTGCTCGGCATGAATCCGCAGCCGGGCGGCAAACAGATTATTGAAGCGGATATTCCGGTAAGTTCACTGTACGGATATTGTACGGTTCTCCGTTCCATGACGGGCGGACAGGGCACATATTCTTATGAATTTGCCCGCTATGAGCAGGCTCCTTCCGATGTACAGGAAAAAGAAGTGGAGGCAAGAGCCGGCAAGCTGACGGATGTAGATGCGGATTAAATCCCGCAAAGAAGGAGAAATGATGAAAAAGGGCAAGTTGATAAAAGGTAAAATTATATTTTGTACAGCACTGATTCTGCTGGCAGGAATTTATTACTACATGGCGATTCCGGCGATTAATATACATTCTGCCGGCCTGTGGGCATTTATGATTGGTCTTGTACTGATGCTCGGATGCGCAGTCGCCATCCGGCAGACGACGAAGAAGGGACATGTGAAGTTCACGAAGAAGGGACTGGATATTTCGCCGGGAGACATTAGCATCGCAAAGTATATCTTTTATCTGGCCGCAGCCCTTGTTGTGATATACGTGGTCGGATCTGTACTTTCTTCACCTATCGTTAACGCTAAGAAGTATCAGCAGCTTATGACGGTTGAGGAGCGCAATTTTGCGGAGGATGTCAAAGAGGTGGATTTTAATACGATTCCGCTTCTTGACAAAGATTCCGCTATGATTCTCGGAAATCGTAAGATGGGAAGCATGGTAGATATGGTTTCCCAGTTTGAGGTGGAGGACGATTATACGCAGATTAACTACAATGACAAGCCGGTCCGCGTGACACCGCTCAGATACGCAAGTGCCATTAAATGGCTGACGAATCAGAAAAACGGTATTCCGGCGTACATCCGCATTGACATGGCGACTCAGAATGCAGAGTGTGTGAAGCTTGAGGAAGGAATTAAATATTCACATTCGGAGTTTTTTAACCGTTACATCTTTCGCCATTTGAGATTTCAGTATCCGACCTATATTTTTGCAGACCAGATCTTTTTTGAGATTGACGAGGAGGGAACACCGTTTTGGATTTGCCCGGTGAAACAATATAACATCGGTCTCTTCGGCGGACAGACCATAGGAAGAGTGGTCATCTGTAATGCAATCACGGGAGAATGTACGGATTATGCGGTCGAGGTGGTTCCGCAGTGGGTGGATAAGGTGTATCAGGCAGAGCTGCTGATTGACCTTTATGATTATCACGGAACCCTGAAGAGAGGATATTTTAACAGCGTGCTCGGACAGAAGGACTGTCTGCAGACGACGAACGGATATAACTATATTGCGATGGAGGATGATGTGTGGGTCTACTCGGGCGTGACGAGTGTGAGCGGAGACCAGTCGAATGTAGGATTTGTCCTCATGAATCAGCGCACGATGGAAACAAGATATTATAAGGTGGAAGGTGCCATTGAGGATTCGGCGATGTCCTCAGCAGAGGGACAGGTGCAGAATCTCGGTTACAATGCGACATTTCCGCTGCTCCTTAACATATCCGGAGAGCCGACCTATTTTATGGCACTAAAGGATGCAGCCGGTCTGGTTAAGAAATATGCGATGGTGAATATTCAGAAATACCAGTGGGTTGCGATTGGCGATACGGTAAAAGAATGTCGCCGGGAATATACCAGACTTCTGGAAACGAATGGCATACGAAACACCGAAAGTTCAGATGAAAAGGTAGCGGAGGGCAAAATTGCAACATTTGCCACCGTGGTTATCGATTCCAATACGCACGTATATTTTACACTGGAAGGCTATGATGATATCTTTGATGCGGATTTAGCGATGGAGGATACGATTGCGATTATCCGCTACAAGGAGGGCAACACGATTAAGCTGACCTACACGGAGGGAGAGGTTCTCTCGAACGTATCGGGTATACAGTGACGAAAAGCGGACAGAGTGTTCTGTCCGCTTTTATAAATAAATTGCCTACAGGCAGATTTTTTGGTATGATAATGGGTGTAAAAGATGTGATTTTTTAAAATGGAAATATCAGTAAGCTTTATGCCCTTTGGGGCAAGGAGATAATGAGGTGGAACAATGTTTCAGATTGTCGTGTGTGATGATGATAAGAGAATAGCGAATCATGTAAAAGAACTGTTGGATGAGAATTTTAATACAGGGATAGAGTGTAAGTGTATTTATGATGCCGGAGAGCTCCACGAGTGGATTTACGGTCGGGATGGCGGCAAGACGAATATCCTGATTCTTGACATTGCCTTGGGAGAAGCGGACGGTATCACGATTGCCAAGCAGATACGTGATGATTATCCGCAGATTAAGGTGATACTGCTTTCCGGCTATGCACAGCTTGCAAGCAGCGTCTTTGATGCTGACCCTGTGTATTTTCTCTCAAAGCCGATTGTTCCGCAGAAGCTTTTTTCCGCTGTGGAGAAGGCGATGGAAATTGTAGAGAACCAGCAGGTAAAGATGATGACACTCTCCGGAACCGGAGGAAAGATTCACCGCATAAATGTCGAGGAGATTATTTATATCGAGACCTGTAACCGCAACTGTATGGTGCATCTGGAGAAGGGAGAGCCGGTGGAGGTGACCTCCAAGCTTTCCGAGCTGATGGCGGATATGCCAGAGTATATCATTTTTACGCACCAGAGCTTTGCGTGCAATGTCTTCAAGGTACGCCTTTTTTCCAAGGAGGACGGAATTGTAGTATCGGACGGAAGCCGTATTCCGGTCAGCAGAAGACATTATAAAAGCGTAAAAGAAAAGATAGCATTACATATTTAGGAGAAAATTCATGTGGTCCCTGTTTCGTAAGAATGTTGAAAAAGAGAAATGGGCATTGTATCTGTATGAGGATATGAAGCAGGCTGAAGAAAAATACACTCCGTATGCGGTCTTTTTTCAAAAACTGGCTACCATCCGCCATGATTTTGCAAACTATATGCAGTCCATTCCGTTTTTTATGATGGATGACGAGGCTGCAGCGGAAGGGAAACGTATGAAGTGCCGGATTCTGGCATTGATTGATGACCTGATGGAAGACACTTATGGGGAGATGGAGCGGAAATATCTGGAAAAAAATGACTATGAAAGATGTCCGTCTTTTCGTGATTACGAAAAGATGGATGTTCTTTTGTCCCGGCAGTGGAAAAGCTGGCTTATGAAGAAAAATTATTTTGAAACCATGTACAAAGAGGTTCCGCGCATGTACAGGATTCTGGCGGAGATGAAGGAAAAGCTCAGCTATAGTATGGATCCGGACGAAAGAGAGTGTGAATACATGCTTTTCGCACTGGATTCCTTTTCCGGTCAGAACAGGCAGGAAAACCCGGTCTTTGCAGCCCTGATGGAAGAGGTGGCAGGGATGTGTGCGAAAAATAATATTCTCTTTCATTATAAGGCAGAACCGCCGGATACGTTTGAAATCAGTATCGCGGATGTGTATTATATTTATGACTCGCTTCTGGCATACGCGCTGAAGCAGGCGCAGGGGAGCACGGCCTCCCAAAAGGAAATCCGCTTCCGTACAGCGTCCCAGTACGGTCTGTGGCATCTGCAGATGGTGTGCCCGCCGGGAGTGCCCATTCCGGACAGAGACTTTCTGCGTATGCTGAAAAAATATAAGATTGCACATAAATACAAATGTGCGGACGGTCTGACACAAATCGATTTGTTCCGTTAAGTCGCACCTTGACTTTTTCATGGCAGAAGTTTACTATTAAGCATGGAATTAATTGCAGAGCTGCAATTGAAATACATTAATTAAAGAGGTACAAGAACATGGCTATACCGTATAATCACAGAGAAATTGAAGAGAAATGGCGTAAACAGTGGGAGGAGAATCCTGTCAATGTGGATGACGGGAAGAAACCGAAATATTACTGTCTTGATATGTTCCCATATCCGTCAGGAAACGGATTACATGTAGGACACTGGAGAGGATATGTTATCTCTGACGTATGGAGCCGTTATAAAATGTTGAACGGCGGACATTACATCATTCATCCGATGGGCTGGGATGCGTTTGGACTTCCGGCAGAGAATTATGCAATTCAGCACGGTGTTCATCCGGCAATTTCCACAGCACAGAATGTGGCAAACATCAAGAAACAGATTAACCAGATTGCTGCACTCTATGACTGGGACAGAGAAGTAAATACAACTGATCCGGAGTTCTATAAATGGACCCAGTGGATTTTCGTACAGATGTTTAAACATGGGCTTGCATATCAGAAGGAGATGCCGATTAACTGGTGTCCGTCATGTAAGACAGGTCTTGCGAATGAAGAGGTTGTCAACGGAAAATGTGAACGTTGTCATTCAGATGTTACGAAAAAGAATCTGAATCAGTGGATGCTCCGCATTACCAAATATGCAGACCGTCTGCTCGAGGATTTAGATACCCTCGACTGGCCGGAAAAGGTTAAGAAAATGCAATCTGAATGGATTGGACGTTCTTACGGTGCAGAGGTTGATTTTGCCGTTGACGGAAGAGATGAGAAGATTACGGTGTATACGACAAGACCGGATACGCTTCACGGTGCAACCTTTATGGTGCTTTCACCGGAGCATGCACTTGCACAGAGTCTTGCGACGGAAGAGAATGCTGAAGCTGTGGCAAAATATATCGCCGAGGCTGCCAATAAATCAAATGTGGACCGTATGCAGAGCAAGGAGAAGACAGGTGTGTTTACAGGCTCCTATGCAGTGAATCCGCTGAACAAGGCACTGGTTCCTATCTGGCTTTCCGATTATGTTCTTGCAGATTACGGTACAGGCGCGATTATGTGTGTGCCTGCACATGATGACAGAGATTTTGAGTTTGCCAAGAAGTTTGATATTCCGATTATTCAGGTTATCGCTAAGGATGGCAAAGAGATTGAAAATATGACAGAGGCTTATACAGAGGCTTCCGGTCTTATGATTAATTCAGGTGAATGGAACGGTATGGAGTCTTCCGTGCTAAAACAGGAAGCACCGATGATGATTGAAAAGATGGGTTACGGACGTAAGACAACGAACTACAAGCTCCGTGACTGGGTATTTTCACGCCAGCGTTACTGGGGAGAGCCGATTCCGATTGTTCACTGTCCGAAGTGCGGACCGGTTCCGGTTCCGGAGGATCAGCTTCCTTTACTCCTTCCTGACGTAGAGTCTTATCAGCCGACAGGAACGGGAGAGTCACCGCTTGCGGATATCACGGAATGGGTGAACACAACCTGTCCGTGCTGTGGCGCGCCTTCCAAACGTGAGACGAACACAATGCCACAGTGGGCAGGATCTTCCTGGTACTTCCTCCGCTATGTGGACAATAAGAATAAGGACGAGCTTGTGAGCAAAGAAAAGGCAGAGAAATACCTCCCGGTGGATATGTATATCGGCGGTGTTGAGCATGCGGTTCTTCATCTGCTTTACTCAAGATTCTATACTAAGTTCTTATACGATATCGGTGTTGTGAATTTTGAAGAGCCGTTTAAGAAATTGTTTAATCAGGGTATGGTCTGCGGAAGAGATAAAGAGACAGGAGCAGCAACCAAGATGAGTAAATCCCTTGGAAACATTGTGTCTCCGGATGATATCGTCAGAGATTACGGCTGTGATTCACTCCGTCTTTATGAGCTCTTTATCGGACCGCCTGAGCTTGATTCTATCTGGGATGACAGAGGTATGGACGGTATTTACCGCTTTATCACCAAATTCTGGAATCTTGTTATGGACAACAAAGACAAGGGCGCAGCGGAAACGAAGGAATCCTTAAAGCTCCGCAATAAGATGATATATGATATCACACAGCGTCTTGAGAGCTTCAGCTTAAATACGGTTGTTTCCGGCTTTATGGAATACAACAACAAGATGATTGAAATGGCGAAAAACGGTGGTATTGACAAAGAGACGTTAAAGACTGCAGTCGTTCTTCTGGCACCGTTTGCTCCGCATCTTTCCGAGGAACTCTGGCAACAGCTCGGTGAGACCGGCTCAGTATTCCACACAGTATGGCCGACAGCAGATGCTTCTGCCATGAAGGAGGATGAGATTGAAATCGCCGTGCAGGTAAACGGTAAGACGAAGACCGTTGTTACGATTGCTGCAGATGCGTCAAAGGATGATGCGATTGCTGGGGCAAAGGAAGCACTCGGAAACAAGCTTTCCGGAACCATTGTCAAAGAGATTTATGTACCGGGAAAAATTGTAAATATTGTAGTGAAACCAAACTAAATACAAAGATAAAATCATGTGCAGGCAGCTTGCCTGTACATGATTTTTTTATATCTTCTATGTATGGGAAAACATGGATAGTATTTTATTCATTTTTGAGAGCTCATCCTCGCTGCTGTATTCCTTGATAACTTCGATGATAAGGGCAACCTCCTCCTGTGTAAAGAAGATGTCTTTCTTTTTGGTACTGGTGGCAAGTGCCATCAGAAAGGGCAGTTTTTCTTTGTCTGATAATTGCTGCATTTCAAAAACGAGTTTTTGGAGAAACTGCAGCTTTACGGGGTCGATATGACCGATTCTGGCATCCTTCATCCAATCACGGTTTACCATGTTTTCGGGCTCCTTTCTATATTAAAAATCCTCTTCAAATTTCTTTTTAAAGTGTTCAAACAGTTCCGCCTGTTCGCCGGACAGAATTCCGGGAGGTATCCCCTCCGGAGAGTTTTCGCCGGATGCTTCCGGTGTCTTGCCAAATGCCTGAAAAAGCGTGCTGATATCGGAAATTCCGTCATCACCGAATAAGTCCATCATTCCCTTCATTTTTTCAAACATGTCAATGCTGTGTTTTATCTGCTTTATCTGCTGTATCAGCTCACATTGCTTCTGGTTACAGTACGGAATCGCGCTGTCTAAAAACGCATCCAGATGGGAGAGCTCTATGGCAGCGTTTTCGATTCTGGTTCCGGGAAGCCGGTCAAGACAGTATTTCAGTTCCTTTCCCTTAATCAGCAGTGCTGCATAGGGGCGCAGGGATGCGGAGAGAAGGGGAAGGGCAAGCTTTAGAATCTGTATTTCGTTGGTGGTATATAGAGTATCAAAGGTGAGAATGGTATCGTTTGCTTCCATGACAGGCCTCCTGATTTATCCTATGCAGATTTTTTGAAATAAGAACAAAGGAGGCTCTGGTGCCTCCTTCGTTTTTTTGACGGATCACTTAGAAGAAGGAGCCGTTTCCGCAGCAGCAACTGAGAATTAAAAGGATGAAAATCCATTCGCAACAATTGTTGTTGCCGTTTCCGCCGAAGAGACCGCAGCCACAACCGCTGTCGTTATTATTACCGCATACGCATAATAAAATGAGAATCCAGAGCCAGCTTCCGCAACCGTTGTTTCCGCAGTTGTTTCCGCAGCCTGATTCCTGACGACATCCACATTGACTAGCTGATAATTCACTCATATTAGAGCCTCCAAATATTGTTTTATGTTGTATCATATGCCGGCCTTGAAAATGTGTGCATCCATACGTGAGAAAAAAAAGGCACAATATGTTGGATAAGGGTTGAATTTCGAGCAATATATAGTTAAAATAGGGAGTATGGATAACTCTGTGATAAATGAAATCAGGCAAACGTATGATTTGAAAAAAGACAGTGATATACTGGCTTTGTATGCAGCACTTCAGACGGGAAAGTATCGTCTGGTTACTCCCGAGGAGAGAGCCTTTGATGATGAGATATATGAGCTTGCCATGGCAGCAAAGGAGAGACAGCAGGCAGGGAAAAAGGAAGGCAGCACAAAGAAGGTAGCTCAGAAGAAGAAAAGGGAAAAAGGGAGCCGTCACAAGATTGTCGTGCTGACGAGGCAGGAGCTTTTCGCAAGACGGATTCTGACAGGTGTTCTGCTTTTGTTCTCGCTCGTCTGTATTCTGTATTTCGGCCTGTACTGTTATGACGCATATCAGACCGAGCAGGAGAATGAAAGGCTGGCCCGTCGAAAGGAAAATGAAATGGTAAATTCCCTTTATGAGGCGGAGTCTGTGACCTATGAAGATGAAAAGACCGGGCAGGAAATGGTTTATACAGTGCTCGATGAATATAAAAGTTTATATAATCAGAACAAAAACCTAATAGGATGGCTGAAAATTGCCGATACAAATATTGATTATCCTGTTATGCAGACGGAGGATAACGAATATTATCTCGACCATGATGTGAATGACGAGACGGATAAAAACGGAACGCTGTTTATGGATTATCAGTGTGATGTTTTAAAACCGAGCTCAAATTTTATTATCTATGGTCATAATATGCGTTCGGGCAATATGTTCGGAAATCTTGATAATTATAAATCGGCGGATTATTGCAAAAAGCATCCGTACATCGCGTTTGACACGATTTATGAGAAGGCAGTTTATCAGGTAATGTACGTGTTTCAATCGCACATATATACGGAGGACGAGATTACCTTTAAGTATTATCAGATGATAGACATCGCATCGGAGAGAGAGTTTGAGTCCAACATGAAAAGCATGCAGGAAATATCATTGTACAATACAGGGGTTGAGGCTGTGTTCGGCGACCAGCTTTTAACACTTTCTACATGTGATTACAGCGAGGATGACGGACGTTTTGTTGTTGTGGCAAAGCGCATTCAATAGAAGTTCTTGAAAGAGGAGAGCAGAAATGGCATTAAAAGAAAAGAAAACCAAAAGAAGAGTGAACAGACGATTAAAGAGAACCGTGATGGGAACACTTTCCGCAGTTTTGATGGTATCGGCAGTGATTGTCGCGCTTATACCGGTTCCGGAATCGAAGGCTGCGGCCCCGAATCTTGATGCATCGCTTGTCACGGCAGCAAAGGCGGATCCGGAGAGATACATACCGGATTATGTTACGAATGATTATCCTGTTTATGCAAGCGGTGACGGTAATTTCCGTGTTGCTTACGGAAGTAACGGCGGAACGATGACGGGAGTTATCAATTATTATAATGTGAATAATGTTGTTACGAATGCTTCTCTGACAATTCCGAGTGAGATTAATGCGTTCCTCTACAATAAAAATAAAGCTGCTTATGTGGCTGTAAACAGCAGCAATGAGTTTTTATATTATGTTTCGCAGGAGGAGGCAGGACCTACTTATAACGAAAACGGGTCTGTCAACACACCGGCTCAGAACCGTGTGCTTTCACCGTGTGTGGGAACGGCGGAGGAAACCTGGGGAGGACAGACGCTTTATGTGGTTACCGGAGGAGACGGAGTCGCAGATGTTGAACTTGTGTCCGGCAACAGTATTTCCTACAACCCGTCGGAACAGCTTGTGATTCCGGTCCAGTATGTCGGAAGTACGAGATATGAGGTGGATTTAAATCTTTTAAATTCAGGTACGAAGGACGGAAAATATGATGTAACGGGACTCGGCGTGTTTGAGGGCGCAACGAACTTTGCAACGCTGGTGGTTCCGGAAAAGATTCTTGCCATTGGAAATAATGCATTTAAGGGCTGTCAGATGAGTTCGGTCAAAATCGAGAATGGTGTAAACTGTATCGGTAATGAGGCGTTTCGCGACTGTAATCAGCTTACGACCGTCGGTTTTGTGGAGCCTACGAATTTAAAGGAAATCGGTGATTATGCATTTGCAGGCTGTACCTATCTTTCGTCTGTCAAAGTTCCGGATCAGGTACAAAAGCTTGGAAACTGTGCATTTAAAGACTGTGTGAACCTCTCTGCGATTGGTTTAAACGGTGTAAACAATGACGGAAACACCTCACTTAACACGGTCGGAAGCGGACTTTTTTATAATTGCTCCTCTCTGACACAGGTTGTATTCCCTGACCGTGTGGCCAATATTGATGAGGTACAGTATACGATGTACGGCTGTGCATCCATGACGTATCTCGGTCTGCCGAACAACGCGGGCACGGGAACGCATATATTTAAGTATAACAATGTGACAGGATGCAGCAGTCTTGATACCGTGAAGGTTCCGGCAAGAGAATTAAAGCTTGACTGTAAGGATTCACAGTATCAGGGAACCGGATATGATAATATATATACAAGTGCGGACAGGGATATTTTTAGCGCACAGAATCTCGGAGAAAATTCTGCATTCCAGGATACATACGAAGTGAGTGATGAATTCTGTATCATCGCATATTCACAGTCCTATGCGCATACCTATACCCAGAAACACGGGGAAGCCTTCGGATATCTGGATTCGGGTTATATCGGATGGTATGAAAAGATTGTAGACGGTTATGCCTTCCGTGTGGATGAGACGAATTCACTCGTTAATTTCGAGAAGATTGATCCGGCAAATGACGGAAGCAACGTGATTATTCCGGATAATATTGCAAAATACCATGTGGCATCGATTGCATCCGATACCTTCCAGAACAATAAGGAAATCAAATACCTTTATATTCCGGCTTCGGTGTCCGTGATTGAGGCACATGCTTTTAACGGCTGTACAGAGCTTAGAACAGTTAATTTTGACAGCGCGCGTTCTGTCCGTGAAATCGGTTATGAGGCTTTTAAAACAGGCGTTGTCCTGAGTGATATTGATAAAAACGGTGACCTGATACCGGATGAAAATCTCTGCTTCATCGGAGATATCGCATCCGACTGTGTACCTTTCAACTATGCAATGGATGTAAATAACAATTACAATGACCCGGGCGCACCGACGCAGTATATCACTTATACGAGCGGATTCCCGCAGAATCTGCAGATTCAGATGGTGGTCAGCAAGAATGCAAACACCAATGAGATTGAATCGGCTTATCCTGTTGTAGTCGGTATTCCGACAGAGAATCAGCTTAAGGGAAATGAGTCCTACAGTCTGAGTACCTATAACGGAAGCAGTGATTATGTGCGCACGAAGGCACAGGAGAATGCGATTGTTGCATCTGCAAACACCAAGTACAGAAGCAATTTGAGCAATCCTTTAAATCCTCAGATTCTGACTGAGGAGGAGCAGGAAGTTATAGATGCTGTTTATCATGTTCATATATCAGACGGTATCAAGGGCCTGAAGGATGATTTGTTTACCGGAAATGAGGCAGTACAAAGTGTGATTCTGGAAACCGTGACGAATATACCGGATGGCGAATTTGAAGGCTGTAAAGCAATGAATACCTTCATCATGCGAAGCAGCGGAGAAGCAGGCGGAGAAAGTCTGGGTGAGAGAGCATTCCGGAATTGTACGGCACTTGAGGATGTATCACTCCCTGCCACATTGTCGGAAATTGTCTCCATGCCGTTTGCAGGCTGCAGCAAGCTGATTGATGTCAACTTTAACGGCTCGTCAAACTTTGTCTGCGAGGATGCAATTATAAAAGGAAAGGCACAGGACGGCTCAAATACACGTATTGTGGAATGTCTTGAGACAAGAGGTACGCTGGCCGGTGCTGCGAGACTCAGCTCAGATGATTTTGCGCATATAAAGACGATTGACCCGGCAGCATTCCAGAATTGTACCGGTATCAGGGAGGCATATCTGGATGACTCTGAGGTGACGGTGATTCCGGACTACTGCTTTGACGGTGCAACCTCTCTTTACTACTGTAATCTCTCAGATTCTGTAAAGAAAATCGGAAAGTATGCATTCAGAAATACGTCACTATCAACCATCGGCATTCCGGAAAGCGTGCAGAGTATTGATGATACGGCCTTTGTGACGGAAGATGCCATGGGTAACCAGAAGTACATTCAGGGACTTACGGTGGAATGTGCGGAAGACAGTACAGCGTACTGGTACTGTGAGGGAAAAGACGGAATTACAGCATCCACATATATACAGGAATTTACGGTAACCTTCCTTGACTGGGATGATTATGTACTCAGCACACAGAAGGTGAAAAAAGGTGCAAGTGCCGTAGAACCTCGTGTTTCCAGGGAAGGCTATGCACTGGTCGGATGGACTGAAAAATTCGACAATGTCAAAGAAAATATCGTGACAAAGGCAATTTATGAAAAGAGTAATGCTGCGACAATTGAAGGCTTTTATTCTGTCGTGTTCCAGGATTTTGACGGACTTTATACATGGGATACCCAGTATCTGAAGGAGGGACAGAAGCCGACGGCTCCGAACGTGACTCCGACGAGAAAAGGGTATGTGTTCAGCTACTGGGCACCTTCTAACTTTGCGTCTGTCGAGATTACCGGAAATATGATTGTCAAGGCATATTACAATGAGGACCCGAATTATAATCCGGAGGAAGGAAACGGTTCAGGTTCCGGAGGCTCGGGAGAGACTTCAAACGGAAGTACACGTTATAAGGTGGAGTTTGTGGACCATGACGGTACGGTGCTTGATACACAGATGGTGGAGCCGGGAAAATGTCCGGTGGCCACGACCGTTGTGCCGACAAGAAGCGGATATACATTTACCACATGGTCACCGTCGAACTATACCACGGTTCCGGTGACTGGAAATCTTCAGATTAAGGCACTTTATCAGAAAAAAGAAAGTTCCGGTGAGGATTCGGAATTAAACGGAAATGTATCTTCTGATACTTCAAAAGAACCATCCTCAGGAAACGGTTCTTCAACCGGTAATACACAGACACCGGGCACAAACACCGGAAATAATACGACACAGACGAAGCCGGGAAGTTCGAATGTGGCTGGAAGCACGAATAATAACAGTAGACCTTCGGGTACTGTCAGCGGAAATACAACCACTGTTAACAATAACAGATATAATATGACAGGTACAGGAACCAGGGTGGAAGTAACCAAGACGGGAATTTCAAACAGAGACCTTGTTTCCGCAAAAATCTCCGGTGCAAACGATAACTTTGTAGTAAAGGTATCTGACAGCACAACGGCAAGAAGTGAAGTGGAGGCCGCGCTTCTTAAAAAGTACGGCTCACTCGATAATCTGAAATATTTTGCGATGGATATCAGTCTGTATGATTCTACGGGAACAACGAAAATTCAGGACACAACGGGAATGACGGTGACGATTACGATGCCTCTCCCGGATGCCCTCGCCGGATACGCAGGAAATAATAAGGCCGGTGCAGTGAAGAACGGGGAATTTGAGACGTTAAATTCCAGACTGACATCTATCGATAATGTGGCATGTATCACCTTTGATGCAACGCATTTCTCGCCGTATGCGATTTATGTTGAGACGGACAATCTGACAAGCGGCGTAATTGATGTAACACCGACAACCGGAGATCCGATTCATCCGAAATGGTTCCTTTCCCTTGGACTCGCGCTTATGTCGATTCTCATGTTTTTCGGAAAAGGCTCCAAAAATAAGATTGTGAAAGTGATTGAATGAAAAAAAGAATCAGAAAAATAGCCGGTGCCGTCTTTTTGGCACTGGCGATTGCACTTACGCAGGTACCGGCTTCTTTTGCGGAGGCTTTCGTCCCGGGGGCGGAATTTAAAAGGGACGGAGATACATTGATTTCATATACAGGCACGGCTTCGGTCGTGTCTGTTCCTGCTGGAATCAGAACGATCGGAACAGATGCCTTTGCCGGAAATCGTTATATCGAGAAGGTGACAATACCGGCCTCTGTTGAAGTGATTGAAAATGGTGCTTTCCGCGACTGCAGATCCCTCGATTCGGTCTATTTTTCCGAGGGACTCACCACCATTGAAAGCGGTGCTTTTGCCATGTGTCCGGAGCTCGATACCGTGAAGTTTTCAAGCACGATTATGGAGCTTGGAGCCGGTGTGTTTGCCGGGGATGATGAACTTAAGTCGGTGATTCTCGGAAAGAACAACTATTTTGTCATGTCTGACGGAGCGTTGTACAGCAGGGATAAGACCAAACTGATTCAGGTGTTTGCCGGTCGTAAAGGGGACAGCTTTATAATACCGGAGTCTGTTTCGCATGTAGAAAGATATGCCTTTTGGGGCTGTGATGAGCTGGAATATGTGGGGCTTTCTGCACATCTGGATGAAATACCTGAATTTTCCTTTTCTAACTGTAGCAGCTTAAAGGAAGTATCGGTTCCGTATTCCGTGCGAAAAATCGGAGCGAAGGCGTTTGAGGACTGTACGTCTCTTGCATATGTAACATTGCCTGTATCTGTGACGACAATACATCAGACGGCATTTGACGGATGTTATAATTTAAAAATCATGGCAGAGGAAGGCACGGCTGCTTATGAATTTGCGAAGGCATTTGAATCGATGAAGCTTTTGCTGATGGAAGATGAGGAGTCTGAGGATGTCAGTGAAAATTCGATTGGTGATATCTACAGAGATACAGCGGTAAAAAAAGAGCAAAACGCCGAAGAAAACGAAACAGCGGAGGAGGACAGGAAGGAGGATTCCGGTCAGGATGTTTATGACCCTTCCAATCCGTCGGATGTTTCAAAGCTGAATGTCTCTGACTATTACGCCGTTGATTCCCCGGAGGTTATCGGGAAGACGAGAGTTGTCGGCGGAAATGCCGTAGTTTTATATGACAGCTCCGGCACACAGCAAAATGCCGGGGATAATGTTTCACAAAATGACATTGGCGGGAAGACGGATTTTACGGCTGAAGATGACGGAAGTCATATCGTTTCCAAGAAGAAATATTATCAGGCAACGTCCTTTAAAAGGGCTGAGATTGCAGATACAATAGAAAAGATAGATGATTTTGCCTTTGCGCGAAGTCACACGGAATCGGTAGTGATTCCGGAGAGTGTTACCCACATCGGCTACGGAGCATTTTATCATTGTGAGGAGCTTGCATATGTGGAAATTCCTTCCGGGGTCAAAACAATCGAACCGGAGGCTTTTGCGAGAACGGCCTTTCTGGACAATTGGGAAAACGGCGGGAACGCAGATGATTTTCTGGTTGTCGGTGACGGAATCCTTCTGGATTATAAGGGAAATGCTGCAAGAATTGTGATTCCGGCAACAGTAAAGAAGATTGCAGGAAATGTGTTTCAGAATCATGTAGAAATTACAGAGGTGATTCTGAGTGATTCGCTGACAGAGATAGGAGAAGCTGCTTTTAGCGGATGTACATCTCTTTCAAAAGTCAGCGGACTTGAACATGTAAATAAGATTTGTGACAGGGCATTTGCAATGTGTCCGCTTATGTCGCTTACAATCAGTGAAAAAACGGAAGAAATAGGTCTGGGTGCCTTCGGGCTGGCAGCTCCGGATGCAGTTATTTTTGAAAGCGGAGAGATTCTTCCGGCGGTTTCTTATGAAAAAACAGCAACCAGACTGGAAAATGAAGGCTTCAGAAGTCTTGTGTTTTCCGATGTGGATACAGCAGTCATTAAAAACACTACGGTTCCGTTGAAAAATACCATTCTGGATGAGAGATACCTTGGTTTCCGGGGCATCGTTGTCGCGATACCGGATAAGGAAGGAAATCAGGCGTGTCTTGTATATTGCACCAAATATCCGAACGAAACCTCTGGGCTTGTGGAAATCCCTCAATATGTACGTGTCGGCGGAAAAAATTATTCTTTAAGCAGCGCAGTTCCCGGTGCTTTTGATGCCTATAAAACCTATGCTTACTGGGGCAACGGAACAGAGATTAAAGGGTTGATTTTACCTCCTGCGCTCGGTAGGGCAGAGGATTATGATACA
Source organism: uncultured Kineothrix sp. (assembly GCA_964519385.1). Lineage (GTDB taxonomy): Bacteria > Bacillota > Clostridia > Lachnospirales > Lachnospiraceae > SVFI01. The sequence goes on from CAZFLR010000006.1 coordinate 54,374, forward strand.
GTACTTCCTTTACAGGCTGCAGGCGGAGAGCCTGCGGATGGGGAATATTCAAATGAAGTTACGACAGTCGTACTTCAGACAGGCTATGAGAATGCAGATAAGGTGACGGCGCAGGTTAAGGATGATGTGGAGGAATATCTGCTGTATGTGGACACGGATTCGGATGAGGAAAAACAGCTTTCGGAGGCTGTCAGCAGCGTGTACGGAGAGACGGTGGATGGGCAGCTTAATATGCTGGATTTGTCGATGGTTGAGAGAAAGAGCAACGTTGCAATCAGCAATTTCGGTGACACGGCGGTGAAAATCAGTCTTCCGGTATCAGAGACTATGGCGGAACAGAATATATGCGCGGTCACTCTTGCAGAGGACGGAGCTCTCCAAACGATTTACGGAACCAAAGAAGTCCGCGACGGGCAGAATTATTTTGAGTTTTCCACCAATCATTTTTCTGTGTATGGCATATATGCCGGCATCGGCGAAACCGGTGAGAAGATTAAAGCAGAGAGCATGCAGCTTTTGAACAAGGATGACTCCCCGGATACGGGAGAGCATTTTAATCCGAAGTGGCTTTTGGTGTTTGCATCGCTGTTTGCAGGTCTTGCCCTGCTGACAGGAATACCTGTCCGAAAAAGAATTTAAAATGAAATAACGAATTAAAGCTTCCGGCATAAGATATAAAAAAAGCCGGAAGTTTTTTTATGCAGAGAGTGTGTAAACTGATTCATATAAATGCAGCAGAAAAAAGAGGTCTGACAGGAAGAGGAATAGCGGTCGGTGTACTTGATTCCGGGGTCATGATGCATGAAGATATCGCATCAAGAGTGGTGTCCTTCAGGGATTTTACCAAAACAGCGATACAAACGCCTCATGATACAACCGGACACGGAACGCATGTGTGCGGAATTATTGCAGGTAACGGAAGGGCATCCGGAGGTGTTTATCGCGGGATTGCACCGGGAGCCAGACTTTGTGTCGGAAAAATTCTGGATAAAAACGGTGAAGGGGATGTCTCCATGCTGATCCGGGGGATGGAATGGCTGTTCGGGATTGCAGATGAACAGAATATCAAAATAATCAATATTTCCGTCAGTTCACTTTTTTTTGCAAAGGAAAGGGAAAAAGAAAGAATTTTTCAGTTGTTTGAACAGGCATTCAGAAACGACATACTGATTGTCACGGCGGCCGGAAATTCCGGTCCGAGAGGAAAAACTGTATCAAAACTCGGAGACAGTCCCTATGTGATATGTGTAGGCTGTCATGAAGGAAAAGAGAGTCCTTTGTTTAAAAAAAAGTGTCAGGACTGTTCAGGACGCGGTCCGGGCATTTTTGTTTATCGTAAGCCGGACATTGTTGCTCCGGGTACAGAAATTATTTCCTGTGCAGGCAGAAGGCAGTATGTGAAAAAAAGCGGAACCAGCATGGCAACTCCGATTATCAGCGGAGCTCTTGCACTTGCCTTTGAAAGATACCCGTATCTGTGCAGCCGTGAAATGAAGCGGAAGCTGATACATGCAACAGATGATCTCGGAGAGAATTTCCTGATGCAGGGCTTTGGAATGATTAATCTTGAAAAACTCTTATATTGAAGAATACTCCCCACCACCGGACAGGATAAAAACACGGAAGATAAGGGTGTGTAGGGTTGACATATAATGGATGATTGTATACAATTATACAGAATAAAAAACCACAAGAGGAGGAACCGGAAATGAGTCGAACGAATCCATTTGAAGAAAGACCGGTAACGATGAACCCAAACAAAAATCTTTTAGAAATAGAAGAGCATATGTATATTCTTGATGATGTCGAGAAGCCGAATGTGTTCCGAAATATGTTTCCTTATTCCGAAGTACCGAAAATTCCGTTTAATGACAGAACGGTTCCGCATGACATGCCGAAAGATATATGGATTACAGACACGACATTCCGCGACGGTCAGCAGTCACGGGCTCCGTATTCCACAGAGCAGATTGTGACGATTTATGATTATCTGCACAAGCTTGGCGGACCGAACGGAATGATTCGTGCGAGTGAATTTTTCTTATACAGTAAAAAGGACCGCGATGCTGTATATAAATGTATGGAGAGAGGCTATCAGTTTCCGGAGGTGACGAGCTGGATTCGCGCAAGCAAGGAAGATTTTAAGCTGGTAAAAGAAATCGGTATGAAGGAAACCGGTATTTTGGTAAGCTGTTCCGATTATCATATATTCATGAAACTGAAAATGACGAGAAAGCAGGCAATGGAACATTATCTCAGTGTAGTACGTGACTGTCTGGAGGAAGGAATCAGTGTAAGATGCCATCTGGAGGATATTACAAGAGCAGATATTTACGGATATGTTGTTCCGTTCTGTCTGGAGCTTATGAAGCTGATGGAAGAATATAAGATTCCGATTAAGGTGCGTGCCTGTGATACCATGGGCTATGGTGTCAACTATCCGGGAGCCGTAATTCCGCGAAGCGTGCAGGGAATCATCTATGCAATTCATACGCATGCAGGAGTTCCGCATTCATTGATTGAATGGCATGGACATAACGATTTTTATAAAGCGGTAGTGAATTCGACCACAGCATGGCTTTATGGCTGTTCCGGAGTGAATACGTCTCTGTTCGGAATAGGTGAGAGAACCGGAAACACACCTCTTGAGGCGATGGTTTTTGAATATGCGCAGTTAAAAGGCAACTTAAACGGAATGGACACAACGGTCATTACTGAGCTGGCAGAGTATTTTGAAAAAGAAATCGGCTATAAGATTCCGCCGCGTACCCCGTTTGTCGGAAAGAATTTTAATGTGACAAGAGCCGGAATTCATGCAGATGGCTTATTGAAAAATGAAGAGATATATAATATATTTGATACAGAGAAGTTTTTAAATCGTCCTGTACTTTGCGCAGTTTCCAACACATCAGGACTTGCCGGCATTGCACACTGGCTCAATACCTTCTTTAAGCTTCCGCCGGAAAAGCAGTTTAAGAAGAGCGATTCCGTGATAGCAGAGCTTAAGAAATGGGTGGATGCAGAATATGAGAGCGGACGTGTGACGGTACTGACCGAGGAGGAGCTCGTAACAGAATTTAAAAATGCATGTGTACGTGCAGGTCTTTGTTATGAGGACCTGATACAGTAAGGAGGCTTCCTGCTATGGCAGATTGTAATCTGAAGGATGAAGTGTCAGACAAGTATTCTCTTCGTGGACGTGTGTTTCACAAAATCAGGGATGATATTTTAAACGGAAAATACAAACAGGGGGAAGAACTCAGGGAGGCTACCATCGGAGAGGAACTCGGTGTTTCGAGAACTCCGGTGCGCGAGGCATTCCGTCAGCTTGAGCTTGAAGGTCTGCTTAAAATGATTCCGAACAAAGGAACCTATGTGACCGGAATCACACAGAAGGATGTCAGGGATATTTATATGATCCGTTCGCTTCTGGAGGGGCTGTGCGCAAGATGGGCGACTGAAAATATTACGCCCGGGCAGATGCGTGAGTTGGAAGAAAATGTAGACCTTTCCGAATTTCATGAATATAAAGGCAGATACGACCAGATGGCGCAGCTTGACAATCGTTTTCATGAAATTCTGTATGAATCTTGTGACAGCAAAATGCTCGAACACCTTCTGAGAGATTTTCATCAGTATGTATACAGAATCCGCAAACTGACTCTTTCCAGTGAAAAGCGCGGAAAAGCTTCCAATCATGAGCATCGTGATATTATGGAGGCAATCAGGGCAGGAGATGGCGATGAGGCAGAAAAGCTGGCGCATCTTCATATCATCAATGCCTACGACAACATGCTGAAAAACGGTCTGATTGAGATGTTTGACGCGGAAGAAAAGTAATAAAAAAGGAGATACCGATATGGGAAAAATTCAGATGACAACTCCGCTTGTTGAAATGGACGGAGACGAAATGACCAGAATTCTCTGGAAAATGATTAAGGATGAATTGATTTGTCCGTATGTTGACTTAAAGACAGAGTATTATGACCTCGGACTTGAGCACCGAAATGAAACAGACGACCAGGTGACGAAGGATTCGGCACTTGCGACACAGAAATACGGTGTTGCCGTTAAATGTGCGACCATCACACCGAATGCTGCGCGTATGACAGAGTATAATTTAAAGGAAATGTGGAAGAGTCCGAACGGAACCATCCGCGCAACTCTGGACGGAACTGTATTCCGTGCGCCGATTATCGTAAAGGGCATTGAGCCATGTGTGCGCAATTGGGAAAAGCCGATTACACTGGCAAGACACGCATACGGAGATGTGTACAAGAACACAGAAATTAAGGTGCCGGGCGCAGGCAGGGCAGAGCTTGTGTTTACGGCAGAGGACGGTACGCAGACCCGTGAATTGATTCATGAGTTTAAGGGAAGCGGTATTCTGCAGGGAATCCACAACACGGACGCATCCATCAGCAGCTTCGCAAGAGCCTGCTTTAATTATGCACTGGATACCAAGCAGGATCTCTGGTTTGCAACCAAGGATACGATTTCAAAGAAATATGATCACAATTTCAAGGATATTTTCCAGGAAATTTATGATGCTGAATACAAGGATAAATTTGAAGAGCTTGGTATTACATATTTTTACACACTGATTGATGATGCAGTTGCCCGTGTTATGAAGGCAAAAGGCGGATTTATTTGGGCTTGTAAAAATTATGACGGTGATGTAATGTCTGACATGGTTTCAAGTGCCTTCGGTTCACTTGCCATGATGACATCCGTGCTTGTTTCGCCTTCGGGAGTCTATGAATACGAGGCGGCGCACGGTACTGTGCAGAGACATTATTATAAGCATCTTGCAGGGGAAGAAACTTCTACCAACTCCGTGGCTACGATTTTTGCGTGGACAGGTGCTCTCCGCAAGCGTGGTGAACTTGACGGAAACAGGGAACTTATGGAGTTTGCGGATAAACTGGAAAAAGCAACACTTCAGACAATTGAGAGCGGAAGAATGACAAAAGACCTTGCATTGATTACTTCGTTAAAAGATGTTATAGTATGTAATAGTCAGGATTTCATCAAAGAAATCCGTAAGACATACGAAACATTATAAGGCAAGGTTTGATTCATGGATTTTATTTCGGGTAGTTTTTTACTCTTTTTATTGATAACATTGATTGTGTATTATTGCATACCGGGTAAGGGGCAGTGGATATGGCTGCTCCTTTCGGGTATGTTTTTTTATTGCTTCGGCTCCCCGAAGCTTGTTGTGTTTGTGCTGGTAAGCGCACTGACTTCCTATTTGTGGGCAGTCCGTTTTTCTACATCGAGATGTATGTATCTGGCGGTTCTCATATTGAATGCGGCTCTGCTGCTGGGATTAAAGCTTGCAGCAAGCACAACACCGATATCTGTCAGGCTCGGTCTTAGCCGTTTTGCATGGCTTCTTCCGGTTGGTATTTCCTTTTACACCTTACAGATTATCGCCTATATGACCGATGTCCGCAGAGGAAAATGCGAGGCGGAGAAAAACTTTTTCCGCTATCTTTTGTTCGTGACATATTTCCCGCAGATTATTCAGGGACCGATTTCCCGCTTTAACCGGCTCGGAAAGGAGTTATACCGTCCGCATAAATTTGATTATGCCATGTTTGTCGGCGGCTTTGAGCTTATGCTGTGGGGATATTTCCAAAAGCTTGTCGTGGCAGACCGCGCCAATATCATGGTAAACCGACTCTTCGGAGAATATTCAGACTATCCGGGAATGTATGTCGTTGTGGCAGTTGTGCTTTACAGTCTGCAGCTTTATGCTGACTTTAACGGCTGTGTCTGTATCGTCAGGGGCGCATCTGAAATGTTTGGTATCCGGCTGGCAGATAACTTTGAAAGACCATATTTTTCCGGCTCTGTTCAGGAGTTCTGGCGACGTTGGCATATGACACTCGGAGGATGGCTACGCGACTATATCTATATTCCGCTTGGCGGAAACAGAAAGGGAAGAGTCCGTAAATATTTCAATATTTTCATGGTGTTTTTTGTGAGCGGAATCTGGCATGGCATCGGCGGTACTTTTTTCTGCTGGGGGCTGTTACAGGCGTTATATCAGATTGCCGGTAATCTTTTCATGCCGGTGAGGGATTTTATTGTGAAGCATCTGCATATAGACAGAGAGGCATTTTCGCATAAATTATTTAAGATGCTGTGTACATTTTGGATGATTGCATTTTCGTGGCTGTTTTTCAGGGCTTCCAATCTGACACAGTCCTTTGCCATGATAAAAAACATGTTTACGACCTTTAACCCATGGATTTTGTGGGATCAGTCGCTTTATCTGCTCGGACTGGATGCCAGGAATGTCTGGATGCTTATATTTGGAGCAGTTACCATGCTTGTGGTTGAAATTCTGCAGTCAAAAATATCTCTGCGCGTTCAGTTTGCAAAGCAGGGAATTATGTTCCGTTACGGAGTGCTGTATATTGCGATTTTTGTGATACTTATCTTCGGTATTTACGGGCCGGGATATGACGCTGCACAGTTTATTTACGGTGGATTTTAGGAGGAGAGAAGATGAAGAAAAGAACGGTTTTTGTGCGTTTTACAAGCTTTCTTCTGATCTTTGCCCTGCTGTTTGCTGTGGTGACAGAAGTTTTGAAGGATAAGCGTGTAGAACTGGAATATGATGTGACGGCAAAGGTGAAAGGCTTTTATCAGGAGCCTGAAAACAGTCTTGATTTCGTTTTTGTCGGTTCAAGTCAGCTGTACGCGGCGATTGCGCCGAATGTTTTGTTTGAGGAATTCGGAATCACTTCTTATGATTTCGCGGCCAATGAGCAGCCGATGTGGATTTCCTATTATTATATCAAAGAGGCATTAAAGCATCAGAATCCGAAAGCGATTGTCCTTGATGTTTTTACGATGTACGGAGAGGAATACGAAAAGGAAGGGGCAACTCATATTAATCTGGATGATCTTCCGTGGAATCTGAACAAGCTTTCTGCAATTCGCGCTTCTGTGCCGAAGGAAGAGCGGGGAGCATTTTATTTTGAACTTATCAAGTACCATGACACATGGAATACGCTTGACAGACATAAAATTATGAGCTCCTTCTGGAGCCGGCGTAATGTCTACCGTGGCTATTCGCCGTTTGTTGTTCCGCATGAATACGGGGAAACAGCACCAAAGGAGGTAATTACCCAGACGGAGAGGGCTCCGATGGGGAATATGGCCAAGGAGTGGCTTGATAAAATTATCGCGCTGACAAGGGATGAGGGAGTTGACTTAATTCTTATAAAAACCCCGAACGGTCATGCGGAACGTCAGAAGCTTTATCTTTCCGTGGAGGACTATGCGAAGGAACAGGAGATTCCTTTTTTAAATATGAATACAGTCTTTGACGGCGAGGCGCACATCAATATTCTTCAGGCGGAAAAAGTTACCCGGTATGTGGGTGAATATCTTTGTGACCGTTATGAGATTGCGGATAAGCGCGCGGATGAAGCTTATGCACAGTGGCATGAAGACGGGAAGTATTTTTATCACAAAAAAGATAAGTGCCAGCAGCTTACACTGACGGAAATGGCTTCTTATTTTGAAACACTTTGCGGAAAAGAATGGGTAACCATGTTTGCCCTGAAAAAATCGGAGACCGTAACCTTAAATGACAGGGAGAAAAAAGCACTTGCACAGCTTGGCATAGAACCCGACTATGATGCGGAGGGCGATTGGTGCTATCTGGTGCTGTTAAAAGACGGAAAGCCTGTAACGGACGGGGTACAGGTGTCGGATATTTATGCAAAAGACATAGATATCGGAGACGGACATGCATACAGGCTCGCATACGAGGTGAATGAAGAGGGGGAAATACTTCCGGCGTTGTATATGGACGGCGATAATTATTCCATGGAACATGATGGGATAAATGTGTTTATTTATGATACTCTTCTTGAGGAAATTGTAGAGTTTGCTGCATTTGATACCAGTGCAGGGACACAGGCTCTGCGCGTGGAATAAGAAATAAAATGGCGATACCGGACACAGGAGACGGTATCGCCATAATCGTTTATCAGGGGTTATCTGATGTTATAGATTTTCTTTAAGTTTTCAAGCCTTGCGGTCGTATTTTCCATCATTAGATCAAGAATTGTAAGAGCTGTCATGGCTTCGACAACAACTACTGCACGCGGAACGATTACCGGGTCATGGCGACCTTTAATCTGTACTGAAATATTTTCACCGCTTCTGTTGACGGTTTCCTGTTGCTTGAAGATGGATGGTGTAGGCTTGATATATGCGCGCAGAACAATGTCGCTTCCGTCGCTGATTCCGCCCAGAATACCTCCGCTGTGGTTGGTTGCCTTACTTACGCAGCCGTCCTTCATGACGAAGGAGTCGTTGTTTTCAGAACCCTTTACGGAGGAGACGGAAATGCCGTCACCGACCTCAAAGGCTTTTACGCTGCCAATGGACAGGATTGCCTTTGCAAGATTCGCATCCAGTTTGTCAAATACCGGTTCGCCGATTCCTGCCGGAACACCCTTTGCCACACATTCAATAACGCCGCCGGCAGAGTCATGGTCTTCCATGCATTGCTCCAGATATTTTTCAGCTTCCGCGGAGGCTTTAGTGTCAGGCATGGCAGTCGGTGTCGTTAAAACAGAGCCGGCATCAAACCTGTTATAGTCAATAGAAACGGGACCGATGGATTTTGTGTAGGCACAGACTTCGATTCCGAGCTCTTTTAAAAGTTTCAGCGCAATGGCTCCGGCCGCCACACGGCCGATGGTTTCGCGTCCCGAAGAACGTCCGCCGCCTCGATAGTCACGAAAACCGTATTTTTCATCAAAAGTATAATCCGCATGTCCGGGTCTGTAATAGGATGCAATTTCCGAATAGTCACCGGAACGCTGTGATGTATTGCGGACGAGAAGTGCGATTGGTGTTCCGGTTGTTTTACCCTCGAAGACCCCGGATAAAATCTCAACCTCATCAGCCTCACTGCGAGGTGTTGCAAATTTCGTCTGTCCCGGCTTGCGGCGATTGAGATATTTCTGAATATCCGCCGCGTTCAGTGAAAGACCGGCCGGACAGCCGTCCACAACCACACCGATGCCTTCCCCGTGTGATTCGCCGAATGTCTGTATGGTGAAGTATTTTCCTAATGAGGAACCAGCCATAATATACCTCCTGATTATGTAAAAAATTTTATTTTTGAAAATAAACATTTTTATTATACGTCAAGCGGGTTATGTTTGCAAAGCGTATTTTCTTATGATATGATTTATATGTATTTTTGCTTGCGACAGACGGGATGGACGAAGGATGAAAAAACGATTTAAGATACGCAAAATACTTTGCATGCTGTTTGTGTGTCTGGTATTTATGATAAGTAACAGTTTTATATATGAGAAGCTGTCCGCCATGGCAGATACGGAAGAAGATGTTTTTTCAGAAGCAAATGCGCAGGATGAGGAGCTTCTTGAACATGCAGACATGCAGAACGAAGAAATGTACACACTTGAGGATGTCATGGAATATGATTCCTCAAATATCAACGACAATGAGCAGATGAGCAGGGAAAAGGCTCCCGATATTACAGCGTTCGATAAAGAAGACTGGAAAATTATACTGATTAACAAGCAGCATCCGATTCCGGAGGACTATGAGTTTACCCTTGCGACAATCAAGGGGAGCATGAAGTGCGATGAACGCATTATTCCGGAGCTTCAGCAGATGATGAAGGATGCTCAGGCAGATGGGATAGCCCTTGTGATACGTTCGCCATACAGAGACTATGAAAGACAGATTTATTTGTTCAACCGGAAGGTAAAGGCTTATATGAAACAAAAAATGTCCTATCTGGAGGCTTATCGGACGACGGCGCAGGCAGTCACGATTCCGGGGGCTTCCGAACATCAGGTGGGACTGGCACTGGATATCACGTCAAACACCTATTCCACACTGACAGAGGGGTTCGCGGATACGGAGGCCGGAAGGTGGCTTGCGTCCCACAGCCATGAGTATGGATTTATCCTGAGATATCCGAAGGGAAAGGAAGATGTGACGGGTATTACGTTTGAACCGTGGCATTTCCGCTATGTCGGAAAAACAGCGGCAAAATATATCTATGATAATGACCTGACACTGGAAGAGTTTACGGCGCAGGTAAATGAATAATAACAGAATGAAATGAGGATAACATATGTTTGAGATAATAAAACAGGAAGGAAATGCAAGACGAGGAGTCTGCACGACTCCGCACGGTGTGGTACAGACACCGGTATTTATGAATGTAGGAACGATTGCAGCGATTAAGGGAGCAGTCGGAACAGAGGATTTGGAGGCAATCGGAACGCAGATTCAGCTCTCAAACACCTATCATCTACATGTGAGACCGGGAGATGAGGTTGTTCACAAGCTGGGAGGACTCCACAAATTTATGGTATGGGACAAACCGATTTTGACGGATTCCGGCGGATTTCAGGTATTTTCTCTGGCAGGACTTCGCAAAATCAAGGAGGAAGGCGTATATTTCCGATCTCACATTGACGGCCGGAAAATTTTCATGGGACCGGAGGAAAGCATGCAGATTCAGTCGCATCTTGCATCGACGATTGCAATGGCATTTGATGAATGTCCGCCAAGTAAGGCAGATTATAATTATGTAAAGAATTCCGTAGACAGAACCACCAGATGGCTTGAGCGTTGTAAGGCGGAAATGAACCGTCTCAATACGCTTGAGGATACCATCAATAAGCAGCAATGGCTGTTCGGTATCAATCAGGGAGCTGTCTATAAGGATATCCGCGTGGAACATGCAAAGCGTATTTCAGAACTGGATTTACAGGGATACGCGCTCGGAGGTCTGGCGGTCGGCGAATCTCATGAAGAGATGTATTATGTAATTGAGGAAACAACACCGTTTCTTCCGACGGAGAAGCCGAGATATCTGATGGGTGTAGGCACTCCGGCGAATATTCTTGAAGCCGTGGACAGGGGAGTGGATTTCTTTGACTGTGTTTATCCTTCCAGAAACGGCAGACACGGGCATCTCTACACAAAGCATGGCAAAATCAATCTGTTTAATGCAAAGTATGAGCTTGATACACGCCCGGTTGAGGAGGGCTGCAACTGTCCTGCCTGCAGACGATACAGCCGTGCTTATATCCGTCATCTGCTCAAAGCAAAGGAAATGCTCGGCATGAGATTGTGTGTACTTCATAACCTGTATTTCTATAATCATATGATGGAAGAGATAAGACAGGCACTTGATGAGGGACGATTTGCTTCTTATAAAAAAGAAATGCTTGAGAGTATGGCGACCGGCGAATAAAAGGCTGAAATATTTTACGGAAACAGTTTATAAAGGTTTTACTTGCACAACTTCCATAATTTGTGTATGATATCTACTAGTATGAAAAAATGAAATATACGGAGGTTTTAATATGGGAATTTTATTAACATCAGATACTGCAACAGGAGGAGCAGGATCAGGACTTATGCTTGTAGGATATGTCGTATTCTTCATTTTGTTCTTTTATTTCTGTTTTTCACGTCCGCAGAAAAAAGAGCAGAAGAGACTGAATGCCATGTATGCTTCTCTGGCTGTAGGTGACAGTGTTCTTACGAACAGTGGTTTCTATGGTATGGTTATTGACATTGATGATGAGCAGAATATGGTTATCGTTGAGTTCGGTAATAATAAGAACTGTCGTATTCCTATGAACAAATCTGCTATTGCGCAGGTTGAAAAGCCGGATGCGGAATAATATGAAAGAAATGGAGTGTCTTTTTTAGATACTCCATTATTTTTTACATTTTATTTTTTTGAATTCTTTTTTCAGAAATTCGTAGTCCGTGCCGAGAGTGAATATCAGAAACAGACAAAATACAGAAGAGAACTGTGCACGGAAGGTGAAAAAGTAGTGAATATATGCGTGATTGGACAGGAGTGCATATCGGATATAAGGCACCAGCCCGATGAAGAAATATACGAAAACCACGGATGAAAGTCCGTTTTGTTTGCGGATGACCCAGAACACCATTGCACAAAGCACAAGAGTGAGAATAGGCATGAGCATTCCCGCGGAATCGCCGCATAAGGAAAATGGAAACAGACATCTGAGATTGCGAATCAGTGCTCCGGATATCTGAGATACAATTCCGCCACTGACAGCTTCACCGCCGGTGCGATAGGCTGTCTGAGCCAGGGCATCGGAGATTCCGTTTTCACGGAAATTGACAGAGTACAAAATCCACTTGGTGCTCCACGTTGCACTGTAGGCCGTCAGCCACAAAAGTGCGCTGCTCAGTGCGCGGGAGAATGGTTTTTTGCAATCCTTCAGCAGAACAAGACTCAGCGGAAGAAGGCAGGTCAGTGTTTCGGTCGTAAGAAAGTCTGTATATGCAGTCAGACTTCCGAGGATGAAAAACAGTATTCCGAGCCAGGAAGGATTCCGCCGCTGTACGGCAATGGTTACCGGAACGGCTGCAAAGCTTATGAGAAATACGGGCATATATTCAAGTGAGAAAGGTACATACCACAGAGAACAAAGGCTGGCAGCAAGTAAAAAGCCGAAAAACGGCATTTTCCCGTAAGCCCGTAAAATGCTGACAGCAGCAAAAAGAAATAAGACAGCAAGAACAATGCCTCCGAGTACATAAATCTGAGGAAGTGTAAAAAACACAAGAAGCGGACGCAGGATGACAAGGCTTCCATGCCAATAACGCATGTAGTCATAGGTAGGCTCAGAATCCTGCTGTACTGCGTGCAGAAGATTTACATTTTCGTTGGCGAGGGCATCATAATAGTAGCTGCTGCGAAGAGCAGAAGCAAGAGGCTTTTCGGCATCACAGGACCATGCAAGATTGACTAAAATGGCATCTGCATGACGGTCAATCCGTGAAGAAGCATCACTTTGTACCAAACGGAAAAACGGAGCTTTCCGGTTCAGATATTCTGCCGAGGAAAGGACGTTTTCACGGATGCTGTCCTTTGGAAGCATGGCGGCTCCCGTCAAAAGAAGCAGTTCTGCTGATATTAATATTAGAAATAAAATAAAGTAAGAGATAATTTTTTTTGCTTTCATACAAAAAGAGTATCACATAATAATATTTTATTGCAAGAAAAGTTGACATGACTTTGTACATTAAGGTAAAATTTTAATATTAAGGTTGTGTAAAAGGAGGATATGATGAAAAAAAGGTTAAAGAGTTTAACGGCATTGATAATGATATGTATTTTCTGCCTGCAGACAGCACCTCTGGATGTATCCGCATTGAATATTTCGGGAGATTATACTCTGACGGAAGACAGTGATACAGACGGATATGTTGTATCAAGCGGCGGAACACTGCGATTTGCAGAGAATCTGGTCGTGAATAATCCGGTCAGCTTTGAATTGTTGAGTAACATGCAGAAACAACTGGTGATTCCGGCGAGTGCGGTCATGAACGGAACAATTACAATGACGACCCAGTACGCAAGTATTGAGAATGCGGGAACCATCACATCGGCACTGGATTTAAAGGCAGGAAAGCTCAATAACAACGGAACTGTGACCAGGCTTTCTGTCAATAATCAGGGAATGTTACAGGCAGGAGCGGGCTCTTCTTACGGCGAGCTTGATATTTCGGAGGCCGGAAGCGGCGCATTTATCCTTATGGGCGAGATTTTCTGCGGAACATTATACATGAATTCACATGCATTTTCCGAGCTTGACAGCATTGGGACGCAGATACGTGTAACTGACAAGCTTGTCTTTTCGGAAACGACTGCTTCGGATGTTGTAAAGCTCCTTGTAAATGATGCTACGAAGATAACAACCTCCGGAATCTCCGGTCTTTCTGTCTGGAAGGACGGTATCAAATATCCGCTTCCTGCAACGGCAATCAGTAATAAGACACTCGGCAGTATTTATTCTGTTGGGGTAGAGAAATCGGCTCTTTCCTTCAGCCAGAAGACAATCGGATACCGGACAACGGAATCAAAAACGTTTGTTGTGACTAATAACGGAATGGCGGATGTTAAATTAAAAGTTGTTCCGAAGAATGAGTGGGACACCATGCTTAAGGTGACTGCAGGAGGAAGCATCGTGAACTCATCTTCGCAGTTTACACTTGCAGCAGGAGAATCCCTTACATTTAATGCAGAACTGAAAAAAGGACTTTCTGCCGGTACACATAACGGTGTATTAACACTTCAGTATTGTACGGGCGAAGGAACTGCTTACGCATCCAAAGATATTACGGGAAAGATTACGGTCAAAAAGGCAGCGAGTCTGGCTGCGCCTACAGGAAAATTTTATACACTTTCAGGAACAGAGGGAAAGAACGGTTTCTATACCTCAAATGTCAAGGTGGTGCCAAAGAGTGGCTATTCCATCGCAAAGTCATTGTCCGATGATTTCACATCGACGGTTACATACACAAAGTCAGCCGGAAAACCGATGGTTTACCTGCAAAATAACAACACGGGACAAATCACGGAAAAGGCTGCACTGTCAGAAATCAAGATAGATAAGGATAAGCCGGCAATCAAGACGGTTGAGGATAAAAAGACATATTATAAAAACAGCCTTTCTGTTTCAGTTACGGATGACAATCTGAGCCGTGTCACTTTAAACGGGGGAGATTTGACGATTACGGATAATAAGGCAACAGTGGAAGTGGTCTCAACAGATGAAAAGGTGAAATATACACTAAAAGCGGAAGATTTGGCAGGCAATGTGCGCACTGTGACGTTTTATCTGATGCCTTCATGGCGAAAAGACGGAACGGTACCGGGCGGTAAGAGCATTACGCTTTACAAAGACACCAAATATACGCTTGGCAGCGGAACATGGAAGGTTTCCGGAGATGCCACCGATTATGTCGGCGGAAATGATTTTTATGTCTCCGGTGACGGACAATACACACTTCAGAGTGCACAGTGATAGAGGAGGCCGCAAGTGGAAAAGAATCCGAAACAATCAAAGAAGATAATAATCATCGGTGTGATAATTGCTGTTGTAGCCATAATAGCAGGAATTGTCATATTTTTAATGAGTCGAGAAGAATCTTACCGTGTGGTTAAGATTTACGAACTGGACGGAACGGCGACAGTGACCCGTGAGGATACCGGAGAAATTGAGATTTATCCGAATATGGTGCTCGCTTCGGGGGATGAAGTCTGGCTGAAAGAAGGGCTTATGACACTGAAGCTGGATGAAGATAAATATGTATACGTGGAAGAAAATACCCGTTTTTCATTACAGGCAAAGGGAAATGCTGCTGATTCGGAAACCTCCATCAATCTGATAGAAGGAGCGATTGTGAACGAAATCCGTTCGCCGCTTTCGGAGGATGCCTCCTATGAAGTACATACGCAAAATTCATCAATGTCTGTGCGTGGTACAACGTTCCGCGTAGCCATTTATTATGATGAAGAGGGCACTCTTTTCACCAAGGTTTCCGTGTTTGACGGAAAGGTTCAGACACAGCTCGTCTACAAGGATGGCACGAAAGCAGATCCGCGTATGATTGAAGTTGGAAAAGAGACCGTTATTTTTGAAGATGATACGAATACGAATTATCTGGAGGGAATTACGGATATCAAATATGAGGAGCTTTCTGTCAGGGCTCTCGAAACACTGGTCGGACTTGTGAAAGAAGGTCTTTCTCTGCCAGTCTCCGTGGATGACCTCAATTCCATGATTACTTCCGCAAAAGAAAAGAGCAAGTCCGGCGCAGAGTCGGAAACGGATAAGAAACAGGATGAGCCGGAGCAAAAAGAAAGCGAAGATGACAGTCAGAATCCGGACGAGGACGAGAAGGCGGCTTCGGAGACAGAGCCGTCCACTGACGATTCTGCAGCTTCGCCGGAAGGTGAAAATAAATCAGAAACACCGCCGGCAGCTTCCGGTACCACCGTGACATATACGGTTACCTTTATGTACAACGGACAGACATTTGCAACGCAGAGCGTATCGGCCGGTGGATGTGCATCACAGCCTGTCCTCAGTCCGGAGGCGGCGGGAAACTGGGATTTTGATTTTTCAACGGCAATAACCCAAAATATTTCCATTAACTGGAAAGGTCAGAGTGAGGAATAACAGATGAATGTGGAGCTATTGAGAACCATTTCGACCGTGCAGGATTTCTTCCGCATTAAAGCTGAAGGAGAAATTTCCGAAAGCACAAGACTCTTGCTGGAAGCGATGCAGGAGGTAGTTTTTGAGGCCGGAGAGGATATTGTTACGCTCGGAGCTGAATGCGAAGATGGAATGTATATCATTACTGAAGGACATACGGATGTGCTGAACGACCGCGGCGAATGTGTAAACAAACTCGGAAAAGGTGATTTTATCGGAGAACTCGGTCTGATTAATGATGACAGACGTGGAGCGACGGTTCGTGCGACGGATCATGTGGTCTGTGCCAATATTTCAAAACCGCTGTTTTTTGAGATTGCGGACCGTAACAGGAAGATATACGGAATGTTTATGAACATGCTGTATCGCAAGACTGAGAAGCTTGTGGCAGACCAGGAGCGCATTAAATCAGAACTTGCCATTGCGACGAAAATTCAGGTCGGCTGTCTGGAGAATGACTTTACGGAGTTTAACCGCTTAAAGGATATTTACGTGACGGCAGATATGCGTCCGGCGAAGGAAGTCGGCGGAGATTTTTATGATATCTTTATGATTGACGAAAAGCAGTTGTGCTTCGTTATTGCAGACGTTTCGGGGAAAGGCGTACCGGCAGCACTTTTTATGAGCATGGCAAAGATACATATCAAAAACTATGCATCTGTAGGGCTCAATCTGGATGAGGTTGCCTTCCGTGTAAACAATCAGCTCTGTTATAAAAATGAAGAGGGAATGTTTGTAACGGCATTTATCTGTGTACTCAATCTTGAAACTAACGAGCTGAAGTTTATCAATGCAGGTCACAATCCTCCGTTCCTTATGAAGGGAGGAGAAGACTTTACCATGATGAAACCGAAAGCAAACCTGGTTCTCGGTATGATGGAGGATGTTCCTTATCAGGTGCAGAGTATTATGCTTGAAAAAGGAGATGTCATTTATCTGTATACTGACGGAGTCACGGAGGCGTTAAATGCACAAAACGAACTGTTTGGCGAAGAACGCCTAGAAAATACCCTGAACCGTTGCAGCAACCGGATAGACAGATCGGAT
The DNA here is from genome assembly GCA_964519385.1 of uncultured Kineothrix sp. Taxonomy (GTDB): domain Bacteria; phylum Bacillota; class Clostridia; order Lachnospirales; family Lachnospiraceae; genus SVFI01. The sequence goes on from CAZFLR010000006.1 coordinate 71,500, forward strand.
TCATTTATGCGTCGCTTATATGAGGAAGTAGATATTTTTGCAAATGGAGTCAGTCAGGCAGATGATATTACCATGCTTTGTCTGAGCCGTAAATAAATGTACAGGGGGCAATATGGAAAAGAAACAGTGGATACGTGATATTGCAGAAGCGGGTATTGTTTTTTTACTCATCTTTCTGCTTACAATAACCAACGCACTTTCTTCCCTTGATTATATGCTCAAGGATGCTGTATATCAGAAACCGAGGGGCATTGACCATAAGATTAAAATTATAGGAATTGATGAGCGTACACTTGATGAGCTCGGACCGATTAACACATGGTCGAGACAGATATATGCGGATTTGCTTGCACAGTTAAATTCCGAACAGGATAAAAAGCCTGCGGTCATCGGCTTTGATATTCTGTTTTCCGGACAGGTGGACGAGGCGGGCGATACAGCATTCGCCGATGCCTGCAGTGAGTCGGGAAATGTAATTGTGGCATCTCAGTTTATATACAAAGGAAAAAGCGAAATCAATGAGGACGGTCTTCGTGAATTTCCGATTGATAATTATCTGATGCCGTTTTCACAGCTTGCGTCTGTGACCGGGCAGGGATTTACGAATGTTTCACAGGACAGCGACGGCGTTGTACGCCGTATTAAGATTCGGGAAACATTTCAGGAATACAGCTATGAGATGTTTTCTCAAAGTATCTATTCGGTTTATTGCGAAAAAACAGGAAATACGGCTTTGCCGATTTCGACTGACAAATATGGAAAAACTCTGATTAATTATTCCGGAAAGCCAGGAGATTATGAATGTCTTTCCTTTGTCGATGTTTTAAACGGAAAGATTGACCCGGCTGCTTTTGCGGGAAGTATCGTGTTAGTCGGAGCATATGCGACTGGAATGCAGGATAATTTTCAGGTTCCGAACGGCGGAAATGCACAGATGTACGGAGTAGAAATTCATGCCAATATCTTACAGTCACTGTTCCAAAACCGCTTTTCCGTAAATGCCAATCCGTATATAACCGCACTTTTGACCGCCTTGATCGGAGCAGTGGTGCATCTGATTTTTAAGAAAAGAAAAATATGGTTATCGACTGCGGTGCTTTTTGCCGGTGTTATCTGTTATACAGGGGTGTGTACCTTCTTAAACGAAAAGCATTACAGTGTCCACTTACTGTATCTGCCTCTCGTGCTTGTAATTTCTTATCTTTATTGCCTGATACTCGGTTATATAGCCGAAAAAATCAGACAGAGGAAGGTCATTGCAGCGTTCAAGAAATACGTTGCGCCTGAGGTTGTGGAGGAAATTGCAAAGAAAGGCGATTTCAAAATCAAGCTTGGCGGCGAAAACAGGGATATTGCAGTGCTGTTTGTCGATATCAGGGGATTTACGACGATGTCTGAGGTGCTTACACCGGAAGAGGTGGTTGCCATACTGAATCGTTATTTGAATCTCACGACGAATGCCATATTTAAAAATAAAGGAACGTTGGATAAATTCGTGGGAGATGCGACGATGGCAGTCTTTAATTCACCGTTTGATTTGGAGGATTACGAATTTAAGGCAGTATGTGCTGCAATGGATATTGTAGAAGGCGGTATTGCACTGGAGAAAGAACTTCTGGAGAAATTCGGAAGGACGGTAGGCTTTGGTGTAGGTGTTAACTGCGGACCGGCAGTTGTGGGAAATGTCGGCTGTGAATTCAGAATGGATTACACAGCAATCGGAGATACCGTCAATACAGCAGCGCGACTTGAGGCAAATGCCAAGAAGGGTCAGGTATTAATCAGCGACACCATCTACGAGCGCGTTAAGGACCGCATAGAAGTGGAAGAAATCGGAGAAATTCCTTTAAAAGGAAAATCAAAGGGCGTTTTTGTTTATTCTGTAGTATCGGTAAAGAGAGGGACTGAATGAAAATAGAGCGTTTGTTAATGATTCCGGATCCGGAGAATCTTGAAAGAAGCATAGAGATTGCTCAAAAGTACGGATGTTCTTTTGAGTATAATGATTTCTATTTGCCTGAGTTTGCGGATGATCAAGATAGGGTCCGGGAGAGAATCGAAATGTACAAATCCGAAAAACGGCTTCCGGACGGCTGTCACCTTCACGGAGCATTTCTGGATGTCACCGTGTTTTCGGATGACCCGAAAATCGTTGAGGTTTCGGACTACCGGGTGGAACAGAGCCTTTCCGCAGCCAGAAGTATCGGCGTAAAGGCTGTGATTTTTCACACCAATTATATGCCGAATTTCCAGGTGGATTACTATTGTAAAAACTGGATTGAACGCAATGCTTCCTACTGGAAACAGAAGCTTGAAAAATATAAGGACATAAATATCTATATGGAGAACATGTTTGATATGTCGTATGAACTTCTGACACAGTTGGCACAGCGTCTTTGTACATATCCGAATTTTGGTGTGTGCTTTGACTATGCACATGCGCATGCCTTTGGAGATGAGAAACAAATTGATTCATGGGCTGCATCGCTTGCACCGTATGTCAAACATCTGCATATCAATGATAACGATTTGGTAAATGATCTGCACTTATGTATCGGTGAAGGCAGAATAGACTGGCAGCTTTTTAAGAAAAACTATGAGACTTATTTTCCAAAGGCGAGCGTTCTGGTAGAAATCAAGTCTCTTGATGCAGCAGAAAAGTCACTGGAGTATATTCAAAAGCTATAAAAAAGGTGAAATTATGGAGCAAAGGAACAGACAGTTAAAAGTGAATGCAGACCTTGACAGACTTGACGAGGTTCTCTCGTTTCTTGAAACCAATCTGGAAGAAGCAGGGTGTCCGTTAAAGCTGATTACACAGATTTGCATCTCAGTGGAAGAGATTTTTGTAAATATTGCTAATTATGCATATCCGCAGAAGGGTGGAGAGTGTGTACTTGATTTTTCCCTTTCGCAGCCGGAGAAACACAGGAAGGAACTGAAATTAAATATTACGGACTCGGGAGCACAGTTTAATCCGCTTGAGAAGGAGGACCCCGATATTACACTTTCCGCAGAAGACAGGCAAATCGGAGGGCTCGGAATCTGGATGGTAAAACAGAGCATGGACCGGGTGGAATATCAGTATACAGACTTAAAAAATCAACTGACGTTAATTAAGACATGGGATGAAGAATCGGAGGAAGAATTATGAAAATCAATGTAAAAACGGAAGGTAACAAAAAATGGATAGAGCTTGACGGCCGTCTTGATACGACTGCTGCACCGGAATTCGGAAGCTTTATTGAAAAGGAAATTTCCGCAGACGTAAAAGAGTTGGAAATTGATATGGCAAATTGCGGATATGTAGCCAGCTCAGGTCTTCGTGTGATTTTGCAGGCGCAGAAGATTATGAACCGTGCGGGCGGTAAAATGGTTGTAAAAAACGTAAATGAAGTAGTGATGGAAGTTTTTGAAATGACAGGCTTTTCCAGTATTTTAACGATTGAGTAGGAGGTTACTGCAATGGCACTGAAAGAACAGATTCTCAATTTTTTGACAGACAGAATCGGAGCCACGATTGCTGTAGATGAAGAAAGCGGAAAAATTGTATATGCCGACAGCTTTTTTGAACGCGTATATGGGAAAAATCCGGTCGGAGAGCCTGCAGAGGAAACCTTTTTCTGGCTGACTGACTGTCCGGTAATCACGGAGAATGATAAGGTGACGGAGTGGGAGACGATTGACCTTGACACCCACAATTTCTATAAGGTGGAAACTACCCGTATTGCAGACGATAGGACATATGTACTGCATCATCTTACGGATATCACGGAGTATATGAAGCTGAACCGTGACGTGACTAAGTATATGTCCTTTTTCAAAAAACTTGCAGGCTTTCAGACAGCAATCCTTGAAAGACTCTCAAGCACCTATTATGAGCTGCTTCCGATGCTGGCAGAGTATTTCAAAACGGACGAAATGTTCTTTTTACTTCTCAGGGATGCTCACATTGAGATGATTACATACAATAAGCAGACCAAAAAATACAACAACGCACGTATCGCTGTGGATGAGGAGTTGATGTCGGTATTTTCGCGCACAGGCGGTGAACAGCTTGCTACAAATGATTTTCCTAAGACGCTTTGCGAGGCACTTTCCCTTGCCGGAATCGGTGAAGAAAAGAAACTCTATTCTCTTTGTAGCGGAGGCGTTTCCGAGCAGAAATACGCACTTTTCTTTGTTGATAATCTGAAAATGGATAAAGAATCCATGGGAGAGGAAACACTTCTTTCAGTGATTCGTCTGTACATTGAAAACAGTATGATGCGCGAAAAACTGATTTATGACAGCGAGCATGACGGATTGACCGGAATGTTCAATAAAGGAAAATATCTTTCCATGCTGGAATCAAAATATCAGGATATGGATTCCATCGGTATTTTTAACTTTGATGTCAACAACTTAAAGAAGATGAATGATACCTATGGTCACGAAGCCGGCGATAAACTGATTATCAAAGGTGCCGACAGTATTCGGAAAGTCACAAGCAGCACGGTACACGGTTATCGAATGGGCGGTGACGAGTTCCTTATGATTGCATGCAATGTGACCGAGGAAGATGTAGCGGAATTAAAGGACCGCTGGGAGAAAGAGCTTGCGCGCTTAAATACGCTTGAGGACGGCATTGAATGTGTCATTGCGGTCGGAGTCGTATACGGAAGCAAAGGCTACGATTTTGCCGCTCTCATGAAGGAAGCCGACGAGCGCATGTATGAGGATAAAAAGAAAAAGAAAAAACCGGGTGAGGAAATCAGATAATTATGTACAAAGAAATTTCTAAATTAATTCTATACGGAAATATGAGTGAAGATACAATTCTGGTACAACTGGGCGAAATTTTCAGGCGTTTTGAGGAGAAAACGTCTGATGATGCCCGGCTTATCCGGGATATCTATACGCAGTTAAAAAGAATCCTTGAAGTAGCCACAGATTATGGTTTTGATAAAAATCTGTGGCACAATTATCTTTCGTTCCTTCTGATTACCAATGAAAATCCGTTCAGTATTACGTGTGAGAAGGTCGGAGCCAATCATGGTACAGTCAATGAGTTTGCAAAGAACGATTTTCGTGTTTTTCGCAATCTCTTTTTCTTTGATTTTTCGGAAATAGAAGAATGCCTCGGCATCGACTGCTTTACAATTTTATCGAACTATCAGGCTATCGGCAAAAAAGAGTTTATGTACAATAAAAATGTGAGCGAAAAGGTGCAGACGCTGAGTGAAAAGCTGGAGCAGACCACGGATGAACAGCAGTTTTTTGATGCAGTAACCGGATTTTACAGAGATTACGGAGTCGGAATGTTCGGTCTGAATAAGGCTTTTCGTCTGGATGAAAAACAGACGGGGAATGAGGTTTTATTCCGCCCGATTAACAATATGGACAAGGTTATGCTTGATGATCTGGTTGGATATGAGGTGCAGAAGAAAAAGCTGGTTGATAATACCGAAGCTTTTGTTTCCGGGAAAAAGGCGAACAATGTCCTTTTATTTGGCGACAGCGGAACGGGAAAATCGACAAGTATCAAGGCGATTGTCAACGAATACTATGACAGGGGACTTCGCATGATTGAAATTTACAAGCATCAGTTTAAGGACCTTTCCTCTGTGATTTCACAGATTAAAAACCGGAACTATAAATTTATCATTTATATGGACGATCTTTCCTTTGAGGAGTTTGAGATTGAATATAAGTTCCTCAAAGCGGTTATTGAGGGCGGTGTTGAGACAAAGCCTGACAATATTCTGATTTATGCTACGTCAAACCGGAGACATCTGATAAAGGAAAGCTGGAATGACCGAAATGACATGGAGCATACCAATGATTTGCACCGCTCGGACACCATGGAGGAAAAGCTCTCTCTTGTTCATCGTTTCGGTGTGACCATCAATTATTCAAAACCGACGCAAAAGGAGTATTTTGCAATTGTAAATGAGCTTGCAAAACGAAACGGTATTGCTATGGAGGAGAAGGAACTGAATCTTAAGGCAAACGCCTGGGAACTGGCTCACGGAGGTATTTCCGGACGCACGGCGCAGCAGTTTATCAATTATCTTGCCGGACAAGATAACCCTTGAGCATGACCTCTATACAGAAAAGTTATAATATGGGGTTTTGATATAAAAAAGATTGATAACAGCATGCTTTTCATGTAAACTAAAGCATAGTGAAAATCAAAACTAGGAGGAGTTTAGTATGAATATGAATGTTGTTTGTATTCCGGGAGACGGAATCGGTCCGGAGGTTGTGTCAGAGGCTAAAAAAGTGCTTGAAAAGGTAGCTTCTGTTTACGGACATGACATTAATTTTGAAGATATATTAATGGGAGGCGCATCCATAGATGTGTACGGTGAGCCACTGACAGAGGAAGCGATTGCAACGGCCAAGGCTGCAGATGCGGTTTTAATGGGCTCAATCGGCGGAAATACACAGACTTCGCCGTGGTATAAGCTTCCGCCGGAAAAGCGTCCGGAGGCCGGGCTTTTAAAAATCCGCAAGGCGCTGAATCTTTTTGCAAATTTGAGACCGGCAATTCTCTACGAAGAGCTTGCACCGGCTTGTCCGCTCAAGGCTGAAATCAGCGAAAAGGGCTTTGATATGATGATTATGCGAGAGCTTACCGGCGGTCTTTATTTCGGAGAGAGAAAGACGGTGGAAGAAAACGGTGAGCTTAAGGCAGTTGATACTCTTACATATTCAGAAAGCGAGATTCGCAGAATAGCAATTAAAGGCTTTGATATCGCGAGAAAACGCCGTAAAAAGGTAACAAGTGTTGACAAGGCAAATGTACTGGATTCCTCCAGACTTTGGAGAAAGGTCGTGGAAGAGGTGGCAGAGAGCTATCCGGATGTCACACTCGAGCATATGCTTGTTGATAACTGTGCAATGCAGCTTGTAAAGGATCCGGCGCAGTTTGATGTGATTTTAACGGAAAATATGTTCGGAGATATTTTGTCCGATGAGGCAAGTATGGTGACAGGCTCCATTGGAATGCTTGCATCTGCAAGTCTTAATGATACCAAATTCGGTCTTTATGAGCCGAGCGGCGGTTCCGCACCGGATATTGCCGGTAAGGGCATTGCCAATCCGATTGCGACGATTCTCAGCGCATCCATGATGCTGCGTTACACCTTTGATCTTGATAAAGAGGCAGATGCGATTGATAAGGCTGTTTCCGCCGTACTCAAAGATGGCTACAGAACCATTGACATTATGCCACAGGATGACGAAGGAAAGAAGAAGGTAACACAGGTCGGAACGGCAGAAATGGGAAATCTTATCTGTGAGAGAATTTTATAAATAGTTTGATTTAGGAGGCATTCAGATGAAAAGTGATAATATTAAAAAAGGCATGAAACAGGCACCACACAGATCTTTGTTAAACGCACTCGGAATGACTGCGGAAGAGATGGACAAACCGCTTGTAGGTATTGTCAGCTCATACAATGAAATTGTACCGGGACACATGAATCTGGATAAAATTGTGGATGCCGTAAAGCTCGGTGTTGCACAGGCGGGAGGTGTTCCGGTAGTATTTCCGGCAATCGCAGTCTGTGACGGTATCGCAATGGGGCATGTGGGAATGAAATATTCTCTTGTGACCAGGGATTTGATTGCGGATTCCACAGAATGTATGGCACTTGCACATCAGTTTGATGCACTCGTTATGGTTCCGAACTGTGACAAAAATGTACCCGGACTCCTCATGGCAGCGGCCAGAGTGAATGTGCCGACCGTATTTGTATCAGGAGGACCGATGCTTGCAGGTCATGTTCACGGTAAAAAACGCAGTCTTTCTTCCATGTTCGAGGCAGTCGGTGCTCATGCAGCCGGCACAATGACAGAAGAAGAGGTACGTGAGTTTGAGGAGAAGGTCTGCCCGACCTGTGGTTCCTGTTCCGGAATGTACACGGCAAACTCCATGAACTGCCTGACGGAAGCACTCGGAATGGGGCTTGCGGGCAACGGAACGATTCCGGCCGTGTATTCAGAGAGAATCAAGCTTGCCAAGCATGCAGGTATGGCGGTTATGGAGCTCCTTAAAAAAGATATACGTCCGAGAGATATTATGACAAAGGATGCCATCCTAAATGCACTGACTGTCGATATGGCACTCGGCTGTTCCACCAACAGCATGCTTCATCTTCCGGCAATCGCGCATGAGATTGGTTTTGATTTTGATATTGCATTTGCAAATGAAATCAGTGAAAAAACACCAAACCTCTGCCATCTTGCACCGGCGGGTCCTACCTATATGGAAGACCTGAATGAGGCCGGCGGAGTATATGCGGTCATGAATGAGCTTGCAGAGCTTAAGCTTTTAAATCTCGATTGTATGACCGTCTCCGGAAAGACAATCGGTGAATGCATTAAAAATGCAGTAAACAGAGACGAAGAGGTGATTCGTCCTCTTTCCAATCCATATAGTAAAACAGGCGGTCTTGCCGTACTGAAAGGTAACCTTGCCCCGGACGGAAGTGTGGTAAAACGCTCCGCAGTGGTAGAGGAAATGATGGTACATGAAGGACCTGCGAGAGTCTTCGACTGTGAAGAAGATGCCATTGCAGCCATAACAGGCGGAAAAATTGTTGCAGGTGATGTAGTTGTAATCCGCTACGAAGGACCAAAGGGTGGACCGGGTATGAGAGAAATGCTTAATCCGACCTCTGCAATTGCCGGTATGGGACTTGGTTCAAGTGTGGCACTGATTACAGACGGTCGTTTCTCAGGAGCATCCAGAGGTGCTTCCATCGGACATGTTTCTCCGGAAGCAGCCGTCGGAGGACCGATTGCCCTTGTACGTGAAGGGGATATCATCAAGATTAATATTCCGGAAATGACACTGAATCTCGATGTTTCCGACGAGGAATTAGAAACAAGAAGAGCGGAATGGACACCGAGAGAGCCGAAAGTGACATCCGGTTATCTTTCAAGATACAGAGAGATGGTTACAAGCGGTAATCGCGGAGCCATCCTTGAAATTCCAAAGAAAAACTAAAGAATTATTCGGAGGTAATCTATTATGCAGCTTACAGGAGCGGAAATCGTTATAGAATGCTTAAAAGAGCAAGGTGTGGATACCGTTTTCGGTTATCCGGGCGGAACTATCTTAAATATATATGATGCCCTTTATAAACATTCGGAGGAAATCAAACATGTCCTGACATCCCATGAGCAGGGCGCAGCACATGCAGCCGACGGCTATGCAAGATCGACCGGAAGAGTCGGTGTCTGCATGGCAACCAGCGGTCCGGGAGCGACGAACCTTGTTACCGGTATCGCAACGGCTTATATGGACAGTATTCCGGTGGTCGCAATTACGGCAAATGTAAATCTTCCGGCACTTGGAAAGGATTCTTTTCAGGAGGTGGATATCGCCGGTGTAACCATGCCAATCACAAAGCACGGTTATATCGTAAAAGATATCAATGAGCTTGCATCGACCATCCGCAAAGCCTTCAAAATTGCAAAAAGCGGAAGACCGGGACCGGTTCTTGTCGATATCACGAAGGATGTGACGGCAAATACCTGTGAATATACATTTCAGCCGGCACAGGAGCCGGAATACATAAATCATTTTACAGAGGAAGATATTGACCGGGTTGTATCGCTGATGGAACAGGCGAAGAAGCCTTATATGTATATCGGTGGTGGTGTGATTCTGTCAGGAGCTTCCCGTCAGATAGCTGAGCTTGCCCGCAAACTGGACTGCCCGGTTTGTGACACGCTTATGGGAAAAGGAGCCTTTGACGGCTATGATGATATGTATACCGGTATGATTGGTATGCACGGAACCAAAGCTTCAAACCTCGGAGTGTCAGAATGTGACCTTCTTATCGCTCTGGGCGCGCGTTTTTCTGACCGCGTAATCGGAAATCCGCAAACCTTCGCTTCCGGAGCTAAAATTGTTCATATCGATATCGATGCTGCTGAGATTGATAAAAATATCCGCACGGATGCTTCCGTGATAGGAGACCTCAAGGATGCAATTGATGCCATTAATGAAAAATTAACACAGAAGTCACATCCGCAGTGGAGAGAGCGTATTTTAGAATTAAAAGAAAAATACCCGCTCGGATATAACAAGGATGTCCTTACCTGTCCTTACATCATAGAACAAATTGACAAGGCAACAGAGGGAAATGCAGTTATCACGACAGATGTAGGTCAGCACCAGATGTGGGCCGCACAGTATTATCACTATACAAAGCCGCGTACCTTCTTAAGTTCCGGAGGACTCGGAACCATGGGTTACGGACTTGGTGCCTGTATCGGTGCTGCAGTCGGAAATCCTGATAAAACAGTGATTAACATTGCAGGTGACGGCTGTTTCCGTATGAATATGAATGAGCTTGCCACAGCGAGCCGTTACGATATTCCGATTATTCAGGTTGTCATCAATAACTCTGTGCTCGGTATGGTAAGACAGTGGCAGACACTTTTTTATGATCACAGATATTCACAGACAGTTCTCAAAGACAAGGTAGATTACTGCAAGGTTGCAGAGGGACTTGGATGTGATGCTTACCGTGTCACCCAAAAAGAAGAGGTATACGAAACCGTCAAAAGGGCCATTGAGAATCACAGACCGGCTCTGATTGAATGTATTATCGATCCGGATGACAAGGTATTTCCGATGGTTCCGGCAGGACAGCCGATTGAACAGGTATTTGACGAAAATGATATAGAGAAATAGTTTATGAAAAAAGCAATTTGGATAACACTGAGTGTCCTGGTTCTCGTTCCCACGCTTTTGCTCGCCGGGTGCTATGGATTTGTCCGCTGGCAGTTTAAAGACACATTTATGCCCGGACTTTTCGTGAACGGTCTGTACGCAGCGGATTACACACCGGAACAGTTAAACGAAGAGCTGAAAAAGGATACTGTATGTCCGGATTTTACGGTAAAAGACAAGGACGGAAATGTTTACACATTTTCACTGAGCGAAATACAGTATGAGCAGGATTACCTCAGGCAGATACAAAAGATACATGCTTCTCAGTCGGTGCTGAAATTTGCCGGATGGTTTTTGGGCGAGGAAGTCACATTTGAAGAAAAGGAAATCAAGCCGGAAACAGACTATAGCCGTGAAGCACTTGTTTCGTATCTTGATACAGTGGAATATTTGAAAGATAATTCGGATCCGAAGGGAAAAATCGTAGAAATCCGAAGAGATCACAGCGGATACTATCTGTATGATGAAACCCGAAATCTCTTAAGTCACGACAAAGCCTCAGCGGCTATTGAGGAGGCTCTCTCGCAGGGCTGCTTTGATGTGGATCTTTATGAAAAGGGATGCTATATCGAGGTTGACCACACAAGTCAAATGAAAGAAACCCTCGAAAAGTGGGAACAGCTTTCGGGTTATATAGAATCCACCATCACATACGATTTTGGAAATGTTACTGAAGTTTTAGACGGCGCAAAAATCAGTAATTTCATTGCGACAGACGAGGATGGAGAGTTTCTGTATGATGAATCGGGCTCCATCTTTCTTGATGGGCAGAAGATAAAAGAATATGTCAAAATGCTTGCAGAAAAGTATAACACAGTCAACAAACCGAGAAATTTCCGCTCGACCCGGGGTGAAATTGTCACTGTAGAAACCGGAACTTACGGATTTAAATTAGATGAAAAAGCGGAAACTGAGTATCTGTCAAAGGTAATCGGAAGAAAAAATCAGCTTACCAGAACACCCGAATTTACTCAGACAGCATATACAGGAATTTACAACAGCACAAACGATATAGGTGACACATATATTGAAGTGGATCTGAGCAATCAGATGATGTACTACTATGAGGCCGGAAAGCGAGTGATTGAAACACCGGTTGTCACCGGAAATACCTCTCTGGAGCGCGGAACACCACAGAAAGTATGTTATGTATATTCCAAAGAGAGAAATCGTATTCTGCGGGGAGAAGGCTATGCGTCCTTTGTAAACTACTGGATGCCCGTATACGGGGGAGTCGGAATACACGATGCCTCATGGCGCGGAAAATTCGGCGGAACGATTTATAAAACAAACGGTTCACACGGATGCATAAACACCCCGATAAAAGCAGTCAGCGAGCTTTATGATAAGGTTGAAATTGGTACTCCTGTCATCATTTTTTATTAAAACACGTTGACGTATTAAAGTATTAAATGTAAAATATAGTTTAAATGTGTCGGAATGAGGCAGAAATATTTCGGCAGAGAGAGGAGAAAAGAAGAAAATGGCAAGAGTTTATAACTTTTCAGCAGGTCCGGCAGTTTTACCTGAAGAAGTATTAAAAGAAGCTGCAGAAGAAATGTTAGATTACAGAGGATCGGGTATGTCGGTTATGGAAATGAGCCACCGTTCTAAAACATATGATAACATTATTAAAGAAGCAGAAGCAGATCTTCGCGATTTGTTAAATATTCCTGACAACTATAAAGTATTGTTCTTACAGGGCGGAGCGAGCCAGCAGTTCGCAATGATTCCGATGAACCTGATGAAAAACAAAAAGGCAGGCTACATTGTGACAGGACAGTGGGCCAAGAAGGCATATCAGGAAGCTAAGATTTATGGTGAAGCAATTGAGCTTGCTTCTTCTGCGGACAAAACCTTCTCTTACATTCCGGATTGTTCCGACCTTGATATTCCGGAGGATGTAGACTATGTTTACATTTGCGAAAATAACACCATATACGGCACTAAATTTAAGGAGCTTCCAAATACGAAGGGACATCTTTTAGTTGCCGATGTTTCATCATGCTTCTTATCAGAGCCGATGGATGTTGAAAAATATGGCGTAATTTACGGCGGTGTCCAGAAAAATATCGGTCCTGCCGGTGTGGTAATAGCAATTATCCGTGAAGACCTCATCACCGAGGATGTTCTTCCGGGAACACCTACCATGCTTAAATACAAGATTCATGCAGACAATGATTCCTTATACAACACTCCTCCTGCTTACGGAATTTACATTTGTGGTAAGGTATTCAAATGGCTTAAAAAGCAGGGCGGACTTGCTGCAATGAAGGAGTATAACGAAAAGAAGGCAGCAATTCTTTACGATTTCCTTGATGAATCTAAGCTGTTCAAAGGAACTGTATGCAAGAAAGACCGTTCTCTTATGAATGTTCCGTTTGTGACAGGCAGTGATGAGCTCGATGCGAAGTTTATCAAAGAAGCAAAAGAAGCAGGATTTGAAAATTTAAAGGGACACAGAAGTGTCGGAGGTATGAGAGCAAGTATCTACAATGCAATGCCGATTGAGGGCGTAGAAAAATTAGTTGCATTCATGAAAGAGTTTGAAGCAAACAACGCATAAAGAAAGAAGGATATAAAATGTTTAAATATTATTGCTTAAATCCGATTGCACAGGTTGGACTTGTGAAATTTAATGACAGCTTTGCAAAAACAGAAGACGTAAATGCTGCGGAGGGAATTTTGGTAAGAAGTGCTTCCATGCATGAGATGGAGCTTTCTGACAACCTTCTTGCCATCGCAAGAGCAGGAGCGGGAGTGAACAACATTCCGCTCGATAAATGTGCAGAAAAGGGTATTGTTGTCTTTAATACACCGGGAGCTAATGCAAACGGAGTAAAAGAACTTGTTTTTGCAGGTATGCTTCTCGCATCACGTGATGTTGTCGGTGGAATTGAGTGGGTAAAGGCACAGACCGAAAATGACAACGTTGCAAAGGATGCTGAAAAAGAAAAGAAAAAATTTGCCGGAACTGAGCTTCAGGACAAGAAACTCGGCGTTATCGGTCTTGGTGCCATCGGTGTCAAGGTTGCCAATACAGCAAAACATTTCGGAATGGAAGTTTATGGTTATGACCCATATGTTTCAGTCGATGCAGCATGGAACTTAAACCGTGATATCAAGCATGTATTGAATGTGGAAGAGATTTATGAGAAATGTGATTATATCACAATTCACGTTCCGCTTCTTGACAGCACAAAGGGTATGATTGACAAGGAAGCCATCGAAAAGATGAAAGACGGAGTGATTATTTTAAACTTTGCCCGTGACCTTCTTGCAAACGAAGCAGATGTTCTTGACGGAATTAAGAAAGGAAAAATCCGCAAATATGTTACGGACTTCCCGAATACAACAACCGTCGGAAAAGAAGGCTGCATTGTCATTCCGCACCTCGGAGCTTCCACGGAAGAATCAGAAGACAACTGTGCAAAGATGGCAGTACAGGAGATGATGAATTACCTTGAAAATGGTAACATCATTAACAGTGTAAACTTTCCTCGCCTTGATATGGGTATCTGCAGTCAGGCAGGACGTGTGGCAATTTTCCACAAGAACGTTGCAAACATGATTACGAAGTTTACAGCGACCTTCGGTGATGCAGGAATCAACATCACAGATATGGCAAATAAGTCAAAAGGTGAGTATGCGTACACAATGATTGATGTGGAAACACCGTTTAACGAGGAAATGGTAAATAAGCTTGCAGCAATCGATGGTGTAATTCGTGTCCGCGTCGTAAAATAAATAACGGTCAAAGCACCGTGATATGGTAAGATGAAAAATCCCCATGTACTTAAATGTACATGGGGCTCTTTTTTATACCTGAAAATCTGCAAAATCTGCTTTAAATTTCTGCTGCTTTTCAACTGCAGCCTCAGATGCCAGATCCATATAGCGAATGAAAATATCTTCGACAGCAATACCTGTTTCGGAGGAAATTGTCTCCATAATCGGTTTTAATTTCTCGAGCTGTTCTGAGATAGGGGTTTTCTGCGGATCCGGATCGATGTCTGCCATCACATCGTTTGCGTATTCAGTGATACGGTCTAAAAAAATCTTATCCTGATTTGTCATAATCACACTTCCTTCTGTAAAAAATCTAATCTGAAACTCATACAAAACACATGATAGCATTTTATAGGATAACTGTCAAAATTGTTTACGAAAATCTTCATATTTGCTATAATGATGAAATGATATATACATTACTTTTAAAGGAGATAGATTATGGCAGGAATACATCCGTTTAAGGCAATAAGACCAAAGAAAGGGCTTGAGGCAGACATAGCAGCACTTCCTTATGATGTCTATAACCGCGCAGAAGCTAAGGAAGTCGTAAGCCGTGAGCCATTGTCCTTTTTGAAGATAGACAGGGCAGAGACACAGTTTGATGACAGCGTGGATACATATGCTCCCTGCGTATACCAAAAAGCACATGATATGCTTTGGGATATGATAAAAAACGGGGAGTTTGTTCAGGACAGTCAGGAATGCTATTATATTTATGAGCTTACGATGGACGGAAGACGCCAGAGTGGTATTGTGGCTGTTTCCGATGTGGATGACTATCTGAATAATGTGATTAAAAAACACGAAAATACGAGAGCTGATAAAGAAGCTGACCGCATCCGTCATGTAGATATCTGCGACGCGCAGACCGGTCCGATTTTTCTCGCATATCGCTCCCATGAGGAAATTAACAGGATTGTAAATGCAAAGAAATCCGAGGCACCGGAATTTGAATTCACAAAGGAAGATAACGTAACTCACAGGGTATGGATCCTTGATGAGAAAGCTGATGTGGACTCTATCCGCGAAGCGTTTGCTTCTATGAAGGAAATTTATATTGCAGACGGACATCACAGATGTGCATCCGCTGTAAAGGTTTCACTGAAACGCCGTGAGGAAAATCCTTCCTACACCGGAAAAGAGGAGTTTAACCGATTCCTTTCCGTTCTGTTCCCGGATGACCAGCTTATGATTATGGACTATAACCGTGTAGTCAGGGACTTAAACGGATATACTCCTTCTGAATTCCTTTCCGCGGTTTCGGAAGTATTTGAATGTGAAAAAATTGATTCTGCTTCGTACACCGGAAAAACGGCAAAGGAAAAAGACAGTCTCTTAAGACCATCCCAAAAAGGGCAGGTGTCCATGTATCTGGAAGGGGACTGGTACAGACTCAGTTTTAAGGAAACCTATTTAAACGAGGACCCTGTAAAAGGACTGGATGTTTCACTTTTACAGTATTATGTTCTGGGACCGGTACTCGGAATCGAAGACCCAAAGACGGATAAGCGCATTGATTTTGTGGGCGGAATCCGAGGTATAGCAGAGCTTGAGAGACGCGTTTTTGAGGATTGCAGGGTGGCATTTCTCATGTATCCGACTTCTATCGGAGAGCTTTTTGCAGTTTCAGATGCCGGACTTTTAATGCCGCCGAAATCCACATGGTTTGAGCCGAAACTTCGTAGCGGACTCTTTATACACAGCCTAGAAAACCAGCCGTAATATGGAGGTAGAATATGACGAAAAAACTTTATAAACTGATGAACTGGGCAGACATTGAAGGGATTGTTTATTCGGAGGAGGATAATCCTCATCGCATTCTGGGCGCACATCCTTCCGGTCTGAATACACTTGTACAGTTCTTTTATCCGGGGGCGGTAAAGGCGACTGTAGTTACCGAAAAAAACACATACAAAATGGAAATGGCCGATGAAGAAGGTTTTTTTGCAGCTCTTCTTCCGAAAACGGATAAGACCAAATACACAATCGAGGCTGAATTTGAAAACGGAAAAACTCTGGAAATCTGTGATCCGTATAACTTTAAGCCTTTAATCACACAAAAGGATGCCGAAAAGTTCAACAACGGAATTCATTATACGATTTATGAACTTCTCGGTGCGCATGTAAAGACCATCGACGGTGTCACCGGTGTGTATTTTGCCGTATGGGCACCAAACGCAATGCGCGTGAGTGTTGTCGGTGACTTTAACCACTGGGACGGACGTGTTCATCAGATGCGCAGACTTTGGGATTCCGGAATTTTTGAACTCTTTGTCCCGTGTGCCAACATAAAAGATAATTATAAATTTGAAATTAAAGTTAAGGGCGGAAATGTATTCTTAAAGGCAGACCCTTACGGAAATTATGCACAGCTCCGTCCGGATTCGGCATCTGTGGTCACCGATCTGACACATTTTCAATGGACGGACGAAAAATGGATGCAGGAGAGAATAAGCTTTTCTGCCGAAGAGGCTCCGATGTCCGTGCTTGAGGTACATCTCGGCTCCTTTGCAAAGCCTGACGAGAAGGACGGAAGACCTTTCTATAATTATCGTGAGCTTGCTCCGATGATTATTAAGTATGTAAAAGAAATGGGATACACCCACGTTGAACTCATGCCTGTGATGGAGCATCCGCTCGATGCATCCTGGGGATATCAGATTATCGGATATTATGCGCCGACTTCACGCTACGGGGCACCGGAGGACTTTATGTATTTTATGAATGAGATGCATAAGAACGGCATTGGTGTCATTCTGGATTGGGTACCGGCGCACTTCCCGAAGGACGAGCAGGGACTTTCCTGCTTTGACGGAACCTGTCTGTATGAGCATGCAGATCCGCGTCAGGGAGAGCACCCTCACTGGGGAACGAAAATCTTTAATTACGGCCGCCCGGAAGTGAAGAATTATCTGATTGCCAATGTTTTATATTGGATTCATGTCTATCATGCGGACGGTATACGAATGGATGCGGTTGCTTCGATGCTTTATCTTGATTATGGAAAGAATGACGGCGAATGGGTTGCCAATATGTACGGCGGAAAAGAAAACCTTGAAGCAATAGAATTCCTTAAGCATCTCAACAGCATCGTACACAAGCAGAAGAACGGCGTTTTGATGATTGCCGAAGAATCCACAGCATGGCCGAAGGTAACGGATATTGTGGAGAAGGACGGTCTCGGCTTTGATTTAAAATGGAACATGGGATGGATGAATGATTTCACCGGTTACATGCATTACGACCCGTTTTTCAGAGGACAGCATCACGGAGAACTCACCTTCAGCATGATTTATGCGTACAGTGAAAAATTCATGCTTGTTTTGTCTCATGATGAAGTAGTTCACGGAAAATCTTCCATGATTGGAAAAATGCCGGGAGAAATTCCGGATAAATTTAAAAACCTGCGCGCTGCATACGGATTTATGATGACACATCCGGGCAAAAAACTGTTGTTTATGGGACAGGATATTGCCGAATTTGACGAGTGGAACGAACAGCGCAGTGTTGAGTGGGAGCTTCTTCAGTATGACGACCACAAGAGTATGCAGGAATATGTAAAAACTTTAAATAAATTCTACAGAGAATATCCGGCACTTCACTCACTGGATTACAGTCCGGAGGGCTTTGAGTGGATTAATAATATTTCAGCAAATGAAAATGTAGTTGCTTTCCTCAGAAAAACCCAAAACGAGAAAGATACGCTGCTTGTCGTATGTAATTTTGCAAACGAAGAGCGAGAAGCCTATAAAATCGGTGTGCCTTTCCCAGGCAAATATAAGGAAATCTTAAATTCCGACTCGCGCAAATTTAACGGTGGCAATTACATCAATGCACGTGCAATTGCTTCCTGCGAAAGCGAGTGCGACGGAAGAGAGGATTCCATCCGGATTAAGATGCCGGCTCTTTCCGTACAGATATTCTCTTACACGCCTTTTACGGCAAAAGAAAAGGAGGAGATTGAAAAACGCAAAGAGGAAGAACGTCAAAAACAGATTGAGCTTGCCAAAATTGAAGCTGCCACAGAAGCTGAGAAACAGGCCCGCCGTCTTGCAAATGATGCAATGGAGCAGGCAAAGCGTGCACAGGCAGAAGCCAAGCTTGCCTTAAAGCATGCCATGGAAGAAGCCAAACGTGCGGAAGAACTTGAGAAAGAAGCACGCGAGCTGGAAAAAGAAGCAACCAAGCGTGCGGACGAAAGTCAGAAGGTAAAAGACGAGGCTAAGTATGTATAATAATGGATATACAGGCGAAGACATTGCCGGAAAACTCAGTATGTCCGAGCAGTTTTTTGAAACACTTTTTCAGAAAGCATTAAATCTCGGTATCAGGATATTTTTTGCACTGATTTTTTTCTTCCTTGGTGTCCAGCTTATCAAATTTATAAGAAAAATACTGAAAAAATCTCTCCGGAAGGCAAATGCAGATGTGGGAGTCATCCAGTTTCTTGATTCTTTTGTGAAGTTTGCACTGTATCTCGTGCTCCTTTTTATGGTTGCCTCAGGCTTTGGTCTGGATGCAACCAGTGTTGTGGCTGTGGTGGGTTCGGCAGGTGTGGCCGTCGGACTTGCACTGCAGGGAAGTCTTTCAAATCTTGCAGGCGGAGTTTTAATCTTACTGTTAAAGCCGTTTAAGGTCGGAGATTATATTATTGAAGACACGAACAAAAACGAAGGAACAGTCACGGAAATTCAGATTTTCTACACGAAACTGACAACACCGGACGGAAGGACCGTGGTTCTTCCGAATGGTACGCTTGCAAATTCCTCTCTGACTAACGTGACCGATACCGGTGTGCGGAGACTTGACCTTGCAGTCGGTATTTCGTATGAGGCCGATTTAAAGCTCGCAAAGCAGACTGCCGTGCAAGTTCTGGATGAGGAAGAGTCAGTCATACGGAACCGGGAAACGGATGTATTTGTCAGCGACCTGGGAGAGAGTGCTGTGATTGTAAATCTAAGATGTCACGTGAAATCGGAGGATTATTGGGCGGCGAGAAGCCGTATTTTAGAAAACGTAAAATTTGCCTTTGATGAAAACGGAATAGAGATTCCTTATCCGAAAATGGATGTCAGCTTAAAGGAAAAATGACAAAAAAGAAACGCAAGTCTCATATTGTTTGAGACTTGCGTTTCTTAAGCTGAAAAAGGGACTTGAACCCTCGACCCCTTCATTACGAGTGAAGTGCTCTACCGACTGAGCTATTTCAGCATGTATAAACGGTATAACTTGCTTACCGAATTGTATTATATCGAAAATGTTCATGAATTGCAACCACATTTTTAGGTTATTTTTTGAAATATATGTTAAAAAGAATATGTACCGCAAAGTTTAAGGCTTTGCGGGTTTTTGTCAGCCACAGATTTTTTTCTCGGTCAGATGAAGGATTTCATACAGCGCGATGGCTATCAGACATAGGATAAGGATACAGAGAATAAGCCAATCAAGCTTAAACACCTGGCTGGCATATATGATAAGATATCCGAGTCCCTGTTTTGCCGCAAGAAATTCTCCAATCATGACACCGACAAGTGCGAGTCCGATATTAACCTTCATGTTGCTGATAATCGTAGGCACCGAGGAGGGTAGAATTACCTTTGTAAAAACCTGATGTTTTTTGCCGCCCAGAATGTAGATAAGCCTCTGCTTATCCGAATCCGTATTTTGAAAGCAGGTATAGAGATTTATGATACATCCAAACAGCGCGACTGAAATGCCTGCAATGATGATGGTTTTCATTCCGGTGCCGAGCCATACAATGATAAGTGGTGCCAGAGCAGACTTTGGGAGGGAATTTAAAATCACCAGTACGGGTTCAAGAACCTTGGCCGCATATTCGTAACGCCACAGTAGGGAAGCTGTCACAACCGAAATCAGCATGATAAAACAGAAGCTTAAAAGAGTTTCGAGCAGACTGATTCCTATATGATGAAATAATCCCTGTTCCCGGCTCATGGAAAGAAAACAATTCCAAAGCCTTGTCGGAGAGCTGAAAAAAAACGAGTCAATCAGCTCAAAACGCGAGGAAAATTCCCATAAAAATAAAAAGCTAAGCAAAAGCAGAACTCTCACAACCTGAATAATCCGTTTCTTTCGCCTTTGTCTGTGCAGATATTGCATCTGCCGGTCGGAAATCTGAGAAGATTTTGTCATGTAGCGTTCAACTCCTTCCATATTGCATTAAAATATTCTCCAAATTCTTTTGTGTTTCTGATTTCAAGAGGTTTGAGATTTTTACTGCGAAACGGCAGAAGAAATTCTTTTTTTATAGTTGTCGGCCTGCGGGAAAGGACAAGTATCCTCGATGAAAGACTAATGGCTTCCCCGATATCGTGAGTGACAAGAACAGCCGTTTTTCCTTCGTTGTAAATAATCTGTCCGATATCATCTGCTGCATTCAGGCGGCTCTGGTAATCCAGAGAACTGAAGGGCTCATCAAGATACAGAAGCTCCGGTTTCATTGCGAGGGTACGGATTATGGCAGCTCTCTGACGCATTCCGCCGGAAAGCTCAGACGGTTTTTTGTGTATAAACCCTGTCAATCCGTAACGGCTGACAAGATCGTGTAAGTATTCTTCACATTCCGGAGTCAGACATTGATTGATTTTCGGACCGATGCATATGTTTTTCCAGATATCATACCATTCAAACAGATGATCCTGCTGTAACATATATCCGAATGAATTTTTTGCATCTTTGTCAACATGTAAATGAATATAGCCCTCTTCCGGGGTGAGCATGTTTGTCAAAAGATTTAAAAGAGTAGACTTTCCGCATCCGCTCGGACCTACGATGGAGACAAATTCGCCTTTGCGGATGTCGAAATTCATGTTTGTGATTACCGGAATTTCTCCTTTGGGCGTGTGATAAGAGAACGACAAGTCTTTACATTCTAACAGTAGTTCTGACATATTCTGTCTCGATTCTTTTTTATTATCATATGAAAAATCCCTTTATTCCGTGTAGAAAAGCAAGGATTCTGTGAGATTTTCTTGAACTTAAAGACGCTTTATGGTAATATCAAATTTAGATTTAATATGATGGAGGTAGTTTGATATGGCTCAGTTATGGGGCGGTCGTTTTACAAAGGATACCGACCGTTTAGTATATAATTTTAATGCATCCATTTCATTTGACCAAAAATTTTTCCATCAGGACATAGAGGGCAGTATTGCTCATGTCGTGATGCTGGAAAAGCAGGGAATACTCACCGCGGATGAAAAGGATAAGATTGTGAAGGGGCTGACCTTAATCCGGGAGGATGTGGATGCAGGAAAGCTTGAAATTACAGAGGAATATGAGGATATACACAGCTTTGTTGAGGCTAATCTGATTGAACGCATCGGCGATGCAGGGAAAAAGCTTCATACAGGGCGCAGCCGTAATGACCAGGTTGCCCTGGACATGCGTCTTTATACAAGGGACGAGGTTACGGCAGTGGATGATTTACTGAAAGAGCTTCTCACGGTACTTCTGGATATTATGAAGGACAATACGGAAACCTACATGCCGGGATTTACACATCTGCAAAAAGCACAGCCGATTACACTGGCACATCATTTGAGTGCTTATTTTGAAATGTTCAGACGTGACCGGAGCAGAATGAAGGATATCTATAAACGCATGAATTACTGTCCGCTCGGAAGCGGGGCTCTTGCCGGAACGACTTATCCGCTCGACCGCGAATATACAGCCTCCCTTCTCGGCTTTGAAGGTCCTACCTTAAACAGTATGGATTCAGTTTCTGACCGTGATTATATCATTGAATTTCTTTCTGCTTTGTCAACGGTCATGATGCACCTGAGCCGCTTCTGCGAGGAAATCATCATCTGGAATTCCAATGAATATCAGTTCGTTGAAATTGATGATGCCTATTCTACAGGAAGTAGTATTATGCCTCAGAAGAAAAATCCGGACATTGCAGAACTGGTCAGAGGAAAGACAGGGCGCGTTTACGGGGCTCTGATGTCAATTCTTACAACCATGAAAGGGCTTCCTCTTGCATATAATAAAGATATGCAGGAAGATAAGGAGCTCACCTTTGATGCCATCGATACGGTTAAGGGTTGTCTGGCTCTTTTTACAGGTATGATCCGCACGATGAAGTTTAATAAGCAGATTATGGCAGAGAGTGCGATGAACGGCTTTACGAACGCAACAGATGCAGCAGATTATCTGGTGAACCATGGAGTTCCGTTCCGCGATGCACACAGCATCATAGGAAAGCTTGTGCTTACCTGCATTGATAAAAACAAAGCCATACACGAAATGTCCATAGAAGAGCTCAAGGAAATCAGCGATGTGTTTGAATCCGATATTTATGATGCGGTTTCGCTGAAGACCTGTGTTGAAAAACGACTGACAGTCGGTGCCCCGGGACCTGATGCAATGAAAAAGGTAATCTTACTCTGTGAGAATTATCTGACGGAAGTGTAAATCTGCCGGCCCGCCCGGTCAGAAATAGAAAAACTATACGAGGAGAGAAGAAAAAATGAGTGAAAAATTAAAAGTAGGTATTTTAGGCGGAACAGGTATGGTAGGACAGAGATTTATTTCTCTCTTAGAAAACCATCCGTGGTTTGAAGTGACAACAATCGCAGCAAGCCCACGTTCAGCCGGCAAAACATATGAGGAAGCTGTCGGCGGAAGATGGAAAATGACAACTCCGATGCCGGAAGCAGTAAAGAATATCGTTGTTATGAATGTAAACGAGGTAGAAGCAGTTGCTTCTCAGGTTGATTTTGTTTTTTCGGCAGTTGATATGACAAAAGAAGAAATCAAAGCCATCGAAGAAGAGTACGCTAAGACAGAAACACCGGTTGTTTCCAACAACTCCGCACACAGATGGACACCGGATGTACCGATGATTGTTCCTGAGATTAACGCTTCACATACAGATGTCATCGAAGCACAGAAAAAGCGTCTCGGCACAACCAGAGGATTTATTGCGGTAAAACCAAACTGCTCCATCCAGAGCTATGCTCCGGTATTATATGCATGGAGAGAATTTGAGCCGTATGAAGTAGTGGCTACAACCTATCAGGCAATCTCCGGTGCGGGAAAAACCTTCAAGGAATGGCCGGAAATGGTAGAAAATATTATTCCGTTCATCGGTGGCGAAGAGGAAAAGAGTGAAAAAGAACCGCTTCGTGTATTCGGAAAAGTAGAAAACGGCGAAATCGTATGTGCACAGGAGCCGAAAATCACATGCCAGTGTATCCGTGTTCCGGTTTTAAACGGTCATACAGCCGCTGTATTTGTTAAATTCAGAAAAAATCCGACCAAGGAACAGCTCATCGAAAAGCTTGAAAGCTTCAGCTCAGTTCCTCAGGAGCTTGCCCTTCCGTCAGCACCGAAACAGTTTATGCGCTATATGACAGAAGACAACAGACCACAGGTACAGCTTGATGTTAATTACGAGAACGGAATGGGTATTTCTATCGGTCGTATCCGTGAAGACAGCATCTATGATTATAAATTTGTAGGTCTTTCACACAACACAGTACGTGGTGCTGCCGGCGGCGCAGTTCTTTGTGCAGAGCTGTTAAAGGCAAAGGGCTTCATCACAAAAAAATAAAATCGAAATGATATAAACAGGAGTGCTTTGTCATGGATGAAATGCATTACCAGATAGATTTGTTAAAAGCGACGAATGAAAAATTATTAGGCAGTGATAAGATGTTCCGCATGATTTGCGGGACATCTTCTAATGCCTTTTTATTTTACAGCTTTAAGGACAACCGATTTGAAACACTCGGCTCGTGGGAACAGTATTTTGATTTCCCTGTCAGATCTATCGCAGACTTACAGAATATCTTAAACTGCGTGAAGGGAAGTTTTTCTTCCGTACTTGAATCCGCGCTGTATTGCGAACGTTCCGGTGCAGAAAACGCATCTGCGGAATGTGAACTTGCCGAGGGCGGTAAATGGGTTGAATTTGAGGTTACGGTTTCCTATAACAAGGACAGTGCTCCGAGTGAGAAAATCATCCGCATAAGAGATATCACAAAAACAAAAAAACAGACAGAAGATTTGAAATACATGGCCTACTATGATTCGTTGACCGGTTTGTACAACAGAAATTACTTTGTCAGACTCCTCAGCGAGTGGATACGGAAAGCCCAGGAGGAATACACCAAGGTTTCCGTACTTTGTATAAAGCTGGATGAATTCCGGAAAATCAACGAATCCATGGGAATTTTATCCGGAGATGAGCTTCTTCAGGCATTTGGATTGTTCCTGAAAGATTTCTCCGGTGAGGATGTCATTATTTCACATTTTTACGAGGATATATATTACATTGCTTTATACAATCCGTATGGTCCGAACAGCGTGGACAGTATGTTCCGAAAAATCTGCCTGCGCATTGATGAGCCTTTTGTATTATCTGCTTCTTCAGAGGTGAAGAGTACCGTCAGTGTTGGCATAGCCGAATATCCGGAGGCGGGTAAAAATTCGCTGGATCTTATAAATTGTGCTGAAATTGTCATGTATCAGAAGCGTGAGAGCGGAAGAAACAGCATTGCATATTTTGAAACTCCGATGCTCACTGATTACATTGAAAATATACAGTTGGAAAATGAATTGAAATCAGCGGTGGATACAGGTGCCTTTGAGCTGTATTACCAGCCACAATTTGATGCTGTTTCCAAGAAACTGCGCGGTGTCGAGGCCCTGCTTCGCTGGCGCAATCAAAAAGGCAAGATGATAAGCCCGAGCGTCTTCATTCCGATTGCAGAGAAAGACGGAATGATTGTACAGATTGGTAACTGGGTGCTTGAAGAGGGAATTCGTTCCTATAAACAGTGGTATGACAAATATAAATATCCGATGGTGCTTTCCCTCAATATTTCCGCAATTCAGTATAAGCGCAAGGACTTCGTGCATACCCTTCTTACACTGATTGAAAAATATGAGATTGATCCAAAGCTGATAGAACTGGAAATCACGGAAAGTGTACTGATTGATGACTTTGATACCGTTGTCGATAAGCTTCACACTTTGAAAGAATACGGAATTAAAATATCTCTGGATGATTTCGGAACCGGATTTTCATCGCTTTCATATCTGAAGGGATTGCCGATAGATACGCTCAAGATTGACAAAACCTTTATTGATACGGTAATTGATGATTCCTCTACCAGAGTAATTACGGAATCCATCATTGCCATGGTGAAAAAGCTTGGCTGTGAAACTGTTGCCGAGGGAGTAGAAACGCAGGAACAACTGGAATATCTGCAGGGAGTAAACTGTGACAATATTCAGGGCTTCCTTCTCGGAAAACCAATGCCTGCGACCGAAATCGACAATCTGCTCTCAGCCGTTTAAATGTAGATGTGGGGACTTTTATGTTATTGGGAAGAACAAATGAACTACAATATCTGAATACTGTTTATGAAAATGCAGGCAGTCGGATCGTAGTAGTCTACGGACAGAAAAATGTAGGAAAAACAACCCTTTTAAACGAATTTGTTTCCGGAAAAGATGCTTTTTTCTACACGGCCGTTCCTGCCAGTACACGTCAGCAGCAGTTTATGCTCAGGAAAAAGCTCGCAGGACAATACGGGGAAATATCCGAATATCCGGATTATGATGAGATTTTTTCAACAATCCAGGCTGCTTCTTCGATAAAATCAAAAAAAGTATATATATTTGACGAGTGGGAGCATATGATTAAGACGGATACCTCCTTTATGGATGCTTTAATCCGCTTGAATCGTCACGCTTACAGTGAAAATGATTCGCTTGTAATCCTGTGCAGCTCCTCCATCGGATTTATAGAGAACGGTCTTGTTTCCAAAATAGGGAAATCAGCACTGGATATTTCAGGCTTTCTTAAAATAAAAGAGCTTAAGTTTGTTGATATCATCCGTTATTTTCCGGGATATTCCATATCAGACTGTGTAAAAATATATTCCATTCTCGGTGGTTTTCCGGGACTTTGGCAATATTTTAATCCGCAACTTTCCGTCGAAGAAAATGTTTGTAAAAACATATTAAAAAAAGACTGCTTCCTTTTTGAGGAAGGCGGACGGATTGTAAAAGACGAACTCAGGGAGACTACCGTCTATGATACGATTTTGTCGGCTCTTGCACAGGGGATGGAAAAGCTGAATCTTCTGCATTCACATACCGGATTCTCGAGAGCGAAGATCAGCGTATATCTGAAAAATCTCATGGAACTCGAAATCACGGAAAAAGTTTTTTCCATGGATACGCCCGGCAGAAGCAGTCAGAAAAAAGGTGTTTATCGAATTTCAAATGCCTATGTTCATTTTTGGTTTAAATATATCTATTCCAATTATACGGATGCACTCCATATGACTCCGGAAGCTTTCTACGATAAATATATACGTCATGACTTGAATAACTATTGTGACGCGTATTTTTCAAAAATCTGCCGTGAATACATGACCTTGTCCGCCACAAAGGGAGGACTTGCGATTAACCCCGAAAAATACGGAAGCTTTGAGGGGAAGGAGGGGTGTATTGACTATATTGGTCAGGACAGTGAGGGCGCGACGGTTACAGCCTTTTGTTCTTATTCTGCCCCTGTGCTTACTTACGAAACCTATAAACAGTATTTATATATTCTTAAGCAGGCGAAGCTGAAGCCCGTGCAGATTTATCTGTTCAGTGGCGGAAGCTTTGATGAAGAACTTACCCGTGAAGCCGGGGAAACCGGAAATTTAATTTTGTTAGAAATGGATGATTTGTAATCTATGGGAAAAAGTGTATATATCGCCGAGAAACCCAGTGTTGCCCGTGAATTTGCCAAAGCTCTCAAAACAGAGATGAAGTCAAGGGACGGATACCTGGAATCGGAGGAAGCAATCGTCACATGGTGTGTCGGTCATCTAGTTACAATGAGTTATCCTGAAGCTTATGATGAAAAATGGAAACGCTGGACAATCGAACCGCTTCCGTTTCTCCCGAAGGAATTTAAATACGAGGTCATCGACTCCGTAAAAAAACAGTTTCAGATTGTCAGCGGTATTTTAAACCGCCCGGATGTGGATGTTATCTATGTCTGCACCGACTCGGGACGTGAGGGAGAGTACATATACCGTCTGGTCGAAATGCAGGCGAATGTAACGGGAAAGCAGCGCAGACGCGTCTGGATTGATTCACAGACCGAGGAGGAGATTCTGCGCGGAATCCGGGAGGCAAAAGATTTGTCCGAGTACGATAACCTTTGCAGCAGCGCGTATCTGAGAGCCAAAGAGGATTACCTGATGGGAATCAATTTTTCGCGTGTTCTCACCCTCAAATACGGCTACAACATCAAGAATTTTCTCAACGAAGACCGGGTCGTTATCTCCGTTGGACGTGTTATGACCTGTGTCCTCGGGATGGTGGTAAACAGAGAACGCGAAATCCGGAATTTTGAAAAAACACCATTTTACAGGGTGATTGCAGACGCGAAAATCGGCACAAAAAAAATAGAAGCCGAATGGAAGGCAGTGAAGGGCTCACGGTATTTTGAATCGCCGCTTTTATACAAGGAAAACGGCTTTAAGGAAAAAGAGAGTGCCACCGGTCTCATCTCAGAACTCTCCGCCAATCCGCCGCTGAATCTGAGAGTAAAAAAAGCAGAGCGGAAAAAAGAAGTAAAAAATCCGCCGCTTCTGTTTAATCTTGCAGAACTGCAGAACGAATGCGCAAAGCTTTTTAAGATAAGCCCTGACCAGACACTTCAGATTGTTCAGGAGCTATATGAGAAGAAGCTTACAACTTATCCGAGAACAGATGCGAGAGTCTTATCAACCGCCGTTGCAAAGGAAATTACCAAAAACATACAGGGCTTATCGGCAATTCCGACAGTGGCACCTTATGTAAAATACATACTCGAAAAGAAAACCTACGAAGGGATTGCAAAGACAAAATATGTAAATGACAAGCTGATTACGGATCACTATGCAATCATTCCGACGGGGCAGGGACTGGCTGCGCTTCAGAGCCTGCATCCGACCTCGGCAAAGGTCTATGAAGTGATTGTCAGACGTTTTCTCGGCATCTTCTGTCCGCCGGCCGTCTACCAGAAAGTTGCCCTGACACTCTCAGGGGATATGGAAAGCTTTTTTGCAAACTTCAAGGTTCTTTCTTCTGCCGGCTATCAAGAGCTTTTAAACTACAGCTTTTCAAAGAAAACGCATGGGAAGGCACCGGACGGTGAAACGGAGGAGCCGGAAAACCGGGAGGAATCTGCCGAAGATACAACCTGCGATGAGAATTTTTTAAACATACTTTCAAGTTTGAAAAAAGATGATATAATACAGGTAAATGAGTACGTGATTAAAGAGGGCGAGACCTCTCCGCCGAAGCGTTATAATTCGGGTTCTATGATTCTTGCCATGGAAAATGCCGGACAGCTCATAGAGGACGAAGAGCTCCGAGCTCAGATTAAAGGAAGCGGAATCGGCACCTCGGCAACGCGTGCGGAAATTCTCAAAAAACTTGTCGGAAACAAGTATCTGGCACTGAACAAAAAAACACAGATTATTACGCCGACTTTACTTGGCGAAACCATTTATGACGTGGTGGACTGTTCTATCAAATCATTGCTGGACCCGAAATTGACAGCAAGCTGGGAAAAGGGGCTTACTCAGGTGGCAGAGGGAACGATTACGCCGGAGGAATATATGGATAAACTGGAAGGCTTTATCATGAGGCGGACAAGGTATGTCCAGAGCACCAATCATCAAAGTACGCTGACGCGTAAGTTTTATGAGGCTTCGCGTTTTTATAAACAACCTGCAAAAAATAAGAAAAACGGAGGGTAAATTTTATGGAGTTATTTAAAGTAGCAAAGTATCTTGATGTAGAACACACAATTGCAAAATATATGTTTGACACGGTAGACAATCCGTGGGAGGTTCTTCCGCAGATAAAATCTTTTATAGAGCAGCTCGGTCCGATGCTTCCTTCGGAAGAGTATGAACAGCGCGGAGAAAATGTATGGGTTTCCAAATCCGCAGTCATTGCGCCGACTGCATACATCGGAGGTCCGTGTATCATTGATGCCGGAACGGAAGTGCGTCACTGTGCATTCATCCGAGGAAGTGCCGTAATCGGTAAAAACTGTGTAATCGGCAACTCTACGGAAGTAAAAAACAGTATTATCTTTGACCAGGTTCAGATTCCGCATTACAACTATGTCGGAGACAGTATTCTCGGCTACAAGTCACATTTCGGAGCCGGTGCCATTACATCCAATGTCAAAAATGACAAATCGGATGTTGAGGTGAATTTCTCCCTCGGCAGAATGAATACAAATCTTCGTAAATTCGGCGCGGTTGTTGGTGATAACGTTCAGGTTGGATGCAATACGGTTCTCAATCCGGGTACCATCATCGGACGCAATACGGATATCTATCCGCTCTGTAGTGTAAGAGGACTTATCAATTCCGACTCCATCTACAAAACAGGCGGAAAAGTAGTGGCAAAAGTAAAAATGAAAAAAGACTCGAAATTATAAAATAACTGTGGATTTTTTGTCGGAAATATGCGAAAATAGAAAAAGTGATTTTGACAAAATATACCCCTATATGTTTTGTCACAATATAAATTACATTTTGAAAGGAGATTCACACATGATTTATTCAAGAGAAGTGGAAGAAATGTGTCCAGTAGCACAGGGTGTTAGTCACGGTTGTGCTCCTATCCCAGAAGAAGCTAAATGGGTAAAAGCAAAAGAAGTAAAAGATATTTCAGGTTTCACACACGGTATCGGCTGGTGTGCACCACAGCAGGGTGCCTGCAAATTATCTTTAAACGTTAAAGAAGGAGTAATCCAGGAAGCATTAGTTGAAACAATCGGTTGTTCAGGCATGACTCATTCTGCTGCAATGGCATCAGAAATTTTACCTGGAAGAACTATTCTTGAAGCATTAAATACAGACCTTGTATGTGATGCCATCAATACAGCTATGAGAGAGTTATTCTTGCAGATTGTTTACGGTCGTACACAGTCTGCATTTTCAGAAGACGGTCTTGCAATCGGTGCAGGTCTTGAAGACTTAGGAAAAGGACTTCGTTCACAGGTTGGTACTATGTACGGAACACTTGCAAAAGGTCCTCGTTACCTTGAAATGGCAGAAGGTTATGTAACAGGTATCGCACTTGATGCAGACAACCAGATTATCGGATACAAGTTTGTAAGCCTTGGAAAGATGACAGACTTCATCAAAAAAGGTGATGACCCTACTACAGCATGGGAAAAAGCATGCGGTCAGTACGGACGTGTGGCAGATGCTGTTAAGATTATCGACCCAAGAACAGACGAAGAACTGAAATAAGAGAAGGAGGAAACTATAATGGCTTTATTTGAATCATATGAAAGACGTATTGACCAGATCAATGCGGTATTAAACAGTTATGGAATCGCTTCTCTTGAAGAAGCAGAAAAAATCACAAAAGATGCCGGACTCAATGTTTACGATCAGGTAAAAGGAATCCAGCCGATTTGTTTTGAGAACGCTTGCTGGGCATATATCACAGGTGCAGCAATCGCAATTAAGAAAGACTGCAGAAAAGCTGCTGACGCTGCTGCTGCAATCGGAGAAGGTCTTCAGGCTTTCTGTATTCCTGGTTCTGTAGCAGACACACGTAAGGTTGGTCTTGGACACGGTAACCTCGGAAAGATGTTATTGGAAGAGGAGACAGAATGTTTCGCATTCTTAGCAGGTCATGAGTCATTCGCTGCTGCTGAAGGTGCAATCGGTATTGCTGAAAAGGCAAACAAGGTTCGTAAAAAACCATTACGTGTCATCTTAAACGGTCTTGGTAAAGATGCTGCACAGATTATCTCACGTATCAACGGATTTACATTCGTAGAGACAGAGTACGATCCATATACAAATACAGTAAAAGAAGTTTACAGAAAATCATATTCTGACGGACTTCGTGCAAAAGTTAACTGCTACGGAGCAAATGATGTTTGCGAAGGTGTTGCCATCATGCACAAAGAGGGCGTAGACGTATCTATCACAGGTAACTCTACAAACCCTACACGTTTCCAGCATC
>CAZFLR010000007.1:0-83696 GCA_964519385.1 uncultured Kineothrix sp.
CACGCATACCTGCAAGCTGTTTAATCTGCTGGTTAGAACCACGGGCTCCGGAGTCAGCCATCATAAAGATGTTGTTGTACTGATCCAGACCGTTCAGCAGAACCTCTGTAAGCTCTTTATCTGTTTCGTTCCATGTCTCAACAACCGCTCTGTATCTTTCTTCTTCCGTAATAAGTCCACGGTTGTAATTTCGTGCGATTTTATCTACCGTCTTCTGTGCTTCCTCAAGCATTTCCGGTTTCTTTGCCGGCACTGTCATGTCGGAAATTGATACTGTCATGGCAGCTCTTGTTGAGTATTTATAACCCATAGCCTTGATATCATCGAGAACTTCTGCCGTCTTAGTTGCACCATGTGTATTGATGACTTTTTCAAGAATCTGTTTCAATCCCTTTTTGCCTACATGGAAATCAACTTCCAGTGCAAGTGCTGCATCTTTATCTTCACGGTCTACATATCCAAGATCCTGCGGAATAATTTCATTAAAAATAAATCTTCCGAGAGTGGACTCCACCGTACCTTCCACTACAGTGCCATCTGTCATGTTTTTTGACATACGCACTTTGATACGGCTGTGAAGAGTAATTACTTTATTTTCGTATGCAAGAATCGCTTCATTTACACTCTTAAAGCATTTACCCTCGCCTTCTGCACCCGGTCTTTCCTGTGTCAGGTAGTAAATACCAAGTACCATATCCTGTGAAGGAACTGCTACCGGACCGCCGTCAGACGGTTTCAACAGGTTATTCGGTGACAGAAGAAGGAAACGGCATTCTGCCTGTGCTTCCACAGAAAGCGGAAGATGCACAGCCATCTGGTCTCCGTCGAAGTCCGCATTATAAGCTGTACATACAAGCGGATGAAGCTTGATTGCCTTACCCTCTACCAGAATCGGCTCAAATGCCTGAATACCCAATCTGTGAAGTGTAGGGGCACGGTTTAACATAACCGGATGCTCTTTAATAACCTCTTCCAGCACATCCCAAACCTGTGTGTCCAGTTTTTCAACTAATTTCTTTGCATTCTTAATATTCTGTGATATTCCTCTTGAAACAAGCTCTTTCATTACGAATGGTTTAAATAATTCGATTGCCATTTCTTTCGGAAGACCACACTGATAAATTTTAAGTTCTGGTCCTACAACGATAACGGAACGTCCGGAATAGTCTACACGCTTTCCTAAGAGGTTCTGACGGAAACGTCCGCCTTTACCCTTTAACATGTCTGACAGTGATTTCAGGGCTCTGTTTCCAGGTCCTGTAACCGGACGGCCACGGCGGCCGTTATCAATAAGAGCATCCACCGCTTCCTGAAGCATTCTCTTTTCGTTACGGACAATAATATCCGGTGCTCCAAGCTCAAGCAGTCTCTTTAAACGGTTATTTCTGTTGATAATACGACGATACAAATCATTCAGGTCAGAGGTTGCAAAACGTCCTCCGTCGAGCTGTACCATAGGACGAAGATCCGGCGGAATTACCGGAACAACATCCAGAATCATCCACTCCGGTCTGTTGCCGGACTCGCGGAACGCCTCCACAACTTCCAGTCTCTTGATAATACGCGCACGTTTCTGTCCGTTTGCCTCCGCAAGTTCTTCTTTTAACTCTGCAGAATCCTTCTCAAGATCGATGGAAGATAAAAGCTCCTTGATTGCCTCAGCTCCCATACCAACACGAAAAGCCTGATATCCGTATGCATCTCTCGCATCCTGATATTCTTTTTCGGACAATACCTGTTTGTACTCAAGATTCGTATCTCCGGCATCAAGTACAATGTAAGATGCAAAATACAGAACCTTTTCAAGCACACGCGGAGACAGATCCAGTAAAAGACCCATTCTGCTCGGAATTCCCTTGAAATACCAAATATGGGAAACCGGTGCTGCCAGTTCGATATGTCCCATACGCTCTCTACGAACACTGGATTTGGTTACTTCAACCTTACAGCGGTCGCAGACAACGCCTTTGTATCTGATTTTTTTGTATTTACCGCAGTGACATTCCCAGTCCTTGCTCGGTCCGAAGATTTTTTCACAAAACAGTCCGTCTCTTTCCGGCTTTAATGTTCTGTAATTGATTGTCTCCGGTTTTAACACCTCTCCTCTGGACCATTCTCTGATCTTCTCAGGCGATGCCAATCCGATTTTGATGGCGTCAAATGTCACCGGTTCATATGTTTCATTCTTTGTTTCTGACATTTATGGCACTCCTTCCAACTTGCGTTTGTAGACTCCTTATTCGTCAAATGAATCCTCATCAAAAGAGACAGTATCCATCGCGAAATCATCAGTAAAATCTGACTCATCTTCCACACTGACAAGTTCCTGACTCTCTTCGTCAAATTCCTGTTTCTGGTATCCCATGCTTCCTAACGCTTCTTCTTCATAATTATAGTTGTTCTTTCCGTCCTCTAAATCAAAACGTACTGTCGATTCACTATAATCCACATTTTCTCTCATATCGATAACCTGTCTGTTTTCATCGAGAACCGTTACGTCAAGGCCGAGAGACTGTAATTCTTTGAGAAGAACCTTAAAGGACTCCGGAATTCCCGGCTCAGGGATATTTTCACCCTTGATAATCGCTTCGTATGTCTTAACACGTCCAATGACATCATCTGATTTTACAGTCAGGATTTCCTGCAATGTGTAAGATGCACCGTATGCCTCGAGTGCCCACACCTCCATCTCTCCGAAACGCTGTCCGCCGAACTGTGCTTTTCCGCCGAGTGGCTGCTGTGTTACCAGAGAGTAAGGACCTGTAGAACGCGCATGAATCTTATCGTCTACTAGGTGGTGCAGTTTCAGATAGTGCATGTGTCCGATTGTAACCGGAGAATCAAAATATTCTCCAGTACGTCCGTCACGGAGTCTTACCTTACCGTTTCTTGAGATTGGAACACCCTTCCAAAGTTCTCTGTGTGCTCTGTTCTCATATAAATAATCCATCACTTCAGGAAGCAATTCTTCTTTGTGTTTCTTTTCAAACTCTTCCCACTCAAGATTTACATAATCATCCGCAAGTTCCAGTGTATCCATGATATCACCTTCCTTTGCGCCATCAAATACCGGTGTTGCCACATTAAAGCCAAGTGCTTTAGCTGCCAGTGAGAGATGAATCTCAAGCACCTGTCCGATATTCATACGTGAAGGTACGCCGAGCGGATTTAATACGATATCCAGCGGACGACCGTTCGGAAGATATGGCATATCTTCTACTGGAAGCACTCTGGAAACAACACCCTTGTTACCATGACGACCGGCCATTTTATCTCCCACTGAAATCTTTCTCTTCTGTGCAATATAAATACGCACTGCCTGATTCACACCCGGAGAAAGTTCATCTCCGTTCTCTCTTGTAAATACCTTTGCATCTACAACGATACCATACTCACCATGAGGAACCTTGAGAGATGTATCACGAACCTCTCTTGCCTTCTCACCGAAGATTGCACGGAGAAGTCTCTCTTCTGCCGTCAGCTCCGTCTCTCCCTTTGGAGTTACTTTACCAACCAGAATATCTCCGGCGCGAACCTCTGCACCGATACGGATAATTCCGCGCTCGTCAAGGTCTTTGAGTGCATCTTCACCGACACCCGGGACGTCCTTAGTGATTTCTTCCGGTCCAAGCTTGGTATCTCGGGCTTCTGCCTCGTATTCTTCAATATGGATAGATGTATATACATCTTCCTGTACTAATCTTTCACTTAATAAAACCGCATCCTCGTAGTTGTAACCTTCCCATGTCATGAATCCGATAAGAGGATTCTTTCCGAGTGCAAGTTCTCCGCCATCCGTAGAAGGACCGTCTGCAATAACTTCGCCTGCCTCTACATGGTCTCCCTTAAACACGATCGGTTTCTGGTTGTAACAGTTCGACTGGTTACTTCTTGCAAACTTAGTCAGACGATAATCTTCCTTATCGCCGTCATCATATGTCATCTTGATGAGCTCAGATGATACATATGTGACAGTACCTGATTTTTTAGCAACAACGCAGACACCTGAGTCAACTGCAGTTTTTGGTTCCATACCCGTACCAACTACCGGAGCTTCCGTAAACAGAAGCGGAACTGCCTGACGCTGCATGTTCGATCCCATGAGCGCACGGTTGGCATCGTCGTTCTGAAGGAACGGGATAAGGGCTGTAGCAACCGAGAAAATCATCTTAGGAGATACATCCATGTAATCAAACATGGTACGCGGATACTCCTGTGTTTCCTCTCTGTAACGACCGGACACGGATGTTCTCTTGAAATGTCCCTCACTGTCAAGAGGCTCACTCGCCTGTGCTACATGGTAATTATCTTCCTCATCCGCTGTCATATATACAACTTCATCCGTTACCCTTGGGTTTTCCGGATCTGATTTGTCAATCACACGATACGGTGCCTCTACGAAACCATACTCATTAATTCTTGCATAGGAAGCAAGTGAGTTGATAAGACCGATATTCGGACCTTCAGGGGTTTCGATCGGACACATTCTTCCATAATGTGAATAATGAACGTCTCGTACCTCGAATCCTGCACGATCTCTTGAAAGACCGCCCGGGCCAAGAGCAGATAAACGTCTCTTATGTGTCAGCTCACCCAGAGGGTTGTTCTGATCCATAAACTGTGAAAGCTGTGAAGAACCAAAGAATTCCTTCACTGCTGCCTGTACCGGCTTAATATTGATAAGAGCCTGCGGAGTCACTTCCTCTGAGTCATGAGTTGTCATTCTCTCACGGACAACTCTTTCCAGTCTTGTCAGACCTACTCTGTACTGGTTCTGAAGAAGTTCACCGACTGCACGGATACGTCTGTTTCCGAGGTGGTCAATATCGTCATCATTACCGAAACCATACTCAAGATGAATATTATAGTTAACAGACGCAATAATATCCTCTTTTGTGATATGTTTCGGAACCAGTTCTGCAGCATTCTGCGCAATTGCTGCTGCAAGCTCTTCCGGCTTATCTGAATAATCCTGTAAAATCTGCTGGAGAACAGGGAAATATACAAGTTCCGTAATTCCGAGTTCCTTCGGATCACAGTCAACAAAGCTTGTCAATTCTACCATCATATTGGAGAGAATCTTAACCTCTCTCTCCTCTGCTGCAACCCATACAAAAGGCACTGCTGCATTCTGAATTGTATCAGCCAGTTCTGCTGTGACAACATCTCCTGCGCCGGCAAGCTTTTCACCCGTAAACGGATCCACAACATCTTTGGAGAGAGTTGCATGTCTGATACGATTCTTGAGAGCAAGTTTTTTATTGAATTTATAACGTCCTACTTTGGCAAGGTCATATCTTCTCGGATCAAAGAACATTGCCGTAATCAGACTCTCTGCGCTTTCCACACTGAGAGGCTCACCCGGACGGATTTTTTTGTATAACTCTAACAGACCCTCTTCATAGCTTCCTTCCGGAGACTTTTCTGTAATCGAAGGGTCTTTCGCAAAGCTGGCAAGAATCTTAGGCTCCTCGCCAAACAGTTCTATAATTTCTGCATTGGTACCAATTCCGAGTGCACGAAGTAAAACCGTGATCGGAACCTTTCTGGTTCTATCAACACGAACACTGAAAACGTCATTGGAATCTGTCTCATACTCTAACCATGCACCACGGTTCGGAATAACCGTACAGGAATAAAGCTCCTTACCGATTTTGTCATGGCCAATGGCATAATAAATACCCGGAGAACGAACCAACTGGCTGACGATTACACGCTCTGCACCGTTAATAACAAAGGTACCCGTCTCTGTCATAAGAGGCAGATCCCCCATGAAAATCGTATGCTCGGTAATCTCTTCTTTCTCCTTATTGTAAAGACGAACCTTTACTTTTAAAGGTGCTGCATATGTTGCATCTCTTTCTTTGCACTTTTCAATAGAATACTTAACCTCGTCTTCGCAGAGTTCAAAATCCACGAACTCAAGACTTAAGTGTCCACTGTAATCGGCAATCGGAGAGATATCTGCAAATACTTCCTTGAGACCCTCTTTCAGGAACCACTGGTAGGAATCCTTCTGAACCTCAATCAGGTTTGGCATATCCAAAACTTCTTTTTGCCGCGAGTAACTCATACGCAAATGCTTGCCGGAAGCAATCGGACGTATTCTGTTCTTTTCCATTGACATTCACCTCGTTCATAATTTTTGAGCAAATTTATGCAAAATGGCATAAAAATAGCATACCACACCACAATAGTGCATTGTCTATTGTACTACAAGTCTATTTTTGAGTCAATAAAAAATTAGGGAAATTTTTCAAGGATTTTTTTATATGTATAAAGAATATGATTTGTGTATAAGAAAACCGGGTGACATATTGTCACCCGGGATATCTGGCTCTTATTATTTAAGAGTAACTTTTGCACCTTCAGCTTCAAGTTTTGCTTTGATATCATCAGCTTCTTCTTTAGAAGCGCCTTCTTTGATAACCTTTGGAGCTCCGTCAACTACGTCTTTTGCTTCTTTTAAGCCAAGTCCTGTAGCTTCACGAACAACTTTGATAACTTTAACCTTGTTTGGTCCAACTTCTGTTAACTCTACGTCGAACTCTGTCTTTTCTTCTGCTTCGCCGCCTGCTGCACCACCTGCTGCTGCAACTACAACGCCTGCTGCTGCAGATACGCCGAATTCTTCTTCACAAGCTTTTACTAAATCGTTTAATTCTAAAACTGTTAACTCTTTGATAGCATCAATAAGTTCTGCTGTTGTTAATTTTGCCATTTTATTTTCCTCCATTTAAAAATTTATTATTTCTTATCGTTTTGAATAAATTATTCTGCTGTTTCTTCTGTTGCAGGTGCTTCCTCTGCCGGAGCCTCTGCTGCTTCTTCTGCAGGTGTTTCCTCTGCCGGAGCCTCTGCTACTGCTTCACCTGCACCGCCTTTTTCAGCGAGCTGGTTCATGACGCGAGCAAAGTTAGCGATAGGTGACTGAATGCTTCCAAGTAATTTGGAAAGTAATTCTTCTTTGCTTGGGATATCCGCAATGCTTGCGATACCGGCTGCATCATAAGCGATACCTTCTACAACACCACCTTTGATTTCAAGTGCCTTTGCCTCTTTTGCAAATTTACCCATCACACGGGCAGGTGCTGTCGCATCTGAAGATGAGATTGCCACTGCGCTAGGTCCTTCAAGATACGGAGCAAGTGCTTCAAAATCTGTTCCCTTAAACGCGAAGTTCATCATTGTGTTTTTGTAAACTTTGTAGACAACACCATTCTCACGGCAAAGCTTACGAAGCTTTGTATCCTGCTCTACTGTAAGTCCACGGTAGTCAACAAGCACAACTGACTGAGCGTCTTTGATGTAACCGGAAATCTCTTCTACGATTGGTTGTTTTAATTCAACTTTAGCCATTTCATTACCTCCTTATAGATTTTGGTGCCGACAGGAGTATAGCTTTATATCAAAAAAGCCTCCCGAAAACGGGAGGCATAAGAATACACTAACTCATCTCTCCTCGGTAGGCGGTTAACTTACGCTCTTTAGAGCACCTACTGTCTTCGGCATTGGTCTAACGACCTTGTATAGATTATCATATGATATTTTGCATGTCAAGCAAATTTTGTCTTTTGTACGCATTTTGTCCGGAATTTCCGCGCCACCTTAATTTTCCGTCTGCGGGTCTTCCTCAACTTGCGGATTCCACGTCAAAAACCCCTCCGCATCAAGACTTATCCCCGGTGACAATCCCTGAAGGTAATCCAGCACTGCTTTTTTCTCGCCATCATACAACATGGAGGTAGAGCAATCCTGCTGTCTGGCCGGAATCACCCGGACAGTTTTCAGCCCTTCTCTTCCGGCAACAACCTCTAAAAGTGCTGTATCCACCGTTTTAGAATTAAACCAATAATTTCCAAGACTGTATATTACCGGCACTCCGTTTATACAGTCAATTCCCTGCAGGCAGTGCGGATGCGCGCCGATAATAATATCTGCCCCCGCCCTGCTG
The DNA here is from genome assembly GCA_964519385.1 of uncultured Kineothrix sp. Classification (GTDB taxonomy): domain Bacteria; phylum Bacillota; class Clostridia; order Lachnospirales; family Lachnospiraceae; genus SVFI01. The sequence goes on from CAZFLR010000007.1 coordinate 7,955, forward strand.
ATAAGCTCTGCCTGATAAGGCTGCGCCCAGTCTGTCTCCTCTGTGTTTTCCGTACCCCAGTGTATATACACAATAAGAACATCACATTCTTCCTTTGTCCTGCTCACCATGTCAAGAAAATGCTCCAGCTCCTTTTCGTTGAAGCAGCGAAGCACCCCTGCACTGTTCTCGGTCGCACCTTTCGTATCCGGTGTATCCAGTCTTTCTATCTGTGTTGCTGCAAGAATGGCAATTTTTACTCCCTGTGTTTCATAAAGCACCGCTTCCGATGCCTCTTTCAGATTCCTTCCTGCGCCCACGTAATCCACACCGGCACCTTCCAGTGTCTCGAGCGTATCCAGAAACGCAGCTTCGCCGTGATCATAAGCATGGTTATTCGCAAGGGAAACAACATCCACTCCCATCTCCTTCAAAAGACGGACATTTTCAGGCTTGCTGCGGAACGCAAAAGCCTTCCCTTCAATCGGGGTTCCACGGTCCGAATAAGGAAATTCATTATTTACCATACAAATATCCGCCGTCTTCATTCTCTCCAGCAAATCCGCCGAAATACACTTGTCGATTCCGCCGCCTCTTTGAGTCAGGGCATTCATATTGGCAAAGGGATCATGGAAACACACATCTCCTCCAAAGACCATGGTCACACATCCATTCTCCGACACCGTTACGCTTTCCTGCTTATCCGAGGGAATTTCTTCCTGCACATCTGCGACAACTTCCGCTCCCTCGTCCACCGGAGCCTCTGTCTGCACATCCGTAGGAATCACCTCCGGTTCCGGTTTGTATTCAGCCGGTGTTTGCATCGACGCATATATAAACAGCACAAGCAGACCTATCAGAACCGTTGAGACAAGTGCTGTCAAAAAACATATTATTTTTTTCCGTGTTGTTTTTTTCATGCCGCTCCCCACCTCCTCTTTCCATGGTATATTTTCTAAAATTATACATAAAAAATGAGTGATTGACAATGTCAACCACTCATCTGTCGATTTACTTCATTAGAATTTTACTGTGCTGACCTTTACACCAGGACCCATTGTAGGAGCGAGTGTTACGCTTCTTAAATACTGTCCCTTTAATGTGCTCGGTTTAGCCTTAACGATTGCTTCCATAAGAGCATTGAAGTTCTCTTCAAGTTTCTCTTCTGTGAAAGAAGCCTTACCGATCGGCACATGGATAATGTTGTTTTTATCTAATCTGTACTCAATCTTACCGGCTTTAATATCGTTAATAGCCTTAGTAACGTCCATTGTTACTGTTCCGGCTTTCGGGTTCGGCATTAAACCTTTCGGTCCAAGTACCTTACCAAGACGACCTACAACACCCATCATATCAGGTGTAGCAACAACAACGTCGAAATCCAACCAGCCGTCATTCTGAATCTTAGGAATGAGTTCTTCTCCTCCTACATGATCTGCTCCGGCTGCTTCTGCCTCTGCTAACTTATCATTTTTAGCAAATACTAAAACGCGTACTGTTCTACCTGTTCCATTCGGAAGAACTACGGCACCACGGATCTGCTGATCAGCGTGACGACCATCACATCCTGTACGGATATGCGCTTCAATTGTTTCATCAAACTTTGCAACTGCTGCTTTTTTAGCTAATGCGATAGCCTCTGACGGCTCATACTGCTGAGCACGATCGAAAGCCTTTGCAGCTTCGCTGTATTTTTTACCATGTTTCATTTCGTTTACCTCCTACCTGGAATCCTATTCTTCTACTGCGATTCCCATACTTCTTGCTGTACCTGCGATCATGCTCATAGCTGCTTCGAGGCTGGCTGCATTTAAGTCTGGCATCTTTGTCTCAGCGATTTTCTGTAAATCTGCTTTTGAGATTGTAGCAACTTTTGTCTTGTTCGGTGTTGCTGAACCTGACTGAATCTTACAAGCCTTCTTAAGAAGTACTGCTGCAGGTGGAGTTTTCGTTACGAAGCTGAAACTTCTGTCTGCATAAACAGTAATTACTACAGGGATAATCATGTCTCCCTGATCTGCTGTTCTTGCGTTGAACTGTTTTGTGAATTCAACAATGTTTACACCATGCTGTCCAAGTGCAGGACCAACAGGTGGTGCTGGTGTAGCTTTACCAGCAGGGATCTGTAATTTAATGTATCCTTCTACTTTCTTTGCCATTTTGGCACCTCCTAATAAATTGTGGTAGTGGCGGATTAAGGCAATCCTCCCACAGCTCACGAGTTGAACCTTCTTGTATATAAGTAGGAATTCATCCTATGAACTTCATTCCAAGTTCGTCTTACGACATTTTTCTCACTTCTGCAAAGCTGATTTCAACCGGTGTTTCACGGCCAAACAGCTCTACATTGATTGTTGCAGACTGTTTGCTGTAATCCATTCTCTGGACAACGCCGACCGTATCCTTCCAGACACCTGCAACAACGGCAATCATATCGCCTTCTTCAAAATCAACGGAAACATTTTCTGTCTTGATACCCAGTGGTTTCATCTCTGCTTCCGTAAGCGGAACCGGCTTGCTTCCCGGTCCGACAAATCCTGTAACGCCTCGTGTATTACGAACGACATACCAGGTATCATCATTCATCACCATATTGATCAGTACATAGCCCGGGAACATCTTCTTCTGAACTGTCTTCTTAGCCCCGTTCTTCATTTCAACAACGTCCTGCATCGGAACTCGTACTTCGAGTATCTCCTCTTCCAGGTGACGGTTGTCAATGGTCTTTTCAATATTGGCTTTGACTTTATTTTCATAACCTGAATAGGTATGGACTACATACCAGTTTGCTTCTGCCATATTGCCACCCTCGCTTTACATCGTAATAAAGTTGATTGCATATTGAATAACCGTATCAAGTAATGCAATAATCAGTCCTAAAATCACAGAGATGATAGTAACTGCTACTGCCTGTTTTCCGAGCGTAGTTTTATTAGGCCAGACAATCTTCTTGAACTCTGCCTTCAAGCCTTCTGCAAAGCCTTTCTTTTCTGTACTACTTTCTCCCATTACTTTTACTCCTATCTATAAAACGGATTATTTTGTTTCTTTGTGTAAAGTATGAGTCTTGCAGAATCTACAATATTTCTTTGTCTCCATTCTGTCCGGATGTGTCTTTTTATCCTTTGTCATATTGTAGTTACGATTCTTACATTCTGTACATGCTAATGTAATTTTTGTACGCATATCTATTTCCTCCATTCACCGCTTTTTTAAGCATAAAAAAAAGACCTAATGTCATCTCGCCAGTCAAATATATCACACGAATCGGACCACGTCAAGAAGTTTTATTTGATTTTCACGCATTTTTGCTCATTTTCCGCCAAACCGTACAGAAGAAAAAAGAGCGAAGAGGATAAAATATCCCTCCGCTCTCATTTTACTTTATTTCTTTTTCCGGTTTTTCAAAAGCATCCACAGGCAGGCTGCTGCCATTGCCAGTGATATACCTGCCATAATTGCAACAGGTATAATCGGTGCTGTATCTCCGGTTTTTACCAGCTTAGGTGAATCCGTTTTTGAATTTGAGCTGATATCCGTCGGCGGTGCTGACGGACTGCCCGGCGTTCCCGGTTTCCCCGGTTTGCCCGGTTTTTCCGGATCATCCGGCTCTTCCGGTTTTTCACGGTTGATAATGGTCACCCGTCCGTCAGACGTTCCGCTTCCCTGAAGCTTGCAGTCTTTTACCTCTCCCACATAAGAGAGTGCAATGACCGCATCCGCATCAACCTTCACCACGACCGTCGCTCCCGTCTCATATCCGTCCACCGACCTGATTTCTTTCAGGGTATAGGTTCCTTCCGGAATACTTGACGTTTTGTAGACCTTTTCCGCCGCATCATACACAAGGCTGATTTTGGTCTTATCCTGTTTCTCCAGTTCAAACTCTGTCTTGGAAAGCATATCATCTGTTGTGACATTTTTTCCGTCTGCATCGACATATTGCTTTGTCACCTTCAGCAGATTCGCACCCTTTTTACGCTTGTTTCTGAGCGAGACAGTAACCTGTTTTGAGGACTTAACCCCCGTGGTGTCATCCCCGTATTCCGCTGTCACAAACATCGGCCACGCCGGATCATCATAATAAGAAGCAAGATTTTTAATCATACCGGAAGCATCCACTTCAAAATAGATGTACCAGTACGGATACGGAGTTTCATACATTTCGCTGCTCTCCTCCGTTATCACATATTTGCCCGGCACAATCTCTTTTATCGCATATCTTCCATCCGGCTGCTTAGTAAACGTATATCCGGCCGCTCCCACACAATTTGAGGAAACTCCGTTTTCTGAGACAGCGACCGGCTTGTCAGTTCCCGGAGCAAAGGACGAAGCCGTCACGCTCCAGAGCTTAAACGCCGCCGTATCTGCCACTTCATTGCCCTTCCAGTCGTAAAACTTCTTATTTATCGACAGAAGATTACCTTTGTAGTTGGAAACCTCCACTGTCTGGTCGTTGTCATTTCCTGTTGCCCCGGATAAGTCCACGCAAGAATCCGTTGTCGGATCAAATTGAATGTTCCAGTCTGCATCCACCCGGAATTTTATAACACCCGCCAGAGACTTATACCCGCTTCCCGGTGTCTCAGCAATCTCATATACACCTTCCGGTATATCTTCGATTGTATAGATTCCGTTCGCCATATCCGTCGCATCCACGGCATCCACCTTCACACGGCTGCTTCCCTCAATACGGTAAAGCGTAAAACTCGCAAGTTCTTCCGCAGGAAGAGAGGAAATACCCGTAACAAGAGCATTGGCATTGTCATAATACTTTTTGCGTATGGTAATCTTATTATCCTTGTGGACATTGTTAATTTCCAAGGAATAAACGTAGGTATCAATCTTTGTCGCACTGCCGAGTCCCGTAATGACTCCCCCGGTTGAAACCGTAAATGTAATATCCGGCATCGGCTCAAAATAAGGATTGTCCTTTTCTACAAGAGTGTAGGTTCCCGGAGAGAGGTCTATAATCCTGTAGCTTCCGGTCGTTTTATCTACTTCCACCACCTTTGATGTGACATCTGTTTCATTCACAGCTCCTCTGTTTTTATACAGATAAAATTTCGCGTATTCTTTTACATCACCGTAAGACATCTGCGAGCCGTCTTTTTGGTATTTTTTCTGAATCATAATACTTACAGAAAGAGCACGGTTTACAAGATTTCCTCCGGTTACCAACGCAGTGTTTCCTCCGGTAAAGGACGCATCCGTTCCGAGATAAGTCGCGCGGATAGTTCCATTTTGCGCAACGACCAGTTTAATATTTCCGGCCTTTTCAAATCCGTTCGGTGTATATGTCTCCTCTATCTCATAGGTTCCCGGAAGCAGATTGGTCACAGTGTACAGATTAGCTCCTGCATCATAGGTCATAGATGCCACTGTCACACCTGACTGTTTAACGGTAAACTGCGGCTTATCCGCAACCGTATCATGGGCGATATCTCCTCCGTCCGCATCGCGATATGTCTTTGTCAGGCGGAACACATTCCCTTTTCTCTTATTTTCCGCATCGATAGAAACCGTATATCCGTCCGTTCCCAAACCTTTTATCTCATATTCTGAAGATACCGTAAATAATTTTGCATTTCCGGTCCATCCGATATCCGGCTCAAAGCCTTCCGGTACCACTTCCACAATTCTGTAATTTCCGGGCTCGAGCTTACCATAAGTATATACCAGCGCACTTCTGTACATGGTTCCGATACGGTCATACATGCCCGTTGTTGCACTTTCTTTCTCAATATAGAACACTGCCCGTTCAGGCACAGCACTCAGTACAAGTGTATTTCCGTTCGCATCCTTATATGCCTTGACAAGTTCAAGCTTATTTGTCTTTGGATGGTTTTTCATTGCAGCCGATACAGTCGTTGTCCGGTTGCCCGTTATTACGCAATCCCCGGCAACAGTTCCGGTATACAGTGCATAAATTTTTCCGCCGTTTACCGTTAGACGCACTTCGTCCGCCGGTGTAAATCCGTCCGGTGCCGTCTCCGTCACCTGATAAGTACCATCCGGAAGATTATTAATCTCATAAACTCCTCTTCCCGAATCATACGTCATTGTCGTAGCTGTATAACTCGTCGGCAATATTCCTGCCACGGTAAATGTCGCCCCCGGACTCGGTGGCGTTGTGAGCACGTTACCTGAGTAGTCCACATATTCTTTCGTAATTTCAAAGCGATTGGACAGTCTTGTATTCTTTGCCGTATAGGTATATTCTTTTCCTCCGGCAACCGTTGTCTCCGGAAGTGTCACCGGTGCCTCAACTCCGCCGGAAACTGTAACCGCATTCTCTATTTCATAATGGTCATTTACCTCAAAGCAAAGCGTCTGCGCTCCGCCGAATCCGGCCGGAACCGTTGTCTCCTCAAGCTTATAATAGCCCGGATTCAGTCCCGAAATCACATAACTTCCGGTAGCAGCTCCTGTAGCAGTGAACTTTGAGGAAACGTCTGCATAGGTGGCATCTGAAGCCGTTTTACTCTCTTTTCTGTACAGCGTAAACTGTGCATATTCAGAAAGCTGAGCATAAGGTATCAACGTTGTTCCGTCCACTTCATAATATTCTTTTGTAATCGTCAGCTTATTGGTGTTCGGAAGATTCTTTACCTGAATCATTACACTATCATGCTGCGTATTGGTATAGCTCGTGCTTACAATCGGATTTTCTGCCGCACTTCCTATGTACGATACCTCCGTAATGGTAGCCGCCGAACCGACAACCTCAATTGCAACCTTTACATATCCCGAAAACAGACGATACCCGTCTTTACCGCTAACCTCTTTAAAATAATAGTCATTTCCTGCATTGACCGTATCCAGTATACCACTTGCCGGAAGTGTCGCATAATCCGTAGACGATGGATTATAATTATCCTTTGTCACCGCATCCAGCACCGCCGTATTTGTTGCATATACAATCACCGGCAGATCACCTGACACTTCATTTCCGTCATGGTCCAGATAACTTTTTACAAACTGAATCCGGCACGGCTGGTTTTCATACTGCTGATTTACAAATTCCATGGTCTGTGTCAGACTTCTGGTCGCATTGTATTCTACATGATAATCATTTCCGACAATAAATTCGATGGCCGGTGCCACGAAAAATCCGTCCGGTGTCTGTTTCTCCGAAATACGATACTCTCCCGGTTCCAGGTTCTTAATTATCGCAGTTGCAGCATTTCCGGTTGCAGCATCAAGTGTCAGTGTTATGGCAACTCCCGAAACCTCCGCATATGAGCCGGAACCATTTTTCTTCTCCAGCACAAACTCCGTTTCACCAATGTATTTATTGATTGTCACACTTATTCCGTTCGGATCCGTTGTTGAGGCACTTGTGTACAATTCTCCGCCCGGCTTCTTGTACTGCTTTCGGATTTCAATCTCATTAATCGGATTTTTCATCTCATTATCAAGAGCTACCTTCACGTCTGTCGTTCCGTTCCCGGTCAGCTTTGAGGCCGGAGATACAGCAGAAGTTATTGTAATATTTCCTTCTGCACTGACCACAATCGTAAGTGGCAGAGCTGAATCCTGATTATAAATATCAGACACCGCCTCCGTCACTTCGTATGTTCCCTGCTCCAGATTTTCTGCATAATAGACCAAACCCTTCGCATCCTTGTTGCTCATCTTCACAGGCGTTTGTGTAACTGCTGCCCCTGTTTCATCCTTCGTCTTCTTTATATAGAAAACAGCCTGTGCCTGCGCGCTCACATCAGTGAGCTCCGCTCCGTTATAATCGTAATATGTTTTATTGATTTCAAAGCGATTATCGCGCAGCTTTATTTTTTCGTTCTTCACTTCCATGGAAACACTTGCAAGACCGGTGGTTGCGTCTGCAACACGAATGGTTCCGTCATCAAGCACCGTGAAATAATACACGTTGTCAAGCTTCTTATATCCGTCAGGAGCAGACTCCTCATAAACCGTATAAATACCAGCAGAAAGATTTTGCAGAGCATATTCTTCTCCCTCTGCGCCCTTCGTAGCCTTAAGCACTACCCCAAGAGCTGCAGCCGAAGCCGGTTTGGTTAAATCCAGCGAAGCCGCCGGAACATTTGCCTCACACTGTTCGAGAGTATACTTTCCCTTATATATATGAAGCACGGCACGTGCATCTGCGTCAGTCAGATTCGTAATCTTCGTATCGTTCTGATCATAATAACGCTTAGCAACCTTTATCAGATTCTGCGGTGTATTTTCATACAAATAACGAATTCCTGCCATCGCTACCGTTGTACCTGCCGGCAGAGAAGAAATCGGCGGTGCATTCACATCCGAAGCATTATGGACGAAAATTTTGTATACCTTGCCCGACTTCGCATAACCATCCGGCGCATCCGTCTCTCTGATTTCATATATCTTATTTTGCTCTATTCTCACTGCCGAGGTCGGGTCTGACTTCAGTCTGAAATCATCCAGACTGTTCAAAATACCACTTGCACCCGTAGTGGCCGAAAATACATTTCCGCTTTCGCTCCACGCACCCGTCGTCTGGTCATATACCCACTCTTTTGCCTCAAAGGTTGCCCCTTCAAGTCTCTGTGACGGCTTGTTCGCATTTACCTTGTCAATGTAAAAAACAATGTTTCCGTTCAAGCCTGCGTTCGTACCGGCAATCTGTCTGTTCGTACTTGAACTCTGCTGTGATTCCTCCTCCACGTAAGGCTGCGGAATCACTACCGAATTGACATATGTATATTGTTTTCCCTTTTGTCCAAGCGTGTATACCTCATATTTCATGGTGAGAGCCACTTCATCCGGAACCATGAGAATCAGTGTGTTTCCATCTATGCTGAATTCATAATGTGAAGAATCCACCACACCGTCCACATCTGCATCCTGTGAAAGAGCTACTCCCGTTTCTGTATTGATTACCTGCAGAGAATCTGCCACATAGAGCAAATCATCCGGCAACAGGTCTTCTACCCGATAACATGTATTTGCACCCTTAGAGAGTTTAATTGCATCCGGATTGATGTCAATCGTATAGTGAAGTCTTCTGCCATCAAGGGCATCTGCAATTCCCTGGGATTTGCTGATTACCTCCTGCTGCATCGTCGCGGTCGCATCTGCCGTATCCGTACACAGAATATTATTGTCCGTATCCTTACCCTCAAATTCGGCGCGATTGCTGTAGGTTGTCTCACAGTTGTGTTTCGCATAATCCTCTTCGTCCAGCACCGTCGTGTAATAAAGATTCACTGTGTCTGTTTCTTTGATGGCTGTCAGATACTCCGGATAATCGTCTCCCCACGCCTGCATTTTCTTCGCCTTTGAAAAGTCAAAGGTTATGGTCGTGGTATAATCTCCGGCTGCATTCTTTGCTGATGTATTTACTGTAATTCCATCCGCATTCAGACGATAAGTATATGTATGTCCGTTTGTGATATAAACCGATCCCTGCCAGTCCTCAGAACCCGATTTATATCCGTAAAATTTCATATTTTCCACAACGTCTGTAATCTTCACTGCAGCCCAGTTTTTCTTGGTTGCGACTGTATTCCATTCATTGCTGTTAAGCCGGACGCACCATGTCACACTGTGATTTTTCGCATCCACCTGCGAAACCTTTTTCTCCACATATGTCTCGTCCGTCTGAACCGTGATTGTCCGCGTTGCAGAGGCCGACTCCTTCGCCTCTCCCATCGCAACACTGGCATGATTCGTAAAGGTTCTTGACTTCGAGCCGTCCATATTTCCGATTGTCTCGTAAATAAGCTCAATTTCCTTACCTGCATTGTTTTGCAAAAACGTATTATTAAATGTCACCTCAAACGTGTCGCCGTATGACTGAGAATCTGTTGTTATTGTATAATTGGACGGATCCACCAATGCATTGTTCACCCTGATTTCCACGTCCGCCTGAGTTCCGTTGAGCTTGAATTCATCCAGATTATCCGACCACGGATTGAAGGAATCCTTGTATACGAGATTCTGTCCGGCCGGCACCAAAGCCGGGATTTTAATTACCGATTTCCAGCGCATCACAACATCCGCCTGTGTCTGGTCCGGCGGATTGGCTGGTCGAAACTTGAACTCATCTGCATCGTCATATGCAATTGCACTCTTTGAGAGGAAAGAGTTTGTGGCCGTAACCTTTCCCACCTCTTGATCAATCGGCGTGGTCTTCCCTTCTTCCGTTGCACTCACATTATTAATCAGTGTGATTTCTCCCGCGAAATCATTACCTATCTGCGTTGTATATGTAATTGTAAAAGAATCCGTAACGGCACTTCCCGTAGGAAACGTGTATTCAAAGCTGTCTCCCGTCAGAGCTGCCTTGGAAATCCTGTCAAGCTCCTCCGAGGTTCTGTCATTGACAATGACGATATCACTCGCAAACGTCTGTCCGACCGGAGTCTGCGCAAGTACATCCGATATCTTAAGTCCGCTGATGTCATACGGGGTACTTCCCTGGTTTACCCGGATTGTCCACGTAATCGTTCCGTCACCGTTATTCACACCACCCTTTTGCAGCACATCCTTATTTACAGCCGCCACCACCTCCGGTGTCTGCGTAGTTCCCGAATCCGTAATATAAATCGGACGGTCCTCACCGTTCTTTTTCACCGTTGCCGTCAGTTTATTCCCCAGATTTCCCGAATTGCCGTCATACGCCCCATCTGCAATCTTGGCATAATAAACGATTGTCTTCACATCTCCGGGTGCCAGCGAAGCAATTGTGAATTTCACGCCATCCGCCGCCGGTGTCGCGGTCACTCCCGTTATACTTCCGGTTTTCGTGGCATCATAAGAAAGATTGCTTCCCATAACGTCATGAATGGTAATATCATCCACTGCGTCCTTTCCGGTGTTTTTGACAGTAATTTCATACCGGGCAGTATGTTCATTTAAATCTACCGTTCCTCCGGTCTTTGCCACCTCAACATCCCTGTCCAGATATTTCTTATCATCAACCGTAATGGTCGGATTTACGCCATCCTTTGTTGTGAACTTCAGCACGTAATCCGCCTGATCCTCTCCGAAAGCATCCTCATTCATGGCACAACTAAATTGGAAATATCCCTGCATAGAGTAAACTGTCGCCAGTAAATTATTGTCAATTGCGTAGGTAAAGTCCATTTCGACAATACCGTTCGTACCAAGAACATAGGTGCCGACCTTTTGTCCGTCACGGTTTACCACGTCACCGGTCATCTTTGAACCGTTTGCCTGTGACAGTGATTCCAAATCCAGAGCTCCCTTTTCGCTTTCAGTACCTCCCTTTATTGCCACAACCTTTCCAAGATCATAGCGGAAGAAACAGTTATCTCTGGTCAGTGACAACTCGCTGGAAGGCGGGAGAACAAAATCTATCTCAATACCGACCTGTTTGGACTGGTCCAAAACAGTTCCTCCCTCCCAGTTCTCCGTAAAATTAGGATCCATAATTTTTACATCCGTGAGATAATTTTCGAGCTGATTGTAAGTCACTGCGCCCTCTGCATACACAGTCTCCGCCGTATTCTGGCTAATCGCATTGTCCGCCAGAACAGATACACTCTCCGTTACCGTCTGTGACAGAAGAAGCAGTGCAAGCAAAGCTGCCGTCCATCTTTTTTTACCTCTTATATTTCTACTATTCCTCTTTGTTCTCATCCTTAGATTCCTCCTGCAATTCATCACTCACGGCTACCACTATCAATCTTTCATCCGCCGTTCCGTATTCACACGTGGACATTACAAGCATATGCGAGCCTTCAAGTCTCAATGCAGCCAATCCGTCCTCATCAAACCATATTGCATTTTTGCGAAGATCTTCCCGGTATTCCTCCAGTTCCTCTTCCGATTCCGGAGCCTTTTCATAGTGGAAAAAGTCCTCCTTTGTCAAATCAACCAAAGCAGTACAAACTGCTCTGTATTCCCTGCACGCCTGCAAAGTCTCAAAGAAAATACGTCCGTCCTTTTTCACGAAATCCTCTTTGCGATACTTCTTTAAATCCGCAAACATCGTTCCGTCTTTCATATTATGTGCATGCATCAGACAGTAAAAATCGTCTTCTCCGCAGCCTGCATCCAGAAAGACCACACCATGTCTGTCCTTTTCTCCGTAAAAATCATGTGTCAGGTAATAACTGTTATCCCTGTAAACAACCGGATAGTCAATATCCGTTCCGCTTATTGCAATCCATCCGACACAGTCTTCATTTATTTCCCGCAATGCCTCCAATTTATCCGGCCGGGCCTTCAACGCCTTATCCGGGCTCTTCTCAAGCTGTTCCCGGCGTTCACTGCTGCCGTATAAATCCGCCAGCTCCTGCCTTTGCTTTTCCTGATGACAATATTGCAAATACCAGTTTGCCAACATTCCGCAACAAACTAAAAAAACCGCCAGAAAGAAAATAAATGCTGGCGGCAATAATTTATCCTTAAAACTTTTCATCTGTTTCATTTTAATTTCCTACAAAATAATGCCTTACCAAGCCGATTACTCTATGATATTCTACCATATATAGTAAAAAAGGCAACAGTTAACATAAGGTTTTTTCATCACTTTTCTTGCATTTGCCATTCTTCCGTGTTATATTTAGTTTATGAAAACAGCTTTATTGTGCCCCAGCTGAGATTACGACACGGATTGTCAACTCTATAATCTCTCAAGCAGTGCAATTTCAAGGAAGAAAGGAGGGCTCTTATGGCAGTAAATATCGGCGCATTGAATCAGGTTTACAATCATTACCTGACAGAATATGCACCTAAAACGAACTCGCCGCTCGACACTCACAAAAAAAGTGATCTGCGCAGCATCTACAATTCCATAATAAAAATAAATAAAGAGTCACCTCTCTACCTTCTTGATAAAAGCGAGGCTTCTAAGGCTTATGCCGTGGGTTTAAAGGAAAGTGCACATATTTTCCGCAATTCAGTCATGGAGACGCGGAGCACGCTCGATGACGAAGATGTGCTCAATCAGAAAAAAGCATATTCATCCCACCCCGAAATCGCCTCTGCGAAATACCTTGGGCCATCCGAGGAATCTACACAGGCACCAACCTTCCGTCTGGAGGTTGCCGAGCTTGCAAAAAATCAGGTTAATTTCGGAAACTCTCTTGTATCCGGGGATAAGATGGAACTGGCTGCTGGCACTTATTCCTTTGATGTTTCCATCAAAGATGTGAGTTATGAATTCCAATTTGAACTGCACGGCGATGACACCAATGCCGATATTCAAAATCGGCTTCAGCGACTAATTTCCAATGCAGGCATCGGTCTTGAAGCATCACTTATAGAGGACGGCGAAGGGAACAGTGCCCTCAAGCTCGAATCCTCCGCCACAGGTCTTCCGGCAGGAAGGGAATCCCTGTTTGAAATCAGTGACGAGAACACGAGTAAATCCCGGGGTATTGTCGAATATCTCGGTTTAGATAAAATGTCGCAGGCACCTTCCAATGCTCTGTTTGAAATCAACGGCATCGAAAGAACCGCAGCCTCAAATACCTTCACAGTGGAAAAAGCTTACGAAATCACTTTAAATGCACCGGGCAATGAACCCGGAATCACAACCGAAATCGGTTTAAAAAATGACATAGACAGCCTGTCCGAAAATGTTCACTCCTTTGTCGAAAGCTACAACCATTTTCTGGACGATGCTTCCGTCAGTCCGGGAAGCTATTCAAAAAATTCCCGGCTGCTCCACGAAATAAGCTATATCACCAAACACTATACAGACGATTTTGACAGTCTCGGATTAATCTTCTCATCCGACGGTCATCTTTCCGTTAATGACGAGGCACTGAAAAATGCTGCTTCCGAATCCGGATATGATGACACCTTCGCTCCGGTCAGAAACTTTGCAAACTCCATGCTGCGGAAGAGCAGCCAGATTGCTCTCAATCCGATGCAATACGTCAATAAAACCATTGTCGCCTACAAAAATCCGGGGAAAAACTATCCTTCCCCTTATATCACAAGCGCGTACAGCGGAATGTTGTTCAACAATTACTGTTAAATGTTTTTCGCACATTACAAAAAGGAGTGTTTTTACAACACTCCTTTTTTCTGTCTGTTCATTCGTTCTTCCTGTTTCTATTTTCCAAACTCCCGGTACAAAAACTCAAGACTGAGCATCTTATCATCCACATAATAATCCGCGTTTGGTTTTCCCATATGGAGCTCGTGATACTTCACGCCCCAGTCTGCCATCTGTTTACCAGTCACCTCGCTCCAGTCAATTCCCGTCACATACCCTCTTGCAGTGAAAAGCACAATTCTGTTTCCCCAGTCATAAAGTTGGTTGATAATGCGAATCATCTTCTCATTCGGCTCTGCCTGCGCATAATCCAAATCTTCCCTCTTCATCGCAATCACACCGTCTATGTCGAACACAAACTGCTGACCGCCTCCCATAATCTTCATAAGATCTGCCACACGCGAGAAATCCGACTCTGTATCCACATCATACATTTCCTTCATTTCAAAGCCTTTAATTTTCTTCCCTGTCATGGAATGATACTGCGTCACCACACGCGGACGAAGGAGATCCACATTCCCGTTTTGAATATAAGTGGCCGGAAGTGCCTGACGAGGCATATTATATGCTTCCGGAATATCCTTCATCAAAGGATCCAGATCCCCGTTTTCCTTCAAATACCACATTTTATGAGGAACCACCTCATTCTTCTTCACACTACGGACAGAGTCTACTGACTCGTCCTCCAACATCATCTCAATCATTGTGTCGATATCTGCCGGATCACGGTACGGATAGGTCGGGCGAAGATGTACCACTATATCCGGAACATATCCCTCTTCCTTCTCCAAAAATCCGAGTGCATGTTCAAAAACCTCGATGTCAAGAGCCGTGTCCGTGGCATACTCAGCCGGGCGGATAAACGGTGTCTCCGCTCCGTACTCACGTGCAATCGCCGCATACTCCTCACTGTCGGTTGATACAACAATTCGATTAATATATTTTGAAGCCTGCGCGTGCTCGATGGAATATGCCATCATCGGTTTCCCGTTTATTTTTCGGATATTCTTATTTACCACGCTCTTAGAACCGCTTCGCGCCGTAATCAAGGCCAAAATTTTTTTCTCTGCCATGACAAATCCTCACTTTCGTTTTCGCTGCCCTCATCATAGCACACGTTGACTGCTTTGTGGAGATTTATTTTCTCGCACCCGCGAAAATCCCGGACAGCCGGTCGTCTTACAGCGGAATATTTCCATGCTTTTTACACAGCGACTCCGCTTCCTTGTTTTTCAGTCCTTTAAGGGCCTTAAGCAGGGCTCCGCGTGTCTCTTCCGGTTTTATCACCTCATTCACATATCCTCTGGCTGCTGCCACGTAGGGATTCAGAAAACGCTCATCATACTCTTTCATGCACTGTCTGCGCATAGCCTCCGGGTTCGATGATTCCTTAATTTTACGCCTGAAGGCAATATTGACTGCCCCCTCTGCCCCCATCACCGCTATCTCTGCAATCGGCCATGCATAAACAATATCTGCTCCCATCTCCTTGGAATTCATTGCAATATATGCTCCGCCGTAAGCTTTTCGCATAATCAGGGATATTTTGGGCACGGTCGCTTCTGAATATGCATAGAGAACCTTTGCACCATGACGGATGATTCCGTTATGCTCCTGCTCCTTTCCCGGCAAAAATGCCGGAACATCAATCAACGTCACAATCGGAATATTAAAACAGTCGCAGAACCGGATAAAACGTGCCATTTTATCCGAAGCATGGTAATCTATGGCTCCGGCCAGATAATTCGGCTGATTGCACACAAAGCCTGTCACCTCTCCATCCATCCTCGCGAAGCCGATAACAACATTTCTCGCAAAGTCCTTTTGCACCTCAAAAAAGCTCCCCTTATCCACCACGCACTCAATAACATCCTTTACATTGTAAGCACGCCTTGAATTATCAGGCACAATATCCCGAATCTTCCAGGAACGGTCCTCCCCTCCCGGAAGAACCTTCCTGCCAATCTCTTCTACCCGGCTTACCACACCGGCTGCCACTCCCATAGTCGCGCTAATCTCTTCCATTTGGGGAGGGTTTTGATTGCAATTAGAAGGGAGATAGGAGAGAAGCTTCCGCACTCCGAGCAGACAGTCTCTTTCATTTTTGTAAGTGAAATGAGATACACCGGACTTAGAGGCATGTACCTGCGCGCCTCCCAGCTCCTCCACGGAAACCTCCTCGTTGATTACGGTTTTTACCACGTTTGGTCCGGTAATAAACATCTTCGATGTTTCCTCCACCATGAAAATAAAATCACAGATTGCCGGCGCGTAGCACGCCCCTCCGGAACACGGTCCCAAAATCACGGCTATCTGTGGAATCATTCCGGAAGCCTTCGTGTGACGTAAAAACATTCCGCTGTATCCGCTCAGAGACGAAATTCCCTCTTCAATACGGGCTCCGCCACTGTCATTGATACAGATGAACGGTGCCTTCATCGCCATAGCCATGTCCTGAATACGGCAGATTTTAAACGAATGATATTCACCCAGCGTCCCTCCGATGACCGTAAAATCTTCTGAGGCCACAAATACCTGCCTTCCTCCAATCGTCCCATACCCCGTCACGACACCGTCACCGGGAACTCTTTTTTTATCCAGATCAAAATCATCAATTCTCGACTCTATCATCCCGTCCACTTCCACAAAGCTGTCCGCATCCAGAAGAATTTCAATGCGCTCGCGCGCTGTCAGTTTTCCCTTCTTATGCTGTGCCTCTATCCTTGCTCTTCCGCCTCCGAGACTTACCCTTTTCCTTCTCTCATCCAAATCATTCACTGCTTCATTCCAATTCATATTTCTGCTCCTTTTACATTTTGCTTTGCCCTTCAAATACTTTGACTTTCAAAGTATTATACAAAAAAATATTCCCCATTGCAAGTAGCAACAGGGATATTTCTTATTTTTCATTCTGTTTTCAGGCAAGTTCCTGTGCCGCCATATCCAGCGCGGCGCGGATTACCTTATCCATATCGTAGTATTTGTACTGTCCCAGGCGACCGCCAAAAATGACATTTTCCTGCTCACCGGCAAGTGCTTCATACTTTGCATAAAGAGCACTGTTCTTCTCATCATTCACGGGATAATACGGCTCGTCTCCCCTCTTCCATTCTACGGGATATTCTCTGGTAATCACCGTCCCGTCACCTTTTCCGAATTCAAAATGCTTATGCTCAATAATCCGGGTATACGGAATCTCTCTCTCTGTATAATTGACGACCGCATTTCCCTGATAGTTATCTGTATCCTTTATATACTCACTTTCAAAACGCAGCGAACGGTAAGCCAGCTCCCCATAGCAATATTCAAAAAACTCATCAATCATGCCGGTATAGAGTATCTTGTCATATGTCACCGGCTGTTCCTTGGCACGATTGTCTTCCAGAAACTCCTGATAGCTGATGCCTGTCCTCACCGGTGTATCTCCGAACAGCTTCTCTACAATCTGTGTGTAGCCCCCGACAGGGATTCCCTGATAGCGGTCATTAAAATAATTGTTGTCATATACAAAGCGGAGCGGAAGACGGTTTATGATAAACGAAGGGAGGTCTCTGCAGTCCCTTCCCCACTGTTTTTCGGTGTAACCCTTAACTAACTTCTCATAAACATCGGTTCCGACAAGCGAAATGGCCTTTTCCTCCAGATTATCCGCCTCTGTAATTCCCGCTTCTGCAATCTGCTCTGCGATTTTAGCTTTTGCCTCGGCCGGCGTTTTCACATTCCACATACGGCTGAAGGTGTTCATGTTAAACGGCAGATTATATATTTCATTCTTATAAACAGCGACCGGTGAATTTACATAATGATTAAAGTCCGCAAGTGCACTCACATAGTCCCACACCTCTTTATCGGATGTATGAAAAATATGTGCCCCGTACTTATGGACAGAAATATGGTTCTGCTGCTCAGTGTAGATATTTCCTGCTATGTGGTCTCTTTTTTCAATCACATAGCAGCTCTTTCCCGCTTTTCTCATCTCGCAGGCAAACACGGCACCGAACAGACCTGCCCCTACAATTAAATAATCATACTTCATGCATTTTCCCTCTCCAGTATAATGGAGGATACCTGATAAAAAATATCCAGAAACGGAAGTATGCCCTCTTCAAGTGCCTGTGCTGTTTTCAGATTGTCCTTTGCACTGAGTCCATCATTGAGAAGCTGTACTTTTTCTTCTATTCCGTCTTTGTTCAGAATCTCTTCTTTTTCATTAATCATACCCATCGTCGCGTTTACAATCTCAATGACAAAGTTAATTCCGTCGATAAGCTGATTCAAAAAATCTATCGTATCTTCTTTTTCTTCACCACGAAGCTCCGGTAAAATTTCTTTAATGGCAGGAACAAGTTTTTTCACATATTCCACTCCTGTTTCCAAAGCTTCCAACTGCTGCCTTCTGATATCTTCCATGATATACCCCGCTTTCCGTTCAATGTATCACATTTTCAAACAAATATTGTGCACACATGTACACTATATCATATATATCGACCTTTTGCGAAAAAAATATAAGAGGCATTTGTTGTTTTTTTTCACGGTGTCGATTATACTTAGTACATATTAAAAAAGCCGAAAATCAAGGAGAAATGGCGTGAATCCTTTTATTTCTGTCTGCCTGATTGGGAAAAATGAAGAAAAATGCATAGAGCGTTGTCTGAAGGAGCTTCAAAAGCTTGCTCTTCCCGTGATTTATACAGACACCGGTTCTGCCGACCGCACTGTGGAGATTGCCCGTCAATATACCGGTCACATTTATCACTTTGAGTGGTGCAATGATTTTTCCAAAGCCAGAAATTTCTGTGCCATGCAGGCACCGACTGACTGGATATGGTTTCTGGATTGTGATGAATATGTTACAAAGGCAGACCTTTCACAGCTTTCTGCCTTCTGCCGTGATGAAAATGCCCCGCTTATCGGCACCATTCGTCAGAAGGATTTATATACGCTGAACGGCGAGCAGACATTTACCACGACCAGGCTTGGAAGAATCTACAACCGGCAGTATTACGAGTACAGCGGCAATGTGCACGAACATCTCACCTCTCACAGGCCGGATATTCCGTGCCACTATTTCGACTTAGAAATTTCCCTTGACCATGACGGTTACAGCGATCCCGATGTATTGGCAGATAAATGCAGGCGCAACGCGGAGCTTCTTCTTGAAGCTCTTGCCCGCAAAGCGGATCCTTACTTATATTATCAGCTCGGCAAATGCTATTCCACTCTCAGTAAGCCGGAGCTTGCTGCCGAAGCTTTTTCCAAAGGTCTCTCCTTTGACCTTGATCCTACACTTTTCTATGTGCAATCGATGGTAGAAGCCTATGGCTACTGCCTTCTGGAGCTCAAACAATATGAAGCTGCCCTCTCTTTTGAAGGAATCTATGACAGCTTTGCCGTCAACGCAGATTTCGTTTTTTTAATGGGACTCATCTATATGAATAACGCCCTTTTCGACCGGGCAATCGGAGAATTTAAGAAAGCTGCTTCTTTTTCCTCAAGTGTTGTTGACGGTGTGAACAGCTATCGCGCTTTTTATAATATCGGAGTTATATATGAATGCACGGGACATACCCGTGAAGCTGTTTTAAACTATCGCAAATGCAACAGCTATCCCCCGGCACTCAAACGATTGGAGGTACTTACCGGTGGCTGAAATCAGTATCATTATTCCATGCCATAATGTTGAAAATTACATAATGCGCTGCTTTGAATCCCTGAAAAATCAGACCTTCGGACTTGACCGGCTGGAGCTGATTTTCGTGGATGATGCTTCCACGGACAGCACCTGGGAAAAATTACTTGTCATTGAACAATCTGCTCCGGACTCCGTGTGCATCATTCAGCTTCCGGAAAATCTGCGTCAGGGAGGAGCCAGAAACATCGGACTCTCTCATGCGACCTCTCTCTATATCGGCTTTGTCGATGCTGATGACTGGGTTGAGCCGGATATGTATGAATGCCTTTACCGTGCTGTGACGGAAGATGACTCAGACCTTGCCTTCTGCCGTCATATACGTGACAACGGGAAGAAATCCCTTTACCTGAAAGAGGAAGAGAAAACAACGCGCAAGCAAAATCGAAAGCTCCGCATTCTCTCGGACGCACAGCGGACTGATTTCATCGTCTCCAACGTCATCGGCTACGGTGTATGGGACAAACTGTTTCGCAAAGATTTCCTTCTGGAAAACGAAATTTTCTTTCCCGAACACCTCACCTATGAGGATATTTATTTTGGTTCTCTGGTATATCTGTACGCAAAGCATGTCAGCCTTGTGGAACGCCGGCTTTATCACTACTATATTAACGAAGACTCTACCGTGCTCGGACGTAATCAGGTACACCACAAGGATATTTTTCCGGTAAATTATCTGAAATGGGATGCATACGAAAAAAGAGGTTTTCTTTCAAAGTATCGTGAAGCACTCGAATTTGATTTTATTATGTCCTATTACATGGCAGGCTTCAAAATTCTCGCGCTCCGCTTTGACGAAATACCATACGAAGATTTCATGAAATTAAAAACCGGAACTCTCGAAAGAGTTCCGGATTATCAGCAAAATACATACTGTCATTCGCACATTCCCGAAATCTATAAATTACTCCTTAATCTTCTGAAATACTCTGTCGGCCCCTCCGAGCTCTCACAGGTTCAGAAGGTGTTCAAAAGCTATCACAGGCTGACCTGAGCAGTCCCTCGCATGGCTTCAGATTCGGATTTGTATTGACAATCATCTGCAAAAGGCTTCCGGAAATCCGGGAGTCTTTGTAATATGAAAGTTCCTGCGCCGTCACATTACCCGCAGCTATCTTGCCCGCAATCATACAAATCAGCCTGTAGTGTCTGACAAGAAGATTTAAATCCTTTGCAATGGCAAGCAGCCCCTCAGTTCCCGCCGTCAGCTCCTGTTCACACACATAGAGCACACGGAACATATCCGCAAGTTCGCCACTCAAATCAGAGGCTGAAAGCATAAGATCCGGCCGTTCTTTCATCGCACTCCGAAACAGCTCCAGTGCCTCTCTTACGTCATCAATGTTCCCCCTTGCTAACTTCTTGCACAGTTCCTGCTTCAGTTCAATCGTTTCCGCCTTCTCCTGCGTCAGTCCCACCGGTGCCTCGTATATGCTCAGTCCCCGGCTTTTTACCCACACATATAACAGCTGTTCCGACAAAAAGCCGAATACCCGCCTGTGATATGCATCATAGTCATCCGGATGAATCCGTTTCTCCACCCGGTCAAACACAGAAAACAGCCACTGTTCGTAGTCGCAAAATTTCTCCCTGGAAGTGACAAACATATTTCCGCTGTAAACCTTTCGCCCTGCAATCACTTCTTCAAACACCTTATAATCTTCCGGATACAATTCCTTTAAAACCTCTCCCGTTACCTGAAGGTCACGGATATTATGCGCCTGCGCGTAAATCTCATAATACGAAACCGGATGATAGACGGCTTTGGCCAAAATCACATCATGCTCCTTCAAAATCCGCTCATAAGAGTCCCCATCCAAAAGCCTTCCCTCATCATTCAGAAAGAACCGTCTATAATGGCAAAGACCGAAATAATCACCCTCCGTCACATTATGCGCCGCCCAGTATAAGCCCGTCAGTTCGCTATAATAACAATTTTTCACGGAGATGTTATCTCCCGTGTTATCTCCTGTGTAACCGAGGTCTTCCCTACCTTCCCTGCCGACATGCAAGGGAATGTAAACAGGATCCTTTGGCACATCAAACGCTTTGTGGGTCATAACAAAAATTTTCGTGCTCATATACTCTCCCACCTCATCTTATCGTGCATTTATACGATAAATATATTATAATTACTATAATTATATCAATTATACCATATTACAGGAGTCAAAAACATGGATTTTGTCAGCCAATTTGAACACACTCTGGAACAGACCATAAACCGGGGACTTCTTACAGAGGCAGAACAGTTGCTCTCCGCTTTTAAGACCACCGGTCTCGGATATACAAGGAAGCTCTATGCTCTGATTAACCTTCTCCGGCGCATGGAAGCTCCCTTTGATTTACCAATGACTCCGGCTGCGCCGGAACACCCTTACCGCATCGTTATATTCCGGACAGGAAACTACATTTTGGACTACATAGCCGAGCGTTTTTCTTCGTTTTTTAAAGGACAGGGCTGCTCCATTTTATTTTTCGACCCGGCCGATTATGCAGACAGCACCCAAAGGTTTTTTACTTTTACTAAAGACGGAACGGATGCGGCTTTTTTCTTTAACAATGTCGGGCTGTCTCAGACCTTTGAGGACGGCTCTTCTCTCTGGGAATCCCTGAACATCCCGTGCTACGATTTTCTGGTGGACCACCCGATGTATTACGCTGACTCCCTCGACAACCCTCCGTGCAATACCACTCTTCTTTGTGCCGACCGGACACATACCGAATATGTACGACGTTTTTATACCAAAATTAAAAACGCCCTCTTCCTTCCTACCGGAGGATGTCAGGACTCCTCTCCTGTCACGGACTGGAACAAGCGCGATATCGATGTACTTTTTATCGGCAGCTACAAATATCATGCATCTTATACAGAGGATGAACTTGACCGACAGATTATTGCGTACCTGAGCAAAAACACGACACAGACCTTCGAGCAGGCAGTGGAATACTGTGCCGGCAAGCTTCACATTTCCGACACACCTCTCAAAACACTGATAGAGTTACACCGTTTTACCGAAACGAACCTGACTGCACTTTACCGGAAAGCTATTATGGAAGACCTTGTATCTGCAGGCATTATGGTTCACGTTTACGGAAATGGCTGGGAGCAATCCGGTCTGCAGAACCATAATAATTTTATTCTTCACAGTCCCGTCAGCTTTGAGGAAGGCATTCGGCTCATGTCTCATACCAAAATCCTCCTTAATCATATGGCGTGGTTCAAAGACGGTTCAAGTGAACGTATTTTTAATGCAATGATGCAGGGCGCGCTCTGTATCACTGACAGCAGCAGCTATCTGGACACCATTCTGTCCGATGGTATCAACTGCTGTATCTATCAGCTTAAGGACTGTCGTTCAGCCCCTCTTTCACGGACTGTAAAAATGCTTCTTTCATCCCCGGAAAAAGCAGAAAAAATCGCCTCAGACGGACAAAAAACCGCCATGGAGCATACTTGGGAGAAGCATCTGCTTTTGATGACAGAACCGCCGCCAGTATGATATAATATCTATGGATTATTCCATCAGATTCTTGCACAAAGGAGTACCTTGTATGAAAATTCAGTATTTTAACGGCGGACTCGCCAATCAGGTATTTCAATATATATTTTACCGCTACGCACAGCTTTCCTGCGGCGAAAAGGACATCTGGCTTTTAGACGATTCCTTCTTTTTCTTTAAAGAAGAGCATAACGGATATGAGCTTGAAAAAGTATTCGGTCTCAAACCCAATCTCTTAAGCCGGCAGTTTTCGCCCGATGCATGGAAGGTTTTCGTGGACAACCGGAAAAACCGGATAGGAACTGCTCAGACAATGCTGAACATGGGATTCGATGTCCGGATGATTGCCGAGGCTGCAAACTATAAAACAGACAATCCTTTTCACGGAACGGTACATCAGATTCCCTGCAACGAATACCATCCGGAGATTCTACAGTTTCCGGGCGAGATTGTATACTACTTCGGCTACTGGATTAACAAAAGCTGGTTTGCTGCCTATAGGGAACAGTTTTTAAGCGAATTGTCCTTTCCGCCGATTCTCGATGAAAAAAATATGCGATACGCTTCAAAGATTAAATCCTCTCTCTCCGTCGGCGTACACATCCGGCGCGGAGACTTCATCCGTCTCGGCTGGAATATCGACACGAAAATTTATCACAACTATGCAAAGCTGCTCACTGATAGTTACCCTGAGCTGACTTTCTTTGTATTTTCCGATGATATTTCCTGGTGCCGTGACAATACGGAACAGCTCGGGCTTTCCCTTGCACACGAAACTGTTTTTGTAGAAGGAAACGTTGAAGGCTCTAATTATATTGACCTGCAACTGATGACCATGTGCAAAGGATTGCTGATGTCAAACAGTTCCTTCAGCTACCTTTCTGCACTGTTGAATACCAATCTGCAGTTTTATATCAATCCGGTTCCTTCCCGTAAGATTTAGACTTTTTCCGAAAGGAGTTCAGGCAGACATGATACCTGTTTCTGTATGTATAATTGCAAAAAACGAAGAAAAAAACATAGAAAAATGCCTCCGGGCTCTGAGCCGCTACCCTTTTGAAATCGTTGTGGCGGATACCGGCTCCACTGACCAAACGTGGGAAATCGCTTCCCGTTATGCCGATAAGGTACTTGACTTTAAATGGGTCAATGATTTTTCTGCAGCGCGCAATTTTTCCATACAGGCTGCAACCCATGACTGGATTCTCGTCATCGACTGTGACGAATTCGTTGTGAATCTCAATTATGAGGAAATGCAAAGCCTCATGCAGAAATATCCTTATGCACTCGGGCAACTGACACGGGACAATATATGTTATGATAAAAATCACGATATCCTTCACTCAACCGATCTGGTCGAACGGCTTTTTGACCGCAGGCTGTATGAATATGAGGGAACTATTCACGAACAGCCTGTACGCAGGGACAAAACTCCTGCCTGTGCTTTTACCTTCCCTTTGTACATAACTCACACAGGATACGGCGGAAGTGAAGAAGAAATTTTAGCCAAATCCGAGCGGAACATCCGTATGCTGACAGAAGCACTGGAAAAAGATCCCGAAGACCCTTATCTGTTCTACCAGCTTGGCGAGAGCTATATGCTGAAAAATGATTACGAGAACGCATACAACTATTTCGACCGCGGTTTTTATCTCGATGTCGATGAAACACTCGAATATGTACAGCGCATGATGATTTCTTACGGATACAGCATGCTCTATACCGACCGGATTGAGAAAGCCTTGACGCTTGCCAATGTTTACGATTCATTTGCAAACAGTGCAGACTTTATCTTCCTCATGGGAAATATCTATCTGAAGGCGCGCATAAATGACAGGGCCTTACAGGAATTTCTCCGTGCAACCACTGTTTCCAGACATTTCGATGAAGGAACCAATTCCTATCGCGCTTATCACAACATCGGCTGCATTTACGAGGCCTACGGTCATTATGAGGAGGCGCGCCGATACTACCTGAAGGCCGGCGATTTTTCCATGTCCGTAGAACGGCTGAAAAATCTGCCGCAATAATCGTCACAAGGAGGATTTTACCAATGGTACCTATTTCCTTATGTATTATAACCAAAAACGAGGAGGCAAATTTGGAACGCTGCCTTTCCTGTATCAAGGACTATCCGTTTGAAATTATCATTGCAGATACAGGCTCCACCGACCGCACAGTCGATGTTGCACGAAAATACACTGACAAAATTTATCATTTTGACTGGATAAACGATTTTGCTGCTGCAAGGAATTTTTCTATTTCCAAAGCATCCAACGACTGGATTCTTGTACTGGATGCCGACGAGTTTGTGTATGAGCTTGATCTGAATGAAATTTATCGTCTGATTGAGCAGCATCCGGCCGGAATCGGCAGACTGCTGAGAAGCTCGGAAGATATTGCACAGACCACCTCCGTCGATCGCGTGGAACGGCTTTTCAACCGTAAAGTGTATCACTACGAACGTCCGATTCATGAACAGGTCCTTCCGATTGACAAGTCTACGCCTTTATACACATATCCCATACCACTCGCTGCGGAGCACTCCGGGTATCTCGGAACACGGGAAGATGTCAACCGAAAGGCCATGCGAAATCTTGAAATCCTGCTCGCATCCGAAAAAGATTACCCGGATGCCTACACTTACTATCAGATAGGACAGTCCTACTATATTATGAGCAACTGGGAAAAAGCCTGCGCATACTTTGAAAAGGCCTTATCCTTCCCGTTAAATCCCGAAGCTGAATATGTGCGTGTCATGGTAGTCAACTACGGATATTCTCTTTTGCATGAGAATCGGCTCTCGGATACTGTAAAATTCTTTGAAGAATATTATCAATATTTTGAAACCTATGCCGACTATGTTTTTCTTGTCGGATACATATATATGAAGACGGGTAATTACATGAAATCGGCTCTCAACCTTATCAAGGCCACTACACTTACCGATTTTTTGGTGGAGGGTACCAACAGCTTTCTGGCCTATTACCACCTTGGAATTGTCTACGAAATGATTGGAAATTCAGAGATGGCCCTCATGTTCTACGAGAAGGCCGGCAATTACCCAAAAGCCCTTGAGCAAGTAGAAAGACTGAAAAAAACTCCGGAATAAAACCGGAGTTTTTTTAAATAAGATTCAGCATTTTTTCGATTTGCTTTTCATAAGAAAGACACTCTTTTACCTTTTGATATCCGTTAGCTGCGATTCTCCGGCGTTCTTCATCATGCTCCAGATAATAAGCAGTCAGTCGTTCCAGGTCATCTATACTTTCATAGTACACAAAATCCACTCCCGGCTCAAAATATTCCAGGAAATCACTTTGGAAGTTCGTAAGAAGAAAACCTCCGCAGCCCAAAATATCAAGAGCCCTCAAAGGCATCCCCGTATGTATGCTCCTGAGCGAAATATTCAAATTGATTTTTGCACATTTCATCGCATATGGTGCCTGTGTATAGTAATCCAGCCTTCCCATATTTCTTACACGTTCCAGTCCCGGCGTTGCTTCCGGTGTAAACAGTTTAACCTCATGTGCTTTTGACAGACGGTCCAGTATCTCCCATCTTTCCATCGCCGTCACCTTACGCGCCAGAAAATAGTTGGCAAAAACCCATTCCACAGTCTCAATACCATCGCCGTGTTCCGTCACCGGGCACACCTTTCGCATCGCCTCAATAATCTCGGGAGTCAGTGCATCCTGAAGAATATCCATTCCGTATATATTTTTCTGCGCTCCCATCAGTCCGAACAAATATCCTCTTGTATAATCGTCAAGCTTCTCCAGATGCCGGAACATATGCTGCTTTGTCTCGCTGTACATGGAGCCGATAAATGTAATGTCACTATCATATTCTTTCTTCTGTTTTTGAGAAGGTATCATACGATCATAATCCTCCACTGCAGATGCCATCGGAAGATAGTACACATGTTTTACACCCATGCCCTGAAAATTTAACGCCTCAGCACTGTCAAACAGAAAAATCCGGTTCGTCTCATAGAATACCGACTGAGAATACAGCAAAATATATGGGCTGTCATAAACCCATGACACATATTTTACTCGACATGCCTTACAGGCAATTGCCGCCACCGGAAAATAGTTAAAGGAAAAAACAAACGCAGGTTTTTTCTGCATAATCTCAAGTGTCAGCTTCTCCGTCAGTTCTCTGCCATTGCGGACATCCTCCGTCTCTCTCGGAAACGGAACACATTGCACCTGATATCCCTGCTTTTCAAATTCTTTTATAATATAGTCATTTCCAAAACTTTTCCATTCTAAAAAAAGTATATTATCCATAAGAAATCATCCTATCAAAAAAGGGTTACCGTACAAACGATAACCCCTTTTAAATCCTGCTTTAAGAGTGTGCTTAGCCAAGTAATGATAATACACCCTGGTTACTCTGGTTAGCCTGTGCCAACATTGACTGTCCTGCCTGAGCAAGGATATTGTTGTTGGAGAATCTAACCATTTCAGAAGCCATATCTGTATCACGAATCTGTGATTCAGCAGATGTTGTATTTTCTACAACGTTGTCAAGGTTCTTAATTGTGTGCTCTAATCTGTTCTGGATTGCACCAAGGTCAGATCTCTGCTGTGAAACAACCTTCAGAGCTGCTTTAATCATTGTGATTGCTTTCTGTGCATTGACATCTGATGTACCTCCTACGGAAATACCTGTGATACCAATACCTGCTGCACTCATACCTGCGATAGAGAATGAGATAATCTGATTAGCTTCTGCACCAACCTGAAGACCTTTTTTAGTAAATGTTCCATCAAGAAGATTCTGCTCGTTGAATGTAGTTGTTGAAGCTACACGGTCGATTTCAGATGTAAGAGCCTGAATCTCTGAGTTGATGTAAGAACGGTCTGCAGATGTCTGTGTACCGTTAGCTGCCTGAACTGCCAGCTCTGTCATACGCTGCAACATGTCATGCACTTCTGCAAGTGCACCTTCTGCTGTCTGCACACAAGAGATACCATCCTGTGCATTGGCACTGGCCTGTGTAAGACCTCTAATCTGACGTCTCATCTTCTCTGAAATAGCAAGACCTGCTGCATCATCTGCTGCACGGTTGATTCTGTAACCTGAAGATAATTTCTCTGTCGATTTTGCCTGTACGTCTGTTGTGATACCTAACATTCTGTTTGAGTTCATCGCTGTAAGATTGTGCTGTACTACCATATTTTTTTCCTCCTTGATTTACGGAATTCCTTTCCGTTTTCTTTCCATTGAATTCTATGTAATAGTTGCTTGCCAGGAATGCCATCCCTGACACCCACTTGACTTACTTGTATTATATATCGGAGAATTTGAAAATAACTTAACACCTTTTTTTCAATTTTTTCATTTTTTCGGCAAAAAAAAGGGAACCGAATATCCGGTTCCCTTTTGGTAGTTCTTACTACGAATCCCGTGCTGACAATTAGCCAAGGATTGATAATACACCCTGATTTGTCTGGTTAGCCTGTGCCAACATCGCCTGTCCTGCCTGAGCAAGGATATTGTTGTTGGAGAACTTAACCATTTCAGAAGCCATATCTGTATCACGAATCTGTGATTCAGCAGATGTTGTATTTTCTACAACGTTGTCAAGGTTCTTAATTGTGTGCTCTAATCTGTTCTGGATTGCACCAAGGTCAGATCTCTGCTGTGAAACAACCTTCAGAGCTGCTTTAATCATTGTGATTGCTTTCTGTGCATTGACATCTGATGTACCTCCTACGGAAATACCTGTGATACCAATACCTGCTGCACTCATACCTGCGATAGAGAATGAGATAATCTGATTAGCTTCTGCACCAACCTGAAGACCTTTTTTAGTAAATGTTCCATCAAGAAGATTCTGCTCGTTGAATGTAGTTGTTGAAGCTACACGGTCGATTTCAGATGTAAGAGCCTGAATCTCTGAGTTGATGTAAGAACGGTCTGCAGATGTCTGTGTACCGTTAGCTGCCTGAACTGCCAGCTCTGTCATACGCTGCAACATGTCATGCACTTCTGCAAGTGCACCTTCTGCTGTCTGCACACAAGAGATACCATCCTGTGCATTGGCACTGGCCTGTGTAAGACCTCTAATCTGACGTCTCATCTTCTCTGAAATAGCAAGACCTGCTGCATCATCTGCTGCACGGTTGATTCTGTAACCTGAAGATAATTTCTCTGTTGATTTTGCCTGAACACCTGTTGTAATTCCTAACATTCTGTTAGAGTTCATTGCTGTAAGATTGTGCTGTACTACCATATAATTTCCTCCTTGAATTTGCATGTCGTCATCCTTGACGATCATCAATCGAAAAAGATTTGTCCCGGCCGTACGCTCCGTTTCATTCTTTTTCTTAGGTTAATAAGTATTTGTTTACTTGTATTATATATCGGAGAAACTCCAAAAATATTAATACCAAAATTTGATTTTTTCAAAAAATTTGAAAATTATTTTTTATTGTCCAGAAAATGCGCCTGTGTAAAGGAAGCCTGGCTCATACTCTTATAGTAGTCCAGAGCTGCCTTGGAGGAAGTCCGTCCCTTGCGGATTTTCTCCCGGCTCTGCCGGAAATACTGTTCGACAAGTGTCTTGTTTCTTGCTTCCTGAGCCTGAATCGATACACTTCTCTCCGTAATCTGCGAAATCATTTCCTGCATACGGGAAATATTCTGTGCATATTTCTCTTTCCCGTCCGGAGCCTGAATCTCTTCTTTCACATGCCGGAACAAATCTTCAAAGCCTTCATCCAGCTTTTCCATTTCTACGATAAGCTCCATCTTCCGGTTTGCATTGTCATCAAAATCCTCCCACTTCATGTTCGGATCATTTAAAATGACTGTCTGCTCATTGTTTTTGACTATTATCTCGTCCAAAATCCCAATCTTTTTAGCGAGACTTTCTTCCATAATAGAAAGGTACTGTTTTTCCATTACATTCTCCTATTTCGCTCTCTTCATGACCTCTTTCCACGTGTCCCTCATAGAATGGAGATGTCCGTTAACTTCTTCCAATATCTCTTTATCCTTTTTAATATTCGCTTCAATCAAGCGTTCAAGCAGATATTTGTAAACTCTCTCAAAATCCTCTGCCACAGGATATTTCATATCAAGTGTAGCACGAAATTCTTCAATGATACGCTGTACCTTTTTAATATTGTCATTCGCCTTCTGTATATCCTTCTGCTCAATTCCCATAATTGCAATATTGCAGAATTTAATCGCTCCGTCATAAAGCATAAGTGTAAGCTCTGCCGGCGAAGCAGTCATTATTTTATTGGTATTATACTGCGCATATTGCGCATATGCATTAGGTAATGCCATGTCCCTCTTTATCCTCCTAACAGCCCGGATATCGCGCTGGTCTTAGAATTTAATTTCGCTAATGCCGTCTCCATCGCACTGAATTTCTGATACCACTTATCCTCAAAAGCGGTAATTCTCTCTTCCTGTGCTGCGATTTCTTTGGTGTAAGCATCATACTCCTTCTGCATCTGCTTATCGTTGTATGCCTTGTAAATGCTTCGCATCTCTGTCGCTGACATCTTATCGGACAATGTCGTATACAGATTGTTGCTGAGCTTCTGGAAAAACGCCATTACCGTTTCCGGATCATTCGTAATCATGGATTTCAGTTTATCTGTTTTTCCGGAAGTAGACTCATCATCCTTATCTCCGTCGATATGATATGCGTGCTTTTCATTGTCAGCCGCCGTAAAATATCCGAGTGTATTGATACCGAAGTTGGAAAGATAGTATGTCTCTCCGCCAATCTCAATCCCGCCTGACATTACACTCTGCATTGCATTGGAAAGCGTTCCGAGTGTTGCGTCTCTGCGAAGCAGGGAATCTTTAATCTTTTTCTCCCAATCTTCAATTTCGCTTTCGGAAAGGGATTCCTTCTCCTCGGATGTCAATGGCTCATAGCCCTTTGACGAATCCGCATTATACAGCTTATCCATCTCGTTGATAAGCTCATTATATCCCTTCAGGAAATTTTTAATTGTATCATAAATTCCGTCGTAGTCATTGGCCGTTGTCAAAGTCAGTTCTTCTGCCGACTCCTTCAGTGCCGTGATTGTCAGACCGTTGATATTGAATACATTTTCCGTTGACTCAAACAGTGCACCGTTTAAGAGAATCTGTGCATTCTGCGCCTGAATACGCGTTGCTGCGCCATCTCCCTTTTCCGTGGAAAGCGTCAGTCCGAGGCGGTCAAGCTGTGCCTGAAAATCTGCACTCACCTTTCCGTCCGGCGATGCGTTCTCATCTGCCTCTGCCGTCAAAATTCCGAGGGAAGAAAGAAGCTTCAGTCCGCTGTCTGTCGTATTCCCCTCTGCATCCTGTGCAGTAAGGGAAAACTCTGATTCCGTTCCAGTCTCCTTCGCACTGATAAAAAACCGCTGGTTCTTTTCATCAAAGCTTGCATTTACACCTGCTTCTTTTAACTTTGAAACCACGTCGCTGACCTTACTCGCACCTGACAGTGAAATATCAGTCTCCGTTCCGTCACCGAGCTTCATCTTCAAATTAACCGTCTCATCCTCAGCGATTCCTGCTACCTCTGCAAGAGTAGAGGATGCCTTCACTCCACTGAGGGTTGCGCCCGTCAGATAGCCCGACTTTGCAAGCGATTTTACCTGTAAGGTCTGAACTCCGTCCGTCGCATTCGCCCCTGCAATGACAGTTGCTATCGAGCTGTTCGATACATTTGTCTTTTTCTGCGTATATGCGGAAGAAAAACGCATATTGCTGATTGTAGAAGAATACAGGCTGTAAAGCTTGCTGTTTAATGTCTTCCACGCATCCATCTTCCACGATAACTTCGTCTGCGCCTTTTCAAGGCTGCTTTTCTTTTCACTCTTGGCAGATACGAGTTCCGAAATAATAGTTTCTGTATCAAGGCCAGAGTTCATACCTGTAATACGAATCGCCATACGTTCTGCCTCCTATCTCTTTTCATCAACAAGAATACCTGCCATTTCCCATACCTTCGCTATCATGTCAAGCGTTTTCTCCGGTGGCAGTTCTTTAATTACCTTTTTCGTGTCTTTGTCTACAATTTTAATGGTTACTCTGTTCGTATCCTCATGAAAACCGAAGACAGCTTCCGAATTTTCCATCTTCTTATTCATCTGATCAACCGCTTTTTTTATCTGTTCCTTTGACGGCTGACTCTGATTACCGAACGTGCCCTGTTCCTGAGAATCCCGGTCGAATTCCTTCGTTCTTGCAACTCCCTGTGTCATCGCGTCTAACTTGGCACCTGATTCCAGTGCGATTGCTTCCGTGCTCTCCGCAACAGGTCTGACCGGTTCCACAGGTGTCGTATTCTGTGCCTGCAGGGTCATGATACTTCCAATTGGTTCAATTGCCATAATATCCACCTCCATGTGAAAAATAAAGTTAGCTACTTATACTTTAACTTATTTATCGTCAAAAATAAATAAAAAGTTAACCATTTTTCACAAGAAAAATACAAAATTACTAGAAGAGGTCTTTCAGTGCCTCAAGTCCTGAAACCTGCATTGCCTCTTTATTTGCTTCCTGAATCTGAAGATAAACCTCTTTACGGTATACCGGCACTTCCTTCGGAGCTGCTATACCAATCTTTACCTGATCACCCTTTACTTCAAGAATTGTAATCTCTACATTGTTATTGATGACGAGTGCTTCGCCTTTTCTTCTTGTCAGTGCCAGCATATTATACACCCGCCTTTCTGTTTTTTAAAATCTCGTAAATCGGAAATTTTATCTGATATTCTTCACCTTCCGTAATCACCTGGCAGGCTTTTCTGTTATCGGCATTGATTACAATCGGTCCGCGAAGATTTACACTCATCTTTGTCAGATCGCTCGGAACAGTCACTGTCACCAGCACAAGCATATTCTCCGGATCCAGTCCGCCGATTGGTTTTAACAGCTCGTCCTCCACCTGAGGATTGTAATCTTCCAAAATATCAAGCGGATTCATGACAGGAATTGCAAACTGCGGTTCCTGCATGGACTGCAGCCACTGGATGCCTCCGTTCTTTTCATTGTCATGAATCAGTGTAAATGTTGTCAACTGCGGAAATCCCACGATACCGTTTACGAAATGAATCAGTTTATCGTCCTCTATATCGATTGTCCCAAAGATTCTTGTATTAACCTCCATACTCTCTTCTCCTCTTCTATGTATCTGTATTATAAGTAATTCAACAATGTTGTCTGCGAAATCTTACCGGTTGCCATCAACGCTGCCTGATAAGCGAGCTCTACGCTTCCCAAATTAACTGCAACCTCTGTCAGATCCACATCTTCATTCTGTGAAGATAATGTCTTGAAGTTTGTCTGCTGCTTTGCAAGACGATTTGAGACAAGCTCAACTCTCGCTCCCCGGTTACCTGTCGCCGTAAGTGCTGTATTGGCCAAATCCAGATGTCCCTGCATATTTGCCACATTTGCCTCAAACAGTTTCTGCATTTTATCAGTTAAAAACGTGTTTGCTTTTTGAGCCGCCGCAAGACGGTTTTTAAGCTCCTGATTGTTCGGATCAGCCTTCAGCATTTCTTCCAGTGTGGAAATATTTTTTTCCATCGCTTCTACATCTTCTATAGATGCAATCAAATCGTCCACATCTCTGCTCAGGTCCGTTGAAAACAATTCATTTGCCAGTGTATTTACTCTGACATTCTGATTGAAACCAACATCATATGAAATAAACTGATTTGAATTATCATCTGTTGCTCCCGTCAGATAACCTTCATTATATTTTATGCCGTCAGATTCACAATAGAAGTAATGCTCCGGCCGGATGTCACTCTTTGCAAACTCCTTCTTTTCGTAGGTTACACGGATTTCACCCTCGTCTTTATCAAGCGTAGCAGGATTATCTCTGACTGCAGTCAACGCATCATAATTAGTTTTATTTAAAATCAGTTCTCCCGTTTCCGGAATAAACACAGCTCCTGACGCTGACGTTTCAGCACTCAGATAAGGATCCTTTGTGGTGTCATTGACCGAAACCACTTCCGCCGTAATAGTCTGCAGGATTCCGTTCGTGTCATAGTAAGAAACCACAGGTGCCATATCCGGCGAACAGTTTTCATATGCCAGACGCAGTCTGTATACCTGATTGGTGCTGATTGCATCCTCCATGGTTCCGAGAGCTTCCGCATTTGCTTCCGTCATCTTATCAAGATCGGAAACATCCACATAAGTCAGTTCATCGAGGCTGTCGCTTCCGAGCTGTTCCGTAATCGTGTATTTCCTGTCTGAGTCCGTTCCGAATGTCAGCGGTGTATCTGTTCTGTATCCTGTAAACACATATCTTCCCGCATAATCCGCATCTCCCGTGGCATAAACTTCCTGCTGCAGTGCTTTCAGATTCTCAAGCACCTTGCTCCGGTCATCCGCAGTGTTAAATCCCGCTGCCCCCTGGGTACAGTTGGAGTACATATCCGTCACAATCTCAATTACCGTACTTATCGCACTCTCCGTAACATCCAGCCATGATTCCGCATCCGGAATGTTCTTCGTGTAATACTGGCTGACCTGATTTAAATTCGTGCGAAGTCGGAGAGCACGGATAGCCACAACCGGATCATCCGAAGGGCGGTTAATCTTGGAACCCGTCGCAAGCTGCGTATTCAGCTTATTCTCGAGCACCTTGTTATTGTTAATATTCGTTATGGAATTTTGGGAAATAATCTTATTCGTAATTCTCATAGGTAACCTCCGGTTTTCAAAACTCTCAACCTATATATCGGCTTGTTTTCCCTTTTTAAACACCCGTTTGAAGAATTAATCTGTCATAAACTTCCGTCAGCACCTGTATCATCTGTGAAGCCAGATTATACGCATGCTGGAATTGTACCAGATTCAGGGATTCCTCATCGGTATCAACACCGCTGATAGAAAGCCGCTGCGTATCTATTGTCGCTTCAATGTTCTGATAACTTGCATAGAAAGCATTCGCGCTACTGGCATTCAGGGATACATCCGAAAGAATGCACTGCAGAAAATCTCCTGCATTACATCCGCGGAAGCTCATCACTTCCTTATTGGTGCGCAAATCGGTCAAATCTTCAATGACATCATACGCTTCCTGTCCCGTTCCTTTTCCTGTATGTGTGGCAAAAAGTCCGGAATCCTCAAGCATTTCTTTGTTTACGGCAAAGTTTGCAGCCGTGAGATAATAATATGTATCGTCCGTGCTGGCAATCGGTGTTCCTGCAACCTTATTGCGTGAATCCAAAAACTTGCGCTGTGTCACATCCGTTGCCTCATTCGCCACAAAAAGCACATCTGCTGCGTTTCCGTAAGAGTCCACCGAGCCGTCCTGTGTCAGAATGCGGTTAAAAGCCTCTGCAAAGGTACGTACCCACTCATTGAGCTGCTCCTGATAATAAGGAATGCCCTGATAATCAATGGCCGCACCGATTGTAACGTCTTTACCTATACGGCTGGAATTCGGCTGGTAGCTGTTCTTTGCAAGGTCATCACTGATTTCAAAGATGTACTGGCTGATATCCCCGTTTGCATCATAGACTACCTTAAATGTATCGTAGTAAAACTCCTGATTTCCAATCTGCATTACACCTCCGTCGTCGGAAAGTGTACATTTATTCAAATCCTTCAGATAATCCGCGGTCACATCCACGGTCACCTCATTCTTGCCCGTCGTCTGATTTTTTTCTATACTTGAAAGCGTTCCTTTAAACTGTTCTGCATTGTTTCCGTCTCTCATGGCAATGAGTCCCTGAAGCTGTCCGCCGATTAAGGTGCTTGACATATAGAAATCATTTCCGTTTTTCCACTTGATATCAAACAATCCGAGTGCATCTGACTGATTGTTTGCCTCGTATTTAGCTTTTGCAACGCATTCCAGTTCATAATATTCTCCGGAATCCACAAGCATCTGCCCGCCGGCAATCTGAACCACGTAACGTTTCGCTCCGGTGTCGCGTCCGTTATTGACATCATATATCGGTGTCTCTGTCACCTCTACATTGGTAACCAGAGACAGCTTGTCAATCAGCAGATCTCTCTGATCCCGAAGCTCATTTGCCGTTGTTCCTGTCAGTTCAATTACATTAATCTGTTCATTTAAAGAAGCAATCTCACGGGCATAAGAATTGATTTCATCTACCTTATTCTTAATTTCGGCATTGATATCAAGCTGCATATTAGAAAGATTCTCTGCCACTGTATTGAAATAATAAGCCAAATTGTTTGCAAATCCGATAAACTGGGATTTTGTGGTTGCATCACCTGCATTTTTCTGAACCTCTGCCAATGCACTGTACATTTCATTAAAAATGGTGGTGAAGCCCTTGATTGTCTTGTCATCCGAAAACAAATCTTCTATCTGCTGCATATAATACTGCTTTTCTTCGTACTCGCCGACTTTATTGTTATTATTCCAATATTTAAAATCATAGAAGGCATCACGGTTACGATCTATGGAAATCGTGTCAACACCGGAACCAGCACACCCGTAAGTAGTATATGTCCGGAGTGCATCGCTTGCCTTCTGTGTGACCGTCTGTCTGGAATATCCCTTAGTCTCAACATTCGCAATGTTGTTACCTGTCGTATTGAGTGCGGCGTTCGCCGCCGTCAGTCCGGTATATGCAATATTTAAACCAAAAAATGTGGAAGCCATATCATTTCCCCCTTATTACGCTCCGAGCGTGTTTAAAATATGCTCAAGCATTTCGTCAATCACATTAATATAACGGCTGGATGCATTATAAGCATTCTGGAATTTAATCATGTTGTTCAATTCTTCATCATCGGACACTCCGACAATCTGCTGGCGTGCATACTCCGTTGAATCCACCGTTGCCTGTTCGTTTGAATATATACTGTAAAAAACAGCCCCCGTATTTGCTACCTGACTCACAATGTTAGAATAGTAGTCAACCAGATTGGTCTTTGTAGTCACATTCGGATTTAATGTATATTCTGCCGTCTCAAAAACAAGCTGAAGATTCTGCGCCGTCTCATAATCTTCCTTTGCATCCATTTTTATAAATCCAAGCTTTGTCGGCTCTTTTACAAGATCGGGATTTACCACCAGATTTGAGATGGTAAACAGGGTATTCTCGCGCCCCTGTGTGTAATCTTCACGAATCAGGTTTCCGGCTGCATCATATTCATCCGATCCGATTCGTTCAAAGAGCTGCATGATTGAGCCGTCTTCATTGCGAAGGTATGTACCGCCCTCCTTGACTGCTGCGTTCTCAAGAACCTTGTTCATCTCGGTCACAATATTGTGAATGAGATTATCAAACTCAGCCATGACATTCATAAGAATGGAGGAAGCTACATCTTCGTTATACTTTTGTGCATCCTTAAGGTCCGTATAGTCAGCTCTGTGTGTTCCTCTCGCAAGCATCATACCCTTTAAACTTCCGATATCCGTATTGGCCTCCGTCGAAATCACACGTGACATATCATAAACCTTGCAATTATCGATAAGATACTTGAAGGTTCCGTCCTGTTGCTGCACCTTCTTGGCATCTGTCAGCCAGAACGGTGTGTAAAAGCCTGTCTCCGGATCGGTATCCATTCCGATTTTAAAAGTCATTGCACGGTTCACCAGAACATGCCCTTCAAACTTAACCGAAACGCCGCCTTCCTGATCCTCCGTATAGTCAATATTTCCAAGCTTACCGAGTTCATCAAGGAGCTTGTTTCGCTCATCACGAAGGTCGTTGGCTCTCTCGATACCTCCGGCTTCAATGCGGATAATGTCATTGTTAAGTGCAAACAGGCGGTCTGCATAATTGTTAATCTTATCCACTTCGCCCTTAATCTGTACATTCAGATTATCCTGATAATTGCAGAGGGCATCATACACATTGGATGCCTGCTCCACAAACTGGCTTGATCTCTGAATCAGCAATCCCTGTGTCACGGAGCTCGCCGGTTGCTTTGCAAGTTCCTGTACAGCTTCCCAGAGATTGTTCAATGAATTACTAAAAGACTCTCCTTCTAATTCACCAAGAAGAGTCTCTATTTCACTCAACGTATTGTATGATACTTCATAAAAAGCACTGCGGCCGGACTCTCTCCTATAGGTCTGATCCAGAAAATAATCTCTCACCTGTCTTACATCCGCATAAGTAACTCCGAGACCAATCTGCTGATTTGCAACTGCTTTCGGATTCACCGATAAAGTATTATACTGTCTATCATTCAATAAAGTCTGCTGTCTGGTGTAACCTACGGTATCTGCATTGGATAAGTTGTGGGCAACTGTATTCAATGCATTTTGTCCCGTCTGCAAACCGGACGCGCCGACATATAAACTTCCAAATAATGACATGTCATCACCTCATAACTATTGTTTGGCATCAAATCTTCCGGATGAAACACCCATCAGATTCCCGGCATTGACGGCACCTCTGTTATACTCCGCAGTTTCCGGAGCCGCCTTTAAGCCCCGAACGATATTTAAGTCAAATTCCACAAGTTCCAACGCGCTCTCCAGCAATTCTTTGTTTTGTGCATTGATTCTGATCATATTCTGCGTCGTCTCATGAAGTGCATCCTTCACCGCTGTCAGTCGCCTCTGCTCTGCAGGTCTTCCCGCAAGCATTTCAACGAGTCTGCCAAGCTTTAATGTATTCACATCCATGTTCATTACATTGGCAATATCCTGCATCGCAACCTCTCTTTGTCTGTCGAGTGCGTTGATGCAATCCACCTGTTTCTGCTCCTCCTCCGTGATGGCAGATAACTGCGCAATATCATTTGAAACTATAATGCGTGTCTTTTTCATGGATAAATCCAACAGCACTTTGTACTCTCTATTCTCTTGTTCCAGAATATCCATCAGATTTTCCATTAAACTTGCCACTGGTTTGTCCTCATTTCTTAATATCTCCCGGTTTTATTCGGGAAGCATGATTAATTACCATGCTCCCCCTCATCCAAGAATTGAACTGTACTTTTCTAACAGTTTATCTGCAAAATCACTGTCCGAAACATCATACGTTCCATCCTGTACTGCTGTTTTGATTGAACCGACCAAGTCTTCTCTCATATCCGGTGCCGAAGCCACTGCTTTCTTAGCCACCTGATAATCCTTACCGAAGCTTGAAATCTGTACAGCATCTGAAAAACCGGTTTTGGCTGGCTTAGCAGCATTTTTTACCTTTGAATTATTATAAAGCTGCGTCACCTGAGTATAAGCATCTATACGCATAAATACTCCTCCTTCCATGGTTTTATACTTAATTTATCGGTATTTTCCCGGGGAACTTTAGGCTTTCTTACGAAAATACTCCCATTATTTTGATGTAATCTTCTGTTTTGTCACGCATGATTTGAAATCCCTGTTCCAATTCCTCCATGGAAAATCTATGGGTTATCATCTGTTCCGGAATTATCTTTTTTTGTGCAAGTAAATCCAGTACATAATGCCAGTCATCCTCTGCCTCTCCGGTAAAAGATGAATTCCACGTTCCCTTCACTGTAAGCTGGTTGCGCAGAATCTTCCAGTAGACTGTTTTTTCTAACGTCATATCCGAATGCGGATTTCCAACCAGCATCACCCTTCCGGCCGGTGCCGTGAGATTGACAGCCCGGGCAAATGTCTCATTTTTTCCAACGCACTCAAAAAAGAGGTCCGCGCCTCTTCCTTCTGTGCGTGCAAAAATCCATTCTTCCACATTCTGCGCGCGCATATCACAATAGTTTTCCTCAGATATTCCGAGCGAAAACACTCTTTCCCTCTGAAAATCTTTATTCCCGATAACAAGTATATGTTCTGCTCCGGTCTCTCTCAGAAACATAGTAAGAAAAAGCCCGATGGTTCCAAGTCCGCATACCACAATATAATCATCTTTTTCTGCTCTGAATCCGCGCATGGCATGCGTGGCAACCGCCATAGGCTCCAGCATCGCTGCCGCTTCATACGAAACACCCTCGGGAAGCTCAATCAGACACTCCTTCGGAACAGCAACATACTCGGCAAAAGCTCCATCCCTTCTCGATCCGAGGTAGTCATAATTTCTGCACATTTCATACTGCCTGTTCCTGCAAGGCCCGCACGCTCTGCATGGAATCAGCGGAAATACACCGACTGCCTTATCCAGCCATTTATCTTCCCCGTCTGCTGCCACCTCAACTACCTTCCCTGAAAATTCGTGCCCAATTACAATCGGATGCCTGTGCGCTCCGGTCTGATAGGCTCTTGGAATATCCGAGCCGCAAATACCCGCCGCCATCACCTTTACGAGCACCTCTCCTTTTTGCAACGACGGTTTTTCTATCTCTTCCATCTGAAATTGATTGACTCCGCGTAATACATATGCTTTCATTTATCTTTCTCCACTAATTGACGAAAACGCTCCAAATCCGCCTGTGTTGTGATTTTAAAATTTTGTTCTTCCCCGAAAACAACAGCTATCTCCATGCCGGCCAGAACCGCCGGTTCGCTTGAGCCATTGATTTTCATAATTTCATCCGGCAAAAGTCTCTCGTTTGCCCTGTAATATTTTTCATAATGAAACACTTC
Organism: uncultured Kineothrix sp.; assembly: GCA_964519385.1. Lineage (GTDB taxonomy): Bacteria > Bacillota > Clostridia > Lachnospirales > Lachnospiraceae > SVFI01. Next base: position 48,607 of record CAZFLR010000007.1, read on the forward strand.
CGGAGCTTGCCCGGCCACCACCCGGCTCCGATCAAGTAAAGCTGTAATTGTTGTTCCGTCTGCACTCAGATACACCGTATCTTTCATCGGCAGTACCGGAAGAACTCCGTCATGCTCTTTCGCCTTTGCGAGATACTCTGTAACCATCCCGGCCGTCAAAACCGGTCTTGCCGCATCATGAATAAACACCCTGGTGTCGGGTTCTGCCAAAAAACGAACATCACAAAGTGCATTCCAAACAGAAAGCTGTCGGTTAGCTCCAGGTAACGAAAATCCTCTTACCTTCTTCATGCATACACTCTTCTTTATGTAGTCACGCCAAACCTCATCTGCCACAATCCATATAACATCAATCTGAGGATGTCTGTCCAGAACCTCTATGCTGTATCCGATAATCGGCTTTCCATTCACTTCGATATACTGTTTCGGCATATCACCGCCGAGGCGGGTTCCGGTTCCCCCGGCTAAAATAATTGCTATGTTCATAGGTACTCCTGTTGATTAAGCCCGCTCCCCGCTATGTCTTCGGGCAATAACGAAAACTAAAATTTCAACTTATGTATGTCTGCCAGCACTTCCCCATAGGTCTTTTCTTTTCCAAACAATAGTGTTGTACCGAGAACGAAACCATTCACACCTTTTGGCGCATATTCCATGATTTTTTCTGCACTGCATGCGCCGTCCCAATAAATATCAAAATCCATTTCTTCCCGCAGCTCCAGCAACTGATCGATTTTCTTTCCGACATACGGAAGATACATCTGCCCGGCGTTTCCCGGATTCACTGACATAACAAGCACTCTTTTAACAATTGTGAGCATCATCATCACCGTCTCTACACTGGTCCCCGGATTGATTGCAATCCCCGGAACCATGCCTGCATCAATAATCTTCTGCAATGTCGTAGAAGGATGATATTCCGCTTCCGGATGAATATATACCGTGTCTCCCGGACGCAGTTTATTCAAAAACAAATGAATATTATTATTCGGATGCTCAATCATCAGATGTACATCAAGCGGCTTCTTCGTCGCGCCTGCAATAAATGCCATATCGTTCAGTGACATGGCAAAATTCGGGACATATCGTCCGTCCATAATATCTATATGAAACGAATCTATCCCACCTTTGTCCAACTCCTGTACTTCCTTTTCCAGATTACCGTAATTAGCACACATCATAGATGCTGTCAATTCAAAATTCACACAATTCCCCCTATTCTCTTTTGCCATATCGCCTACCGGCACTTTTCCATCTCCGACTCAAACGCAGCCATATCCATTCCAACTTCTTTCGCTGCTTCACTCACTTTCTTTTACTCTTTCTGTGTATGAATTCCTATACCTTTCATCTTTTGTAAACACGGACAGAGAATCCAGCACCGCCTCTATGTGGCGTACTCTTGCCGCCTGATTCGTCCTCAAGGTATCTACACCAAGCCTTCTATCTTTAAAAAAACGAGCAACAAACTTAAAATCACTTGTAAACTGCTCTATTATATTATCGCTCAAAAAGGCGATATCGTAAACCCGTATTTTATAATCTTCCACATACTTTTTCATTTAAACCCTTTTATATTTCATTGTAAATTGGAAAATAAATGATGTTAAATAATGATTGAAATAGAATTGTAATTTGAAATTAAATATGATTTTCGCATCCGCACAATCGCGGATGCGAAATAGTTATGTCTATGATTATAACTTAATTTCATATAGTGTCAAGTGACTATTGTCAGGAATCTGTAATGAAAGGCCCCTCTTATTTTTTCACTTTCGCTTTGGACGATAGTCCCTTATTCTTAAACAGCTTCTTATATGCTGCCAGCTTCTTCTTAGGCACTTTGATGGTCAGCTTAGAATAATTTTTACCTCCGGCTCCCTTCCATGCCCCTGCTCCCACATTTTTCGCTGTCAGCTTCGTGGTATTGACTGTAACCGTTTTCAGTGATTTACAGTTAAAAAAAGCTTTTTTTCCGATTTTTCCGACATTTTTCCCAATCACTACCGAAGTTAACTTTTTATTATTTGCAAACGCATTATTGGCAATAGAGGTTACCTTATAGGTAACTCCATCCACTTTTATTGTCGCAGGTATGACTATTTTTTTGGCTTTTTTATCTGCAGGTGTCTTAAATTCCACCTCTGACCCCTGTTTCGTAACTCTGTAAAAAGCCTTTCCATCCGGTGATTTGAATGTCGTTCCCTTTTTCGGTAACGGCAATATAGCGATTTCTTCTGTCTTCTTCTCACCACAAATCTTACAGGTATAGGTTTTCACACCTGCTGCAGTCGTCGTTGCTTTGCGGGTAACAACACCGCCGTCCCACGTATGCGACGTTAATTTCGGAATGTCAGCCACGTCCTTCAACGATTTATCGTTTCCGTAAACAGCCGTATAAGTAGTAATTCCCATTGACTTACACGTTGCCGGTACCTTTATTTTACCGGTTACCTCACAGCTTGTTTCTGCTGTATGAGAACTGTCTCTCTTGCATATCAACTGTGCCACACAGCCTTTTCCATCTGCAGACCACACAAATAATGCTTTGTATTCATGTCCAAGTGCTCCGGCTGATACCTGTTTTTTTATCGTCTTATGACATATGTCACAATCGACATGTCCCCTTCCGCCTTCCTCACAGGTCGGCATCACATCATCTGCAGCATCAAAGAGCAGTTCTCCCTCTGTATGGGCAGCTCTGTAAATCCGAATCTGTATACTTTCGTTTTGATAATTCCCTGCATCATCGCCAATATATTCTGCCGTGTCCATCACTCCACTGCCTGCAACAAGCACATCATCCCTCGCAGCAACCGGCCACTGCCAGCCTGTAGGAAGGGACACATCACCTACATACTCTGTACCACACGACACATGGAGTTCTGCCTTAGGCATATCAGGTGCATTCTCCGCTTTGTTTACACGGATAACGATTGTTTTATGTGCAGAAGAATAATTTTCGGTCTCCGTTGCCGAAATCTTCACCGTGGCACTTCCTGCTGCCAAAATCGTAATTGCCCCGCTTGCTTTATTCACGGAAATTACATCTTCACCCTCTAAAATTTCATACGATAAAGTTCCGTCCCCGTTCGTCTGCGCTTCAATCTGCTTATTTACATCTCCATAAGTGAATTCGAGATTCTCAGCAGTGATACTCTGTGAATACTTTTCTGCGACCGTCAATGTACCATTCTTATATGTAAAAGTATAATTATCTGACTCCGCCGGTCCGGTAATTTCAATAGGGTAGGTTCCGATTGTCATATCTGTTGCGCAGGAAATAATCGGAACAAAATCAATGGTTTCGCCATTGACAAGACCGCTAATCTTATAGGTGTATTCCGGACGTTGCTCCATATCTTTTACATATTTATCATCCGCAGTAATCGTCACCGGTGCCTTTGTAATGGAATAAATATAAACCGGAAGCTGCCCGGACCACTCTGTATTATCCGGATCTGTAAGCGTCACTATCGCATCATAAGTTCCGACTGCTGTTTTCGTCACATTTGTCACCTGATAATCATCCGTTCCTGCCAGCACATAGGTCTGTGGCACTCCTTTATAAACAAATACATTCTCCTGATTCACCCGCGGAGGCACAATCTTTTTCTTGTTTACATTCACCGATATCGTCTTATCCTTAGACATATAATTCGCCGTTCCCGCAAGTACAATTTTCACACTGGCACTTCCGGCCTTTAAAATGGTGATTTTCCCTGTTGTTTCATCCACCGAAATCACATCCGTGCCTTCCGTCACCGCATACGAAAATTTTCCTCCGCTTACCGCCGATGCCACAACAGCCCCATCCGTATCTCCGTATGTCAACTCGATATCCGAAGCCTCAATATCATAATATAATTTTTTGTCAATGGTAGCCTTTGCAATATATGTATTTGTTTGTAACGAATAATTTTCATTTAACAGATTTACCTTAACCGTTACATCCTTATCAACCCCTGCATTGGCATCTGAAAACTCTGCAGTCGCCGTATAATCCTTCCCCATGGTAAATGTATCCTGTGCATCGTCAAAAGTTACCGAAGTCACTTCCGCATTCCCGGTTCCATCATACTCTTTCGGCAAAACCCGTGCACCGGAGATGGTAATTGGCTTTGGAAGCACCGTAACAGATACCGTTACCGGATCTGCATAGTAAGTATAGGTGTTATCCGGAACAAACTGCGCGGTAAAAGCTTTTGTTCCCACTGTTCCTACAGACAAGGTGTCATCCTCCCACACCCATCTTCCGCCACTCACAGTCGAAAGCTGTACATCCGCAAGGGTTTCACCATAAACCGCAGCTTCTGCCACAGGAGCTTTTGCATGGTTCACAAATTGTCCGAGAATTCCATAAAAGAAATAATCCTTTTCTTCCTCTCCCACCTTCACATGATTCACATCTTCGATGGAAAGATAAGCATATATCTCCTTCTCCGTTCCGTGTTTTTTCGGATAAGCTTTTCCGTTAATCAGGACCTCTGATTCTCCATCCGTTGCAATCATCAACGGCATAACTCCTTCTCCGTCGGAATTTACGGCAACGGTACTTTCATGCAGACCTGTCTTGAGAGAACCTCCGTCAATCACCAGTCTTGATATCGTATATCCCGGCATTGCCCTTGATACGCCGATACCATCTGCATATTCCGTTGGCAAAGCCGTAATCACACCATCTTTAATCTTTATATTCTCCGTACTGCTTACATCGTCTGCTCCGATTCCTGCTGCCAGATTACCTCCGACTGCTTTCAAACTACCAGTTCCTTTAAGAACCAGCATTCCGATTTCCTCTCCGGTTCCGTTTTTTTGCAAAGCCGCTGCGTAAGGAGAAGCTTTCAGAACATTATCTCCCTCCAGCGTAATCGTTACATTCCCCGCACTTCCATCCGCAATCTCAACCGCGGCCAAATACTCCGTACTCTGCCCCGACAAGTCAATCGACACATCGGAAAGGGTAAGATTCACCGACACTCCGTCCGCTACTAAAATCTGATGCTCCGTCGTAGTTCCCGTAACCTTCACATTCTGATTTTCCGTATAGGAATAGGTTTCCTCCCCGTACTGAATCGTATCTCTGCCAATTATAACGCTGCCCTGCGCAATATTCATTGCTGTTCCTTCATAAGAAACCGCCCCCTGTGTTTCCGTCGCATTGCTGCTGACAGGAAAATTCCCCACGACTAACATCGCGCACAAAAGCACAGACAACATCCTCTTCATACAAGTTTTCATGTCCGAATCCTCTCATCTCATTCATAAATATAGTAGTTATTCTTGTAACGCAGAAATCAACCGACAACTTTATTCCATCACGTCTCTGATATCCGTCATGCGATTAAAAAAGGGGTCTTCCACTGTCAGAGCCAAAAAATCCCTGTCTTTAATCTCCACATTTGTAATCAGTGCCAGCAAGGTCTCATCGAGTTTCTTGTTTACCCCTCTCGCCTTTCCCGGAAGAATAGATATGTATGTTTTAAAATAATCCAGAATTCCTTCCTGTGCCCTTCCGAAACAACGAATATCTTTCTCACTTCTGGTCTCCTCCGCATAAACAGCCTCTCCTTCAGGCGTAAACTCCGATATCGACGGATGTGGTGCCGTCAGTATTGTCTCTAATATGTAGTAATGTTCAAAAATTGCACTCTCATTCTTTTCCGTTTCCCCATAAAACGGTTCTATATCGATACCTTTATCCCTCATAAACTCAGGTTCCGGCTGCAGGAAATATAATCCCTTCAAAGGATTGTCCAAAAGCTTTTGCAGGTATAACTGCGTCGTTCCCTTCGCTACGAAATCAAAAATTGCAACCTCGCCTTGCGGATATCCCAGTTTCTCAATATACTTCCTGTAATTTTTCTTCTGTCGCGATGCCTTTTCCAATATCGCATCCCTATATTGCATCAAACCGCTTTCCTCATCCGGCGCACCATCCCCGCACGGCTCTAGTCCGAACCGCACTTTCAGACATTCCTGTGATGTCCCGGAAAATTTCATACTGTTCACATACAGAATATCCTCTTCTGTCTCCATACCGGCACGAATCGCCGCCGTTCGCGAGGTTAGAAAATAACGGACTCTTTTCCCCTCCGGCTCCAGTGCATCATACATTTTTTTTATTACATAACCGTCGCGGGCACAAAGCCAGATATCCCCGATTCCTCTTTTGGTCGTAATTTCATCCATCCATAATACAAAATCGGTAATCATCGCTCCACAGAGTAAATATCCGATATCATATGTGTCCTCTATCTCAAGACTTCTGTTTTCCGTTTCAAAACAAAACGGATTATTCATCATTCGGGAGACAAACATGCCTATCTTTGTTCTGTCCGCCAACGTATTGGTCATATCCTCAGTTCCGAGACTTCCCAGTGCCTCAAACAATTCCATTCCGCTATGCAACCGGAATGTCTGAATTCTGCATTTTTCTGCCGGGAGAATATCTGCCGAGATATCATCGCCAATATGCAGATACACATCTGCTTTCACACGTTCCTTATACCGCTGAAACAGTTCCTGCGTTTTTCCCGTCTTTTCTTCGCTTGAAACAAGCAGACTGCTATAACCGGAAATTCCGCACAATTCCAAAAGCGTTTCAATCTGTTCCCGACTATAATAAGTATCAGTGATAATATAAACCGGTTTGCCGAGCCTGACAATTCTCTTCAGGATTTCGACCGTTTCCCGTCGCGGAAGAACTACCTGCTGTTCTATCTCCCACTCTGTTTCTGCTGCCTTTTCCGGAGAAACATCCACATTGCCGTCCAACATCTGTATTGCTCGTTCATATATTTGTTCCAGTGTCGGTGCTTCTGTCTTGGACAATTCCTTTTCTGCTGCCAGCCTTGCATTCTCCAGCTCTCCCGGATGAAATCCTTTCTCCTCAAGGGAAAGCTTAACCAGCTCAAAAATATCCGTATACGAATATAAGCATCTGGTAACCAGCGTATCAAACAAATCAAAGCTCACCACGTCCGCACTGTGTATTTTTTCCAAAAGCTGTTTCTTCGTCGATGCTTCAAAGTCACGGAAATTATAAATTATGCGATTAGAAATAAGCAAATCTTTTCCCCTGACATCAAACAAAGCAATTCCTTGCTCGGTACACATTTCTCCGATACGCCTTTTAATCGCTTTACAGGATCCCGGACGCGCCACTACAATAATCAGCTTCACCCGCGCTTTTACCGCATCATCAAAAGACACTATCTTCTTTCCGTACAACATTCCCGAATCCGTGAACCCATCCAGCAGACCAAAGATGTCAAATTCGTTATCCAAAGCTGCAATGACTTTTTCCGTCTCGGTTCCCAGACCGTACAGGGCAATTCTTTCCTTCCTGTATGCACTTAATACTTCCAGTAGTTTTTCCATAGTCTCCCCTTCCGTTATTTTTCAAACGAAGACTTTTGAGGAAAACGCTTTTCTAAAGCCGCATTAATGGCAGCCTTCATCTTTTCAAATTCCTCAGGTGTACAATTCTCATTAAAGCTTATCATCTGATAATTCGCACTTTCTATCGCATCTACGACTTCCTGATATGTGTCAATATTCGGAAAAAACACCTTTCCCTGCGTTCTGCGCGGATAAAAATCGCCTTCACAAAGCTGCCAGTAGCGCACAAGATACTGGGTCACATCCGTATGTCCGCGAAAACGGTTTTGAGAGCCTGCGTCCAGTGCTTCCGGCTCGAGCTCCCAAAGCTTTTTCAACGTGGATTTCTTAAACGCATTCGCCATATGCGGGTCATAAAAACCCGGAAAATCATACCAGTATTCTAACGACCTCGTCCGCTCCAGCCGGTCGCCGTACTCCTCACAGAACCACTGCTCCGGATGCTCTGCCTGCACTTTTCTCTTTTTAAAATACTTATTGATGATAAACATGTGATTCACCTGAGCATAACGGGTTGCATGAGAAACCGCGCCAAACGAAGTAGTCGTAATGATATTTTCTACTGCTTCATCACATACCTTATCATTTTTAAAGTAGTAAGTCTCCTCTATCGTTTGCAGCGGAAAAAGGTCATCATTAAACAAAATGTAATTCTCAGACAACGATTCTATCCTGTGCAAATTCATTTCTATTGTTCCGGCATTAAAAGTCGGCAAATATTTTTCCGGTATGTAGTCAGAATGCTTTACACACACAAGTTTCGGATGTTCCTTTACCAAAAAATCCGGCAGATGTCCGCACGTAATCAGATAAATCCTGTGTACCCACGGCATATATTTTTCTATCGCCCGAAACCAGTAATGCAGATTGTCCCAGCTTTGAAAACGGACATTGGATGACTCAAATGCCTCATATCCTCCCTCAAGTGCATACTTCCTTCTCTCTTCATTCCAAACGGGATCCTTTTCATTCACCCATGGTATCACGATATCAATCGGCTGATTCATAAACAATTCCCTCTTTTCTTTCTCCGGTGCTAATATATGTGTCTAAATTCCTTCCGGATAATTTTCTCTTCCTCTATTCCTTTTTCCACAAGACCTTTTTTAATGCTGTCTGCCAGCATCCTATTTCCGACAGCTATCAAAATCACATCTGCATCTGTCTTTGTCAGTGTTTCCGGCGATTGCACCTCAAATCCCTGCCGCCTGTATATATCATAATCCCGGTCCACCCACCCGGCAATATTATAATGAAAACAGGAAAGCTGACGATGTATATCCTGTCCGCATTTTCCGGCCCCGTAGATAACAATTTTCTTATCTCTCAGTTCTCCACAGTCAGTCTGGAACTCCGGAAGATATACGATTTCATTATCAAACCCCATATACTCATTCAACGCGTTGCACGTAAGCTGCGCAATCCATCGCTGAAGCTGGGCAGTCAGCACATTTTTTAAATAGTGTTCCGAAAATATACTTTCTAATTCCAGATATAATTTATTAATATCAATCAACATTTCTTTATTAGTTGAATGAACTGCTGAATCTTCCCTATACCGATAATAATAAAGCGGCTCGTGCACGATTTTGACTGATTTACATTTCAATATGTACTCATACAAAAACAATGCATCCTCTGCATACCGGATATCGCACTCTAATCCGTGCACCAGCTTCTCCACCAGACTTCGCCGAAATAATTTCCCCGGCAGACCCGAAATCAGTCGATGTATCTTAAAACTTTCCAAATCATATATCATGGTACCGACTAACTGCTCATAATCATCTCCCTCATATATGTTTTCCTCATAAGCATTGCTGTATACTGTCTCCTTTATATTTGCATACTGCCTATACATATCAAAGCAGAGCAATTCGGTTTTACCTATGTTTCCAACCATCTGTTCAATCATATCACATGTCACATAATCATCACTATCAACGAAGCTTATAAATTCGCCGGATGCCTGTTCGATCCCCGCCTTTCTGGCCGAAACTACTCCGCCGTTCTCTTTTGCCACAACATGGACACGCACATCTCTTTTCTCATAATCCCTAAGCACGGAAAGCGAGTCATCCGTTGAACCGTCATCTACACAGATGACTTCTATATCCCGAAACGTCTGGGCAAGTACGCTGTCTATACACTCTTTCAAATAACATTCTGTGTTATACACCGGTATAACAATTGAAACAAGCGGCATTTTCACTCCCCCCTATTCTTCAGTAAATATATCAAAGCTAAAAATCGCACTTGTCACCGAGACCAAATCCTCCTGTCTGACTCCCTGATTCATAAAATCTTCAAACACGGCATTTTCGTGAAACAAGCTGCAAATCATTATCTTTTCTATCTCGCCGGATTGATATCGCCTCAAAACCTCATTTGGCGACACCACTTCTGTCTGACATACCCCCTGCGGAAAGCGGGTGAAATTCCTGTCACCGATACACCTTACCTCCACCGGAGAATCGGACCCGTGCAAATCGCGCAGTATATATTCCGTAAATTCCGTGACCGCATACAAGGCAATTTTTTCTGTCTGTATTTGTTCAAAAAAAACACCTATATTCCAGCCACGCAATTTATTTTCCAGATAGCGCATGACTACCGGGCACTGATAACGATATCTCTCATTGCGCTCAGCCGAATTATATTTTGTTACGATTTTTTTTACCTTAGGAAACATAGCTATCTCCCTTCTTTTACGTCCAGCATCTCCTTTAAAAACTCAACGGACTTTTCTCTTTCACGCTGTATCTTCGCGCTGATATCGGAAAAATCCATAGACCCTGAAACCTGTGTGACATCCATATATGTATCCACTATCCTGTTTCCGATTTCCATTTTTTCCGTCAGCATGTCAAATCTGCTTCTCATAGAATCCACAACAAACAAATAAAACGGCGTTTTAAACTGCACGGAAAACAGCGTGGCATGATAAGAATTCGTCACTACCATCCGGGCATTTTGAATATACCACAGAAAATTTTCTACCCCTTCATACATCATGCAGCCGTCATCTTTGCTGAACATATATGGCGGAGCACCCGGAATAGAATGCACCACCGCAAGGTTATATTTTCTGGAGAGCATATTTACAAACTCTACCCCTTTCATAAGCTCATGGTCATGTTCCAGCCAGAAAAAGAACAGAAAAGGCTTATCCCTCAGCGTCTCTTTTGCAATGATATCTTTATATTCCTCCGGTTCCAGAAGCAAAGTCGGATCCACAACCGTTCTGCATTCCATTCCGCTCGCTGCAGTCATAAAGGAAAGCTGATCTTTTTCCCTTAGGGAAATCCCCTTGAACTTAGACGCATACTTCACAAATATATCCTCATACGCCTTAGCTCTCTCAGCCGACATACCAACACTGACGGCATAGGAAAATCGCGGTGAGGAATCAGCCAGATATGCGAATAAATAATTCTCATTCACCGTCGCAAATTCAAAATTCCACACCTGATCGCTTCCGACGCAGTAATAATCATAAGAAGCATCCGTCACTTCATGAATCATAGGCTGATTCAATCCGCATTTTTCCCGCAAAAAACTTTCAAAATGCGCTCTCTTTTCCATCATATGTACATAGGATTCCTCTGTGTTGGCAGGTGTCGCATACGCATACCCTTCCGGTACATAATTAATAAGCTCCGCCTGATATCCTTCCAGCGAATTTATACGTCTGCGCAGCGCATATGCCTGTAAAACCGCCCCATAATTATTGGCATATTGGAATGTTAAAATACCGACTTTTTTCATATTGCTCCTCTTCTACACCTCTACAGAATATATTGTGGCATTCGGATATTTTTTTCGTATGTCCTTTTTTACCTCAGCCATAAATTGTCCGGCCGCAACCACCCATATACAATCCGTTCTCTCCTCAGGATTTTGCGCCACGAACTCATCAAATGTGCAAATACCCTGCTTCTTTACATGATTGTCAATAATACACTCTATCTGCTTCTCATATTTGCGGGCAAACATCCGTCCCAGTATACCATAGCCATATAATATAATCTTTGATGACTGAAATACATCCTCATGTGTGGATGCCTTTTGTCTCTTCCAGTTAACCTCATCCCTTATGCATGCTCCATTCGCTTTTCCTGCCACAATTGCATGCTCCGGCATATTTTTATTTACCACCGTCTGCGCCGTAATCAGACTGTCCTGCCCGATTCGCACACCCTTTAACACTGTCACGTTCGAGGTCAGCCATACATGATTTTCGATGACAACTTCCTTCGCCGGATTTACCGAAGCTCCGCAGTCGTTCTGCAGTTGATGAAAATCGCTGTCATAAATCATAATATTTCTACCCAGCATCACATCTTCACCCAGAACCACTTTTTTTGCAACAATAATGACACTTCCGCCGTTTGCCGTAAAAAATCCGGTATCCAACAAAGCATTTTCCTTAACCTCGACTACCGTATTATAAAACAACGCGCCTCCGTGATGCATATTCCATAAAGCCTTATCATTCATTCTGACATGTGTTTCAGATTTTGAGCCTCTCAATTTATTAATTCCGATTTCAAAATCTTTGTCTCCATGTACATAAATTCTCGCCGTCTTATCAAGATCCAGTATCGCATTTTTATACGGAATCAGCTTCGCAGTTCCTAAGCGCACCACATTCTTTGAACAGTAATTGTAAAAAAGATACTTTAAAACAGATATTTCTCCATGATTTTTATATTTCTTTTTATCTTTTTTCAATTCTCTGCAGATATATAATGGTCCGTGTTTTTTCTTTGTACTTTTCTCTTCACCTATACATTGCCGTACAGCTTCGCTGAATGTTTTTTCTTTTATCAGCTCTGCAAACTTTTCTGTCTTCCCGGAGTTTGCCGGATTCTGTAATAATGCTTTATTTCCCGGCAAAACATCCTCTATCATCTTTTCCCTGATATACAGGCTTCCTTTTGCTCTTTCAAATAACCGCTTCCCTTTTTCCGTATTCAGCATCAGAACCGAAATCCCCTGAAACATATCATACTCGGACTCTCCGGCTATCCCCCAAAAATCACCGATTGTGATATCTGAAACCTTTCTCGGCAATGTTCTGTACCGGCATTCAAAACAGGATTCTCTCGTGTATAAATCATTTCCCACAAATCCTTTTACCCACAAATCCTCATTTTTATCCTTATGGTATTCTGCTCCGTTTTCAAAACAAACCCGGGTCGCAAGACTCCGCCATCCGGTTTTCTTGTTTTTAAGGTGCACCATAGTTGCCTTCGCCCCATATTCCTTCTCAAGGTCGGAAATGTATTCTCTGAATGCGAGCGGTGAATTGATACTCCTGCAAATAAAGTCCATATAATATATTTCTGCTTTGGTATCGCCCAGATACATGGACATTGCTGCATTCTGGCACGGAGTTCCGCAGAACAAAACCTCTTTGCCCTTTTTCAGTTCTTCTTTTACCGCCTTATAAATTCCTTCCGTATCGCTTTGGAAATATTTTGAGCCACACAGACATTCCAATTCTTCCATTGTACGTGCCAGAAAATGATTGGCACTTTTATAGTTCTCGCCATAACGACAACCGGCTACTGCACCTCCGTTTTCTATAATCTTTCTTGCAAGCTCATAGAAAACGCCTCCAGAGGTACTCTGATTTCTAAGGGTAGAATCCTTACTCCAGGCTGCCCAGACCACCGGCTCATTCCCCTCCGGCACTTGTTCCGCTTGAAGCGAAGGGCATTTTTTCTCACACAAACCACAATCCGTACACTTCTCTTTATCAATGTGAGGATACCAAAATCCTTTCTCGTCTGTCTCAAACGTAATCGCACCGTGCGGGCAGACATCTGCGCACATCTTGCACCCGGTACATTGACCTTTTGTCATATCACCTATCATTCTGTCACCCCTTTAATCTCATCCCATACAGTCTTACCGACATTTATCTCCCCTCGCGTCTCTTCCTCTGAAAATCCCGGGTCTAATACCTTACAAAAACGACGCAGGTCAAACAGATTACTTTCTACGCCTCTGTGCTCCCTAAGCTCAGCCCGGATATTCTTCTCATATCGATTCAAATAAAGCTCCAGTTCCTTCTCTTCCGGCTGATTATCGTATATTCGTTCCGCACCCGATTCGTCTCTGATAAGAACCTTTCCGTCGGTCATCTGGCATATCCTTCTCTTATTCTCCAATACCCTGTAACAGGTATACTGTTCGTCCAAAATCTGCATCTCTTTTTCTGAATCTTTTGAGAGTATCATCGTTTTGGACTTATATGTACCCGGAAATACAATCTCTCTTCCTGTGTCCACAACTCCCAAAAAGAGTCCGCCCGGAGCTGTTGCTCCCTTGGGCAAATCAATCTCCAGCACTTCTTTTTTTCCGTCCCAGCGCACAATAGAGGTATTATCTCTCGGAGAAAGCCAAAAATATCTGCCGTCCCATGTCATTCCCGAATAACAGTTCTTCGCCTTTCCGATTTCAATCCACTCAAAATTTCCTGTCTTCAAATCAAATTTTAAAACATGATTTCCCATACAGGATGCCAAATATACTATTTGACCGCATCGTGCATAATCATTTCTGAAAAAAGCATTCTGATTTTTCGCCTCGGAATCCGGTATGTTTTCAAATATCTCATCATAATAAGTGACATTGCCATTCTCTAAATCAACCTTCAGAATAGAAGGGTAACAGGTTCCGATTAAATACAGCTTCTCTTCGTAAAAAAGAGTTTGGAAAAATTTTAATTGCACATTCTTGTCTTGTACATGAATTTCTTTCCACTGCTTCGTATCACAATTGAATATAAGTATCTTCTTTGCGGCAAGAGGTGTAAAAACAAGGAAATTCTTCCATATATCAATTTTGGAAGCCAGTCGGTCCTCCATGATTTTTTCATCCGGTATGTTTCCCAGTATCTTTGTCTTACCGCTTTCCGTATCCAGTTCACAAATCATATTGATATCGCGTGCCACGAAAATCAATTTACCGTCTTTTTCACAAAAGTCTTCAAATATCACGGCATTTTCTTCCGCACATCTGAAGCTCTGCAACAGCATTGGTTTTCCTGCCTCTTCGCAGAGCTTTACCACGCTGCTTCCGTCCCCATAATATCCGTCACAAACTGCTATCGCCCTGTCCAGTTCCGGCGAATCATCATAAATCCCGAATCTGCGGGCTTTATACTCTTCCACCAGCTTACTGTATTTTTCCCACAGGTCCGGTTTCATAGACTCAATCGTTGCCTTCATCAGCGGGTGCGGTCGCCATAAAAGCACTACTTCCTCACTGTTTTCGGCAAAAAAAGTAAAAACGGATTTCATTTTTTCAATCATATCTTCACTATGCTGTAAAAAAGCACTCACGCTTGTATTGTAAAAAACAACCTTTTTCCTTTTTTCACCCGGTCGCTCTATCAGCTCAAGCCACTCTTTAGGCAATCTGATGTTCTCTTTTTTTATATTGCGCACCTTGTCCACTTTCGGTGAACCGGTGCCAAGAATTTTATTCTCCCAATACTTCCGCGTCTTTTCTCCTGCCCACTGCGTCATGACATCGACATAAATCTGTCGCATTGCCTCCGACTGTACCACTACTCTGTCCGCATGCAAAACTCCGGGCACCATTATAAAGTGTTCCATATATTTTACACTCACCTTATCCTGCGGATTTATTTCATTCAGTACAAAGTAAGGAACATAGACCAGACAATCCGTGTATTCCTTTATCCGCTTAGAATAAAATGCCGGATGGATGGTTGTCACATAGTTCGCCTCATCATAGGGATTATGGATAAAAATTACATCCGGACGTCTTTCTTCTAGGCGATATGCATCATAGTGTGTAATCGGAACATATTCGGGGAATAACTCTCCCTCATAATGCATTTCCTTTACCGAGCCGTCCGGCTTCTTATCAAAGTACGGTATCGGAACCACATATGCGTCGCACGACGGATCTGCATCCGCTGCAAGCCAGATGCTTTCAAGCGAATCCCACATAGAGGCCTTATACGGCAGAAAAAGAACTTCTTTTTTTTCTTTTATATCTTCGCTGATACTATTTCGTATACGCTCTAAAATTACGGACAGAGTTTCCCGAACCTCAGCTCTGGAAATGAACTCCTTCTTTGTAAGCGATACATGAATTTGATAAATAGCTTCACAATATTCTTCCAGCATTGCAACGGTGACAAACCCCTGACCTTCCGAATCCTCTATCACCGTCCCGATTATAATCGCGCTCTCCTGGCACTGCTGTAAAAGAAGCATTGCATCCTGTACTCTGCATTCCTCTATCACCCCTGCCAAAAGTTCATGCGCTTTTTCAATTGTTTCAACACTTTTTATAATCTGTTCTTTTTGCTGTTTTCTCATTTCATCCCACTTTTATAATCTTGAAAAATCACAGGTATCCGGATTATAACGCAGCCTTATATTTTCATTCAGACTGCTGATCCGGGCTATTTCTTTTGGTGTCATTTCAAAATTTTCCACATCAAATATATCATCAAAATGTTCCTTATTCAGCGTTCTTGGTATCGCTGTTCTTCCCAACTGATAATGCCATCTTAAAATAATCTGAACCGCTGATTTTTGATACTTTTGCGAAAGTTCGTAAATCGGTCTTGATTTAATCAGAACATCATGCATTCTTCCGATTGGTGAGTATGCAATCGGCTGAATGTCATTTGCGTAGCAGTAATTTATCAGAGCCTCCTGCGTAAACAGCGGATGAATTTCAAACTGGTTTACCGCCGGTACAACCGTTGCTTCCTGCATAAGCTCCTCTAGATGATGCTTATGAAAATTGCAGACTCCTATCGAGCGTATCAAACCTTCCTCGTACAATTTCTCCATCTCTTTGTAGGTTTGTACAAAAGTTCCGGTCTGCGGCCAGTGAATCAGATAAAAATCAACATAATCCACCCCCAGCGCGGAAAGCGTCTTTTCCAGTGCCAGTCTTACATTTCCTTCCCACTGCTGCTTATTGCTGATTTTAGACATTAATAAGATGTCCTTTCGCTCAATGCCCGAATCCTTCACTGCCTTACCCAGCATCTCCTCATTATGACCGTATGCCCCTGAGGTATCAAACAATTTACATTTCCCCGACATCAGTGCATGGCAGTATATATGATATTGTCTGTCCATCAATTCCGCGACGGATGCATCTTCTTTTTTCCCCCATATTCCGGTAGCTCCAAGACCCAGTCTCGGCAGACATTTCCCATTGTTTAATATAATCTGGTCTTTCATATCTCACCCGTTTTATCTGCTAATGAAAAGGAACTACGCCCAAACGGGCGCAGTTCCGGCTGTTAAAACTTATTATTTCTCAGTATTAATTTGCAATTGTTAATGTAAATGTAGCAGTTGTATTTACTTTATCAGCAAAAGTTACCTTTACTGTTCTTGTCTGTCCGACTGCAAGATCCTTTACAGATGCTGTTGCAGGAATCTTTACAGAAGAACCGCTTAAAGTATAATCAGATGTTGCCCATGCATAGGCTTTTCCGCTCACGATTGTTGCAATGGATTTAATTCCTGTTGCTCCGAGGTCACCACCGCCAAGATCAACCGGGATTGTAGCACCGCTTGCTTTAGAGAATGTAACTGCTGTAGTTCCAAGAGAAGGAGCTGCATTATCTTTGTGCTCTTTGATTTCCCATGTAACTTCTACTGATGGTGCAACGCTCTCTAATTCAGACCAGTCACCTGCTGAATTGCAGGCACCTGTAAGATTGAAAGAGTAGTCTTCAAAATCCATGTCATTTGCAGAAACTGATAATTCATATTTATATCCATCCTGCTCTGACCATGAGTATTCATAAGCACCTTCAGGAGCTTTTGCAATTTTTGATTTCAGTGAAGCACCATCGGCTGTGATAGCTACTTCGTTATCGCCGTCAACGAGTGCAAGATATACGCTTGCATTTTTGTCATCTGCGAATGTCTTGTCATCTGTCAATGTAATGCCATCTGCACCTGTAATAGTAGCTGAAACAGCAACATCTACATCAAATGTACTCTTATTTACAACTGTGAGGTCATCACTCTTTGAGCTGTATGTAGCATTGCCTGAAACTCCGTTTGCAAAGAATAATGTTGCGCCGTCTTCAAAATCAGCACCGTTGTATTTAGCTGCATCTGTGTTAGCGATAAGCTCTTCCGGGTCGAGGATAAAGTCAAGGTTTGCTACCTGTGCTGCCTCTGTAGGAAGAATTACAGAATATACATCTGTATCTACTGTTCCTTCTAACTCACCTTCACCTGTGATTCCTGCCAAAGCCATCACTGATGTGCTGAGTGTTAATACTGTTGCCAATGTAATTGCTATATACTTTTTGAAATTATTCATCGATTATTCCTCCTTGAATTTTTTTCGACTAATTATTAATCACAATTGTGATGCCAACTCTTACCGTACTAATGCTTTTCCCTTCATCATCCAGAAGATGGTATGTAACCACCGCGTCATATGTTCCTGCATCAAGATTCTTGTCAAGAACAATATTTTCAAGGTGAGAACCCACCGGAAGAATTGGCGATTCGTAAAGAATCTCCTCCGTATCGGATTTGGTGACATCAAAGTAAACGGAATTGGTGTTCGTTTCAATGTTCTCAACATAAGCATTTGAGGATGCGGATTTACCGTCCTCAAATTTCCACGTAGGATTCATCGTTACCTGATAAGAACCGGACGGAACCTTCTGCTGCTCTGAAAGCTGTGCAACGAGCTCGTCCACATTTTCTTCTGTTACGACAACATTTCTCTTCTCTTTTCCGTCTTCTTTCCCCATTAACAAGAAGATAACGACTCCAAGCAAAATAAGAATCAAGAGAATACACACTACGAGAACTATTTTTCCTCCTTTCCCTTTTTTCACATCCTTCACTTTTTCATTTTCTGTTTCCTTTGACATTCATTGTCCCTCCTCAACAGTCAATATATTTAATTTGCTCCAGTGCAAAATAAATACCATCCGTCACTATTATACTATAATATCGGCATTTATTCCAATAACTTAAGACCTTTTTTGCATTTTTTTCATGTTGTGAAAGATGGCTGTACTCCTCTCATCAGACCACCTTCTTCAACTGACATATCTTATCCTTACAATTCGCACATTGAAGATTTTTATTTGAGCCATAGAAGAAACGTTCCGGATGACGGGCATAAATCACTTCCCATTTGATGAGCACGATACACGACGTAAAAAACAGACTCCAACTGTAAAAATTGCGGATGAAGAGCATCGGCGTAAACATCATAAAATGTCCCCAGTCATAAATTCTGCAATTGACACAGCACCTGTTTTTCATAATAAAACTCTGGAACGGGCAGAAAAATAAAATGCATATGTAATCGCTTAAAAAATAAAAAACGGAGAGCATCAGCAGGTCGGCCTCATCCATGATTCCGTTCAGATACAGAATGCCGAAAATCGCATTGAATACAAGCCATATCAGCATCACAATCCAGCCTCTGGCATTTTGGTCCTTGACAAATTCCAGCAATTCTCCGGGCGGATAATCCGTCACCTCATCATACTTCTTTTTTTCTGCCTTGCGAAATGCCATGGAGAGCGTTTCGGTCGGGAAAATGTGTCGTATCATCATTACCATAAAGATAAACCACAGCACATGAATGGGCGTGATTCCCATCATAACCGGCTGTGTCATCAGGTCGTACATCAGTGGCTTATCCACAAGATACAGCGTGAAAACGCCGACAAAGATTACAACGCGGATTGCAAATTTTAAGAGATAACGGCGAAGTGTTTTCGTCTTTTTAATACATGCCATATCATTCCTGTCCTTCCAAAAACCCTCTGCATGAAAACTCATACAGAGGGTAGTTATTTTTGCCTGCAGTCATCAGACAATCTTATAGCAGTCGCCCATCAGCTTCATGTCACATTCCCCGACACATTTAATTTTATCCTTTGCGAACAAATGCTGATAACGAAACTTCTTGTACGGCTCGCCCTCCCAGATTTCCTTAAGGCTCTGGGTGTTGGTGTCTCCGAATACGATTTCATTGTTGAAATCTTCCATACACATAGTCGCTTCGCCATTTGACTTAATTGTCATCGTCATCCACGGATGCTTGCAGATTTCTGACCAGTGGATGGAATTCGTGCCATGGAAATCTTTACGATACCACTGACAGTCCTCACTCTTAAGATAGATATAAACATCAAGATCCTTAAATGCATCCAGAAGCTTGTCAAAATCTTCCTTCTGATGCGTTCTGTTCAGGTCAAGCATTGTAATGACAATCGTTGTTTTAAGACCATTCTCTTCCTTGTACTTGAGAACCTGCTTGATTTTTTCATAGCTCTCCGTAAAGTTGGAAGCCTGTCCGCGAACCTGCTTGTGCAGCTCATCATCCACGCTTTCAATGGAGTATTTAATATAATCCAGTCCGTTGTCAAGCATCTCATAGGTTCTTTCCAGATTGATGTTTGCCGGATTGCAACTAAAGTAGGAATAAAAGCCTTTTTCATGAAGAATCTTCACATACTCTCCCATGTGTACATCGAGAAGCGGATCGCCGTAGCCGTGAAGCTGGATTACCTTCGGAATAATATAAAGGAAGAAGTGGTTTTCGCTCATCTCATCCTCGTAAATTCCGTAGGTCTTCTCACAGAATGCCTTCCATTTGGCCCATTCCTCATCTGTGTGCGGACGAATCTGATCCACAACATTTAAAAATGTCTCGCGGTCAATATCCTCATTGCAGCGTGTCATCATTGTCGTTCTCGGACACATTTTGCAGCGCATATTGCATCGATTGGTTGTCTCAATATTGTAAACAACCGGTTCGCTGCTCCGGATTTCCTCAAGCTTGGCAAACATCTCATCTGCCGTGTATTCTTTATCCTGATCAAGCTGCCCGATCAGTTCGTGAAATCTCATATAAAATCCAATATCTAACATGCCTGTTCTCCTTTTTATAAATATACATTTCTATATATTATAGCATAACATTTCAGAAAAGAAATATCCATATTTTCTTTTCATAACAAACAGGAGCCTGCACGCACTTGAACGCACAGGCTCCCATTTTATCCATTTGTCCCCTATTTGAGTAATTCCGGGCTATTCTTTTTCCGAAGGATGACATTCACAGCATATTCCTCCGCACTTTTCCGAGCATGTTCCGCCCGCCGGACATCCGATACATTTTACCCCGGCTTTTTTGGCTTTTATCATATATGTAACAGAGGTACCGATAATCAATACAAGTATTCCGATAACAATCAGATTTGTCATATCCATGCTCCTTTTGCTAAAAACTTTTATTTTGCTAATTTATACTCTGCGTTGAATTTCTTATCCGTTCTGACAATCAGTGCCACTACGATTGCCACCATAACAAGCACTGCAATCAGTCCTCCCACAAATCCTGCGCCGAACGCGCCTGTTGTGATAAGTGTTCCGATCTGGTATACCAAAAATCCAATTGTGTAACCTGTTCCGAGCTGAAGGGCGATACCTCCCCAGAGCCATTTCGCGCTCTGCATCTCTGAGTTCATGGCACCGAGTGCTGCAAAACAAGGAGGTGCGAAAAGGTTAAACATAAGGTATGCAAGTGCTGCAACCTTAGTGATACCCATAACTGCTGCTACTTCATTACCTGCTCCAACCAGTGCAAGTTCATCCGTATCGATAAAGTTCGTCAATGCGTAGCAGACTGCAATCGTACCAACTACATTTTCTTTTGCAATAAATCCTGTCACTGCTGCTGCTGCGAGCTGCCATGCTGCCACTCCTACAATCGGAACTAAAAGGACTGCAACCGGTGATGCGATGGAAGCCAGAATTGATGTGTTTTCCATTCCTTCTTCCACAACCTGTAACTGCCAGTTAAATGTCTGCATAATCTGTACCACCGCATTACATACCAGAATGACGGTACCGGCTTTGATGATATATGCTTTACCACGTGAGAGCATGGAGAGGGTTGCTCTCTTTAAGCTGGGAATCTTATATTCCGGAAGCTCCATAATAAAGAATGATTTTCTGTATTTGTGTCCTGTAATTTTATTTACAAGCAATGCACCAAGGAGAATTAAAAGAATACCCACAAAGTACATTACCGTACCAATCCACGGTGCCTCCGAGAAGAAAGCTCCCACAAAAAGTGCAATTACCGGAAGTTTCGCGCCACACGGCATAAACGGTGTAAGCATTGCTGTCGCTCTGCGCTCTCTTTCGTTACGGATTGTACGGGCTGCCATAATTCCCGGAATCGCACAGCCTGTACCGATTACCATAGGAATAACGGACTTTCCTGAAAGACCTACTTTTTTGAAGATAGGATCAAGCACTACCGTCGCACGTGCCATATAACCGCAATCCTCCAACAGTGCAATGAGGAAATACATTACCATTACCAGCGGAAGGAATCCGACTACGGCTCCGACACCGCCGATGATACCGTCAACAAGGAGAGACTGTAAAAACGGATTGGCATTTTCAACCAGCCCTGCAACCCATTCCTGGAAGATTTCAATCCAGCCTACAAGCCAGTCGGCAATCCATGTACCGAGTGTCGTCTGTGAAATGTAGAACACAAGGAACATCACAAATGCAAAAATCGGGATTCCGAGCCACGGATTAGTAAGCACCTTGTCGATGTTATCCTGCTTGTTAACATCCTTCGTGAGAACCTTACGCTGCTCAACCGTTTTTACAATATCGTTTACAAACGCAAAACGTTTTCTGTCTGCTGCCTCTACCGCAGCCTTATCATGAAGGTCAACGTTTCCCTGAGAATACGGAGCCTTCTGTCCTGCACCCTTTAAAGAAACCGCTTTTTCAACCAGGGCCTTAAGTCCGTTGTCTCCGGATACTGTGGAAACGGTAGATACGATAGGGCATCCAAGCTTTGAAGCCAGTGCATCCACATCAATCTTCGTCTCTTTCTTTTCATTAATGTCGCTCTTATTGAGTGCAACCACCACCGGAATACCAAGCTCAAGAAGCTGGGTTGTAAAGAATAAGCTTCGGCTCAGGTTCGTTGCATCCACGATATTGATGATAACATCCGGATTTTCATTTTTTACATATCCGCTTGTGATGCTCTCCTCTGATGTAAACGGCGACATGGAATATGCACCCGGCAGATCGACTGCTATCAATTCCTGCGAGCCGTCATAGAAGCTCTTTCTGATCGGGCTTTCTTTCTTTTCGACGGTTACGCCGGCCCAGTTACCAACGCGCTCGTTTCTTCCTGTCAGCGCATTGTACATTGTTGTTTTTCCGCTGTTGGGATTACCCGTTAATGCGATTCTCATAATTTTCCTCCTTTTTGAGCTCTAACACATGTTAGACTCAACTAACTCACACTTATAAAAAAAGTGATTATATAAAATCACTATTTTATTCTTATCTTATGTAAGACATTCATCAAATAGAAATAGCTGAAGCTAATTCATTATCAATATTATATCTTGCATCCTTTACAGAAATCACACATCCGCTCTTCAGATGTGAAACCACCGTAATCGGCTCCCCGCTATAGCAACCGAGAGAAAACAGAAAAGCATTCAGCTCTTCATCATCCGTCACAATATCTTTAATAATATATTCTTCGCCCGCATTTGCTTCTGTCAAATTCATCATATCAGCCTCTGTTTCAACTTAATCACATTTGGTGTTTTACGCCAAAAACAAGAGTTAGAACTCTCTAACCGTCTTGAGTTTATTACAATTTCAAATATTTGTCAATATGTTTTTTATTGATTTTTAAATATTTCACTTTTATAATTGATACTATGATTCTTTGTATCGAAAGGAGTTTGATATAACCAGATGAAATATTGTATCGATAAAGAAGGCAGTCTGCCCGCGTATCATCAGCTTTACCGACAGATTAGAGAGGACATTCTTCAGAATGTATATCCGTTCGGCAGCAAATTGCCGTCCAAGAGGCTTCTGGCAGATGAAACAGGTGTCAGTCTTATTACCGTGGAACATGCCTACGCTTTGTTGTGCGAGGAGGGGTACACAGAGGCAAAAGAAAGAAGCGGTTATTTTGTCATTTTCCGCTCAAATGAGGGTTTTGCCGCAACAACAGAGACCAAAATCAGTCCTTCTCTCTCTCCTTCACTGTCTCCTGCCCCGGCAGAGGATTCCCAAAGCCATACGTTTTCCTATTCACTGCTCGCAAGAACCATGCGCCGGGTTCTAACTGATTACGGGGACACTCTTTTGGAAAAATCCCCGAACGAGGGCTGTGTTGCTCTCCGGCAGGAAATTCGCAAATATCTTTTTCGAAGCCGCGGAATCAGCGCAGATATCTCTCAGATTATCATAGGCTCGGGTTCCGAATATTTATATGGACTGATTGCCTCTCTGCTCGGAAGGGATTGTATCTATGCGATTGAATCGCCCTCTTATCATAAAATCCAGCAGGTTTATCGCGCATGCGGAGTCGCTATCGAAATGCTTCCCCTTGACCGGGACGGAATCGAAAGTCGCGCGCTTCAAAATACAAACGCGGACATTTTGCACATTACACCCTACCGGAGCTTCCCCAGCGGAGTCAGCGCATCTGCTTCCAAACGTCACGAATATCTGCGCTGGGCGCAAAGTGAGGGACGCTATATTATCGAGGATGACTACGAATCTGAATTTTCTGTTTCGCGAAAAGCGGAGGAAACTCTGTTTGCGCATGCAGACAAAAGCAACGTCATCTATATGAACAGTTTTTCGCAAACCATCTCACCTGCTCTGCGTGTAGCTTACATGGTACTCCCGAAGCATCTGACAGAAGAATTTGATAAAAAGCTGGGCTTCTATTCCTGCACGGTACCTACCTTTGAGCAATATGTCCTCGCGCAGCTTCTGGCAAACGGCGACTTCGAGAGACATATAAACAGAGTACGACGCGAAAAAAGAAAGAAACAGCGGGCCTGAATGGCTCGCTGTTTCTTTCTTATGAAAGGACAGAATCTAATTTATCCTGTATTCTTTGTTTCACCATCTCTGCAATCTCAACCGTTTTCATTCCCTTAAATTCTTCATAAGGAATCGGCTCTAAAATATGTACCTGCGTTTTCACCGGTCCGAGATAGGAAATATCCATTGCCCTATATGTATCCACAATAACCATGGGTACGATCGGAGTACGGGATTTGAGAGAAGCCTTAAAGCATCCCGGTTTGAAATCCCACAAGGTGTTCTTTTTCTCCCGGTCATATCCGCCCTCCGGAAAAATCATATACCTTCTGCCCTGCGCCACCTCTGCAGCTACATCGTTGATGACGGTCAGTGACTGGCGCAAATTGTCAAGCTCCATACGCTTTCCCCGCACCATATCAATCACTTCCCTGACGAACGGGAAATTGGAACGTTTTTTATCCATGACAACGCTGCAAGGAGTCTCATGTGCACACACGACCGCATAGCCGTCGTATTTTCCCTGGTGGTTGGAATACATAATATAACCGCCTTTCTCCGGCAGATTTTCCTGTCCGAATACCCGGGTTCTGATACGTCCGGTGCGGTTCATAATTCTGACAAGCTTTCTCAAATATTCGTATGCCCTTTTTTCATCAAAGGGCTCTGCATCCGCCAATTTGCGCATCACAGGCAGGATACGCAGAAGGCGGAAAAAGTTTTTGATTATAATATAATAAAATCTCAATGTGTTTCACTGCTTTCTTTTGCCGTACTGATTCCCTCTGTACGAAATTACCACTGTGCTACATTTTCATCTGCAAGAACCACTGCATAATCTCCATGGACGCTCATGAACTTTTCCATAAACAAAGGTAAAATGTCCATCTGTCCGAATGCCATTACCACATATTCCTCATTGACAGAATATATTACATACCGGTCCGGTGCTCCGCACATCCAGTGGTTATTCAGAATATTATTTTTCATTGCCTCTGCAAACAGCTCTACATTCGCCGGATCTGTCACATGAAATGCTGCTCCGGTGAACACATTCAGATTCATGGCATGCACAAGTGAAGCTGCCTCGTCAATCATAGGTGACATCTCTTCATTCACAAGCAATGTAGCAGCCAGCGCATCCTTCTCCTCCAGGTCAAAGATTCCCGGCGCGTTTTCCACGGAATGATTCACATCTCCGCCCAGACCATAAAACTTCTCATCCTCGCCATAAGCTGCCCAGACATCATTCATAATGGAAAGTGCATCCATGTCTGTCGTTTCTTCTGTATTTTCATCCGACACATTCTCCTCAGTCATATTCTCCGCATTGTCTTTTCCTGCACATGCCGAAAGGACAAATGCGAGCATAAGCATCGCCAATAAGATTATACTTCTTTTCTTCATAATTTATTCTCCTCTTAAATTAACTCCTTCCCCGGGATTCCTTAGACTGCAAACAGTCCGAGTGCCTGCAAAAGCAGGAAGAAAAGCATCACCGGTACCACATATTTTACCATGACTATATAGAGTTTCTTTCTTCCGAATTTCACTCCGCCGCTTGTGACTTCATCCACGACAGTCTTAGGTTTTACAATCCAGCCGATAAGTATACATGTTGCAATTGCAACTATCGGCATGAGCAGATAGTTACTCAGATAGTCAAGCACATCAAGAAGCTGTCCTACAGTTCCGTTCGGAAGTGTCAGCTCAAAGTACCAGGTATTATATCCGAAGCAGACAGCCAGACCGATTATCAGTGCATATAAAGCGACCAGAACGGTACTCTTTTTTCTGCTGACATGAAATCTGTCCATGACACTCGAAACGATTGCTTCCATAATGGAAACCGAAGATGTCAGGGCAGCAAATGCAACCATGACGAAAAATACCGCTCCGACAATCATCCCTACAAAGCCCATGCTTTCAAACACCTTCGGCAGAGAAACAAACATGAGACTCGGACCTGCCGACATACCCTCCGTCCCCATAAAGGTGTAAACAGCAGGAACAATCATAAGTCCTGCAAGAAATGCCACAGCCGTATCAAAAATTTCAATCTGATTTACACTTTTTACAAGGTTCGTTTCCTTCTTTACATAAGAGCCATAGGTAATCATGATTCCCATTGCCACGCTGACTGAATAAAAAAGCTGTCCCATCGCATCCATTAGAATATGAATAAACTTCTTCCATGTCATTTCGCCAAAATCCGGAACAACGTAAACTAAAAATCCTTCGATACCTGTCCGCGTTACTCCGCCTGCATCTGTATGCTTCAGTGTCAGGGAAAAAACTGAAATTCCTATAATCATCACAAGAAGAATCGGCATAAGAATGGTAGAGAATTTTTCGATACCGTTTCCAACCCCTTTGTATACAACAAAGACTGTCAGCAGCAGATAAATCAAAAAGAAAATTACCGGCTCTGCATGTGCGCTGATAAAAGAGCCAAAATATCCGTTTTCCACTGCTGCCGATGCATTTCCCGTCACATAAACGGTCATATACTTTAATACCCATCCGCCGATTACACAGTAATACGGAAGAATCATTGCCGGAACAATACACGCAATCACTCCCAGCCATCCCATCTTCGGATGAAGGGCTTTATATGCCGTCAAAGGACTTTGTCCCGTCTTACGTCCAATCGCAATCTCAGTTGTCAGCAGTGCGAAGCCAAAGGTCAGTGCAAGCACAAGGTAACACAGCAGAAACACCCCTCCGCCGTCCTTTGCCGCAAGGTATGGGAAACGCCATATGTTTCCGAGTCCGACTGCACTTCCGGCGGCTGCAAGAACAAATCCTATCGTTCCGCTGAAATTGCCCCTCTTTTGTTTATTTTCCATACCAGTTCCTCCAAATATCTTTTCGTGGTAAAACCACTCGTTTTTCAGAATAACATAATTTGTTTCCGGTGGCAACAAGGTTACCTTATTCAAGCCATCCTTTTTAACAATGCCTCCACTTCCTCTGAACTCGCAAGCTGCTCAGAAAATGCGCTGGCACTTCCGGCGGCCAGTCCCTTGCGAAAAGCATACTCATAGTTCTTCGTTTCCAGATAACCTGCCACAAAGCCTGCCACCATGGAATCTCCTGCTCCGACAGAATTTATAACCCTGCCCTTTGGTGCCTTTCTAATATATTCATGTCCGTTCTCATCAACCAGCACGGCTCCTTCCCCCGCCATTGACACCAGTACATTCCTCGCTCCCATTTCCCGGAGCTTTACCGCATAGGGAAGCACAGCCTCTCCCGTCATAAGCTCTTTTCCGAAAATTTCGCCAAGCTCCTGATTGTTCGGCTTAATCAAAAACGGCCGGTAAGCAAGTACATTCATCAGCAAATCCTTCGTGGCATCCACAACAATATCGACTCCTTTTCCCTGCAAATCCGCCATAATATCCATATAAATGGTCTCAGGCACAGACTGCGGAATACTGCCTGCCAGAATCAAAATATCTCCCGCCTTTAAACAGCGGATTTTCTCCCGCAGCTTTTTCACTTCCTCTTCCGCTATCGCCGGTCCCCGTCCGTTAATCTCCGTTCCGTCACTGTCCCTGAATTTGATGTTAATACGGGATTCGCCGTCCGAAAGCATCTGAAAATCGGTCCGGATACCGTCCCTGTCCAATCTCCGCTTCAGTTCCTCCCCGACAAATCCGGCCAAAAATCCAAGTGCCGTACTCTCGAACCCCAGATGTCTTAGCACATAAGAGACATTAATCCCTTTGCCGCCCGCCAACATCTGCTCGTAGGATGTCCGGTTTGTCATGCCCGGTCTGAAATTGTCAACGCCGACTATATAATCCAGCGAAGGATTAAAGGTTACTGTATATATCATCTGCCATGCTCCTCTCTACCCGGCAATTTTATCACTCCCGCCCAATATAAACAAGTCACATAAAAAAACACCCATACACTCACTGTATGGATGTCCTTTTAATTTGTTTATGTTTAATAATTAATTTTCCCCTTTACCTGCGCCCCTGGTAAAAACCGCATGTACACACACCGTCTTTCTTTTTCTCTCCTGTAATACAGCATTTATTTTTTTGCCAGTATATACAGGTTTTACAGGTTTCTTTTTTCTCCATATGCAAGCCTTCCTTCTGTTTTTCTTGGTCTTTTCCCATTCTTTCATAAGATGTTTTATGTTACAATCGGCATTACATTCTTATACATTTTTTTCGCATTTTTGACACAAAAAAGGAACCTTACGGTTCCTTTCCAAAATAGTTTCTCTTTACATGTTTTCCAGATGATCAAGAAATCCTTCTTTCGCTTTTTTATAACGGCTCCGGCTGACCGAAAGTTCTTTTCCGTTTCTCAAAATCACATTCATTGCTCCGAATTTTTGTATGTAATTTGCATTGACTGCAAAGCTTTGGTGAATACGCAGAAAACCATCAGGAAGCCGGGACATCATCTCTTCCAGTTTCATCCAGACATGCTGTTCCCCGTCATTCATATATAAAATCAGTTCATGTTTATTACTTTCCAGATAGATAATGTCACTCACTCTCACATTGACAATTCCGCCCGCACACTGCAGCGACAAAACATCACTTTTTTCTGTTCGGATTTCCTCCATCAGCTTGTCAATGGTTTCATAAAGCTTGATTTTATTCACCGGTTTTACCAGAAATGCACTCGGTCTGGCCTCGAAAATATCTGTCGCATAATGCATAAAGCCTGTAAGAAAAATAATCTTTATCCTCGGGCACAATGTCTGTAATTTGACCGACATCCTGATTCCGTCCGAATTTCCGTCATCATCCTCATCCCACCGGATATCCATAATCACAATATCCGGTATCTGTGTCTTTTTTGTTTTTAATTTTTCATAATAATCATTGATATCATCTGTTATATCAATTGTAATCCTCGAATACTTCTCCTGAACAGTCTCCTTTATCTCCCTGCAAACCTGCAAATCATCATCACACACTAATATATGCATTTCCCGTAATCATCCTTCTCGTATATATTTTCACACCTGCATTAGTGCAACCACACGCATCTTTCCGCCCTCATCATGATATGTAATACGTCCGTCGTGCATTTCTACAATATCACGTATAATTTTGCTTCCGATACCGTGATTCTTTTTATCCTTTTTGGTCGTCCTAAAGCCTTCCTCAACCGGCTTTCTTTCCGGGAGCTTACTGTTGCTCACGGTTAACTTCATATATCCCTGCTGTTTTTCCAGAGAAAGTGTCACTTCCTTTTCTTCCGTCTCTTTTGCCGCCTCAATGGCATTGTCCAGAAGATTGGCAAACAGGCTGACTAATTCATATTCCGTAATCGATGTCTCCCCGATGGCTCCGCCTTCTCTCTTAAATGCAATTCCTTCCTTTTCACACACAGAGGCCTTTTCGCGAATCAGGCAGTCAAGTACAGGAATGCCCGTCATGCTCCGGTTTGCCTTGTCAAGCTTCTTTAACAGTTCCTGTCCGCCTTCATCCTTTCGCATCTCCTCCATTACATTCATGTGATTGGCAATGTCATGACGAATGACCGATATTTCTTTCTCACGTTTTGACTGCTTCTCTGCCAGGTCCTGATAGAATGCAAACTGTTCGCGGAGCTGCTTTTCACTGCGGTTATTCTGGGCAATCGAAGAAATGATAATATAAACTGCTGCCAGAAATGCAGCGGTAATAATTCTCCAGCCGCCGAACGCAACGGCTCCGATATCCAGCACACAGAAGATAATCAGTATAATTTTAAAATTCTTACGGCGATGTTTGTATACAAAGTCCCATACCACCTTTGCAACCAGCGCAATAATTAAGTACACAATCAGCACATAAAAATAGTTAAACCATGTCGGTGCATTCATGAAGTCCGATGCTTTGGTCATATCAAACTTACAGACAATCATATATGCCGGAAATGTTAAAATCATACCGAAAATCTGATACACCCATTCCATCGCAAAGATATGGCAGAAATTATATAGTGCGTCTCCGATAAAGAAACGGCGCATGACAAAATAGACCGCCAGGCACATAACCAATAGTTCAACTGCAAGCATAAGCTCATTTTTTTCCGCGCTGTAACCGAACAGGCTCCAAAAGGTATCATGTACTGCAAACAGCGTCAGCAGAAAAGCATAGTACCACTTTTTGCCGCCCCTCGGTTTAATATGCTTATATCCCATAAGAAGAACACTGACCGCCTGCATAATCCCGATATGCAGAAGATAAAAAATGAAAATAACTCCGTACTGATAGTATAAATCGTGCATAATAACCCTCCTATTTTAACCTCTTTACCTCATCTATTTTTTGTAATAACTGCTCTGAATAATGCTCTTCTTCGTTTGCCTGCCTATAGAACTTCTCGACTTCTTTTCTTATTTCTTCCAGCTCCTTGTCCGTTTCCTCTACCTGCTGCTCAAGCTGCTTATAGTAACCGAGCTTGTGCTCCCTTACGTTCAGGTATTCGATACGCCATATATTTACCAGCGTAAACAACAGAAGAACCGATGGCATGGTCGTAAGAATTTGCACCCATTCACTCAAAAAGTCCGTTGCAAAGAAAATGGCAAGCATTATTAATCCCGTGATTTTCAGCAGTTCCTGACCGGCCAGACAAAACTGACCCCAAATATATCTGGCCGCAAAAAATCCCGGTATGCAGAACAAAATATAGAACACTAAAATCACCGGTGTCATATTTTCCATGTAATAGCTCACCAGCTTCATATCTATCTTACAGTATATGGTTAGAAAAATGAATTTAAATAATTGACATACGGAACGAAACATCAGGATATTACAGAAAAACCATGCTAATCCCCATATTTCTTTTCCCTTTGAAAAAATCAAATACAGCAGACAGGTCGAAATAAGCAAAACAATCTTAACATTTCCGCTGCCTATATGCGTGAAAATAGTCAGAACATCACACACCCCATACAGCAGACCGCTGCAGAAAAAAACCACTTTTCTCCAGCCCTTAAATGAAATGCCGTTTCTGTTTAACAAATAGATTGCAGTTATTTCTGCACATGCCAGAATTATACTTAAAACCAGAATTGTATTCACAACTTTTTCCCTCATTTATAAGAATTCAGGATAATAATATCAAATTTCTTTCTATTATTCCATATAATTCCATATTTTGATATATTTATTGCATTTTTAGACATCTTCTATGGCTACAATCTGATCCATTTTAATTATCACACCACTATCCATAACAACGGTTTTCTCCGTCTCATCAAGCTTCTTTATCGTTCCTGTATCCGTCAGATACGCGCCTCCTCTTTTGATCGCGTCCTTTCTGAAATATGTTATTGTCACGTTTCTCTTCTCGGATAAGTGCTGCGAGATATCGTAAAGCTTTTCATTGATTTCCTCTATGGCAGTCTCATCAAGTACCATTTTTTCTTCTGTCAGCCTTGCAGTCTCATCAATCGCTTCCCCGTAACCGGTAAGTGCGGCGAAGGGGGCAAACTGTGCTGCCCTGTCATGAAGTGACATATGCGGTCTCTCACCGGAACGGTGATGAGGCAGATGAATGATATCGTCATATCTGTGCTCATCTTCATAATATCCGCTCATGCTTTATGCCCTCCAATCTGTCTGTTTCTCTCCCGTGTCTGCGCTCCTTCCTCAAAGTTCATTCCCTTAAGGACAGCATTCTTACCGTATTTTTTTTGAATATCCAAAATGGCGTGCTGTATCTTTTTCTCTTTCTCACGCTCTTTTTTCTCCTGCTCCCTCTTCTGTTCCAAAGCTGCATAATCCGTAAATAAATCAAGCTGCTCAAAGGTCTGTTTTTCCTCCGCCTCTTTTTCCGGCACTACTCTTTCAGCCACAATATTTACTCTGCGCACGAGCAAATCCCGGTTAATGATTCTGTCATACAGCTCTTCCACCGCTTTCATGATGATTTTTGTGGAAGATGTCTGACACGGCAGATTGATTGTTCCGTGCGCATGCTTCGGTATCTGTCTGCCATAACGGTCTGTCGTGATTTCTCCCCGATACTTCTTTCTGATTGCGGGATTTGTCAGATTATCGACATCATATCCCAGTGTAAGTACCATCTGGTCGGTAACCAGCTTCTTATCTACCAGATCCAGAACAAGTAAATCCGTCATTTCTTTTACAATCAGTCTGGCTTTTTCTGCTGTATAAGGGCACTGAAGCACCTGTCCGGAGCTGATACTGTTCTTCTGAGGTCTGTAAGCTTTAATCTCCGCAATAGTGGCAGGCTCCCATCCCCATGCATGGTCAATCAAAAGTTCCGCATTAATTCCAAAGAGCTTGTACAGCAATGCCTCATTGTGGTAATCATTTGCCTTGCCCAGAGAACAGCGGGCAATATCACCCATCGTATTTAAGCCGTTTTCTGTCAGCTTCTTTTCATACCCCCGCCCCACTCTCCAAAAGTCAGTGAGTGGTGTATGATTCCACAACAGCCTCCGGTATGACATCTCATCAAGCTCGGCAATCCGTACTCCGTCTTTATCCGCCGGCATTTTTTTCGCCACTATATCCATTGCCACCTTGCACAGATACATATTGGTTCCGATACCCGCCGTAGCCGTCACCCCGGTCTCTGCCAGCACCTCTCGAATCATCTTAAGGGCAAGGTCATGTGCTGTCATCTTATAGGTTTTTAAATAGGTTGTTGCATCAATAAAGACTTCGTCTACGGAATACACATGCATATCTTCCGGAGCAACGTACCTTAAATAAATGTCAAAAATTCTTGTACTGTAATCCATGTAATATGCCATTCTCGGAACTGCCGCAATATAAGTCAGTTCCAATTCCGGTGCCCGTGCCAGCTCCGGCGCGTTAAAGGAGGAGCCTGAAAACTTCTTCCCCGGTGCCTTTGCCTTTCTCTCCAGATTGACTTCTTTTACCCTTTGTACCACCTCAAACAATCGCGGTCTTCCCGGAATGCCAAGGCTCTTGAGAGAGGGCGAAACTGCAAGACATATGGTCTTCTCCGTTCTGCCTGCATCCGCAACCACTAAATTGGTAGTGAGCGGATCCAGTCCCCTTTCCACACACTCCACGGAGGCATAAAATGATTTTAAATCTATCGCTATATAAATTCTGTCCGACAACTTTTTTACCTCCTTTTTGACATCTCCGACTTATAAAAGTAACCGGCTCTCCCGGACGAGCTATCGGACAGATAGAACGGGCGGGGAAATGCCGGTAAAAGAATTATAACCAATATCTGAACATCTTGCAATTTGCAACCGCGTAATCTTTTGTATCTATCGTTACAATCATTAAAATGATGGCCGTCTGTTCCTCCCCAATCATGACAATGTCCATGTTCATGCATAGTTTTTTTCTCCTTCAATTAGATGATTTCATATAAAAAAATCAGGAATAAGGTTTTTACCCTTTTCCTGATTCCAGTATAATATTATTTATATCCAATAATACGGACTGCTTTGGAGGACTTTCAGCCTTTATCATTTGGGGATTAATTCTCCTACAATGTCATTATATACCGAACTTCCATCAAGAATAGTTCCATACGTGTCAACCCAAAACGGAATGTAATCACACCTGCTTGCTACCATCTGAGAACCAATGTTAGTTACAGAAGACGAATAAAACGGAACTATATTTTTGTCTAATAATTTCTCAGTCAATTTTCTCACCAGATAGGTAGCCAGTCGAGATTTTCTATATTCTTCCAAAATATCTACACCGATTTCCCAAACACCGTTTACCGATGATTTTGCCGCACCTGCTACTCCAACAATTTCCTTCTTATATTTTGCAATGTAAACGGCTCCTGTTGATGTACAACCATTTTCATCAAATGATAATGAATTATCAAAACCTTTTAACCCTGATAAAGATGAAATATCTCTATCCTCGAGATACTCATATTCATAATTTTGTGGAATCTCTACATTGTTTGTATAGATACCATCAGGAATATAGTGTATAGTCTGACCATATACAAACGGAAGTTCAAAAATTTCGTCTCTATTCTTATTTTGTAGGATTTCATGGACATAATCATGTAAATTCTCTGATGTACAAACCACAACACAATGTCTATAGGCTAATATTTTTATATATGACTGTTTTTCATCATTATTAACCGTAAATACTATGGATTCACCATTTAAGTCATCTGAACTACAAAAATATGTTTTTGACAATAATTCTTCTATTTTCCATTTAATAGTATCAATCATATTTATCTTGTCTCCACAAATTCTGATTGTGTAATTACATAATTTAAGGGTTTCATTCAAAATCACATAACACATTATAACACAATATGAATACAGCATACTCATCCTAAGTCAACCAGAAACAAAAACTTTGATTGACTCATATGATACATGGAAGCCTGAAATTTACATCAGAATTCCATTATCTGTTCCGCATATTCTGTGGTTGGTTCTAATAAAATCAATTTGTTATTCATCTTCCTTATCGTATGCCTGTTCCAACATACCCTCTTCATCTAAATAAACTACATGCTGTGCAGATATTCGTTGAGCATACTGCCGGTCATTAGATTTGTAAGCAATACCTTGTGGCACTTTTGCAGGTATCTGAACTTTGCTCTGCCGAACCGCCCCAAATCATAATACTCCTGTTCGGGAAGTGCAAGGTCGGGGAGATAATAATCTCCGCAGAGTGTGTAGCCGATACCTGTTCTTTCATCTGTG
Source organism: uncultured Kineothrix sp. (assembly GCA_964519385.1). Lineage (GTDB taxonomy): Bacteria > Bacillota > Clostridia > Lachnospirales > Lachnospiraceae > SVFI01. Next base: position 83,593 of record CAZFLR010000007.1, read on the forward strand.
ATATGCTTTTTCAGTTCCATAAAAAATCCCTCCTGTCGGGATTATTGTACCTAACAGGAGGGTAGATTGCGAATGTGTCAAATCGCTTTATTTAATTACTTAGC
>CAZFLR010000008.1:0-77085 GCA_964519385.1 uncultured Kineothrix sp.
TCAGAAGGCTTCTCAATATGCTCTTTGGAAATCTGTGATACATGAAGAAGTGCATCAACACCCGGCTCTAACTCAACAAAAGCACCGAAGTCTGTCATTCTTGCAACTGTTCCTTCCACTACATTTCCTACAGCATATTTGCTGTCTGCGTCCTTCCAAGGATTGGTATCATCAAACTTAAGGCTGAGAGCAATCTTCGTTCCGTCAATATCTTTGATGAGACATTTCACCACATCGCCAACCTTAAACACTTTTTTAGGATTCTCAACTCTTCCCCATGACATTTCTGAAATATGGAGAAGACCGTCAGCACCGCCGAGATCGATGAATACACCGAAATCTGTTACGTTTTTCACTGTTCCTTCTACTACATCGCCAACGCTGATCTTTTCAAACAGTTCCTTCTGTGCTTCAAGTTTCTTGGCAACCATAAGCTGTTTGCGATCACCGATATAACGTCTTCTCTTTGGATTGTACTCGCTGATTACGAATTCAATCTCCTGTCCGTCATACTTGGATAAATCTTTCTCATACACATTGGAAACAAGGCTTGCCGGAATAAAAATTCTGACCTCATCCACTACTACGCTGAGTCCGCCGTCAAGTACCTGTGCAACCTTAGCTGTGAGAACCTCTTTATTGTTATATGCATCTTCGATTCTCTTGTTGCCCTTCTCAAGAGCAAGTCTCTTGTAGGAAAGGATAACCTGTCCTTCGCCGTCATTTACTTTGACAACTTTTACTTCCATCGTGTCACCCGGCTTTAACACAGTCGTGAGGTCAACATTCGGCTCGTTTGTGTATTCGTTTCTAGTAAGAACACCGTCTGATTTGTATCCGATATTAAGAATAGCTTCATCTGCTTTTACATCGATTACTGTTCCTTCGACTACCTCTCCATTATGAATTGTTTTCAATGATTCTTCTAACATTTGTTCAAAAGTTAATTCTGACATAATTTTGAACCTCCTCAATAATATTGTTCGGGGTAGACGCCCCAGCGGTAATTCCCACCAGTTTTGCAGATTTAGGTAATTCTAAATGCAAGTCATCCAGTGTCTGTATAAAATACGTGTTCTCACATTCCTTCCTGCAGATCTCATACAATTTCCGCGTGTTGGAGCTGTGAGTACCGCCTATCACGATCATGACATCCACGCGCGATGCAATGTTTCGCGCTTCCGTCTGTCGTTCCTCTGTTGCGTTACAAATCGTATTCACAACACTAATATCATAACCTTTTTTCTCAAAAATTTCAACTAAATCTTGAAATTTATTGTAGTTAAATGTCGTTTGTGAAACAATGCAGATTTTTTGGTCTTTTTCAGCCATAAATTTTTCTGCCTCCTCCGGTGTTTCTATGACAACCGGAGGTGTCTGCGACCATCCGCAAATCCCCTGTACTTCCGGGTGCTCCGGGTTGCCGATGATGACTATCTGACAGCCTTCCCGGCTCTTTTCACCGACAATGCGGTGAATCTTTTTTACGAAAGGACAAGTGGCATCCACACATTTCAGTCCGCTGCTTTCAATTTTATCACAGACCGCTTTCTCGACTCCGTGCGAACGTATCACAACCGTTCCCGGCTCCGCATCTGCAAGTGACCCGACTCCTTCCAGAACCATCACCCCTCTTTTTTCAAGGTCTTTCACAACCTCCTCGTTATGAATAATCGGTCCGTATGTGTATATTTTATCTCCGCTCTCTATCTGCTCATATACAGTATCGACCGCCCGTCTGACTCCAAAACAAAAGCCGGCGGATTTTGCCAGTATAACTTCCATTTTTTGTTCCTTTCCGGTTATTTTTCCTCTGCGCCCTTTTGGGATGCAAGCTCACAAATCGCCTCTACCACCTCATCAATCGTCATGTCCGAAGAATCAATCAAAACCGCATCTTCCGCCTGTTTAAGCGGAGAATGCTCCCTTGTCATATCCCTGTAATCTCTCTCGATAATATCCGCCTCAATCTGCTCAAGATTACATTCCTGTCCCTTTTCTTCCAGTTCTTTGAAACGTCTCTTTGCACGAACTGCCGAAGAAGCCGTCAGGTAAACCTTTACATCCGCTTTTGGAAGTACACATGTACCGATATCTCTTCCATCCATGATAACATCCTGCTCTGCTGCAAGCTTTTTCTGAAGCTCAACCAGTTTTTCACGCACCTTTAAGTTGGTTGAACTGACGGATGCCATGTTTCCAACCTCCTCTGTACGGATAAAGCCATTCACGTTTTCACCATTGAGTAAAACCATCTGTTCCCCGTTTTCATGACGGATTGAAACATCCGCATCCTGACAGCGCATCGCAATCTCTTCCTGATTGTCCCTGCTGACATTGTTTCTTATCAAGTAAAGTGCCATCGCGCGATACATCGCTCCCGTATCTACATAAATAAATCCAAGCTGCTTTGCCACACGCTTTGCTATTGTGCTTTTTCCGGCTCCTGCCGGTCCGTCTATCGCCACATTAAAACTCATTTTCTTCACATTCCTTTCTCACTCCTGTGCCATATGCACACCTGCCAGATACCCCGTTGACCATGCAATCTGCAAGTTAAAGCCACCGGTCAGAGCATCTACGTCAATACATTCTCCGGCAAAATAAAGTCCTGTAATCTTCTTTGACTCCATGCTTGAGGGATTAATTTCTTTTACACTGATACCGCCCTGTGTGATAATCGCCTCTTTGAAATCCGCTGTTCCCAAAATCGTGACAGGCAAATGCTTTAACAGCATACCAAAACGCCTGCGTTCCTCCTTTGTCAGCTCATTCGCCTTCTTATCAGGCGAAATATCCGACAACCGTATCATAACAGGTATCAGTTTTGAAGGAAGAAGCTCCGACAGCGCATTCTTAAACTGTTTATTATTTGCCTGCTCCATGTCACGCAAAATACGTTTGTCAAGCTGTTCCTGTGAAAGTGCCGGTTTCAGGTCGATAGTTAGCGTAAGCTTACCCTTTTGAAGCTGTTTTACGATTTTGCTGCTCGCGCTTAAAATCAGCGGTCCGCTCACCCCAAAATGCGTAAAAAGCATTTCTCCGAAGCCTTCATATAATGTCTTTTTTCCACTTTTAATCTCTGCGGACACATTGCGCAGAGACAATCCCATAAGCTCATGACACCATGTTTCTTCCGAGACAAGAGGTACCAGTGCCGGATAGAGCTCCGTCACCTTATGCCCGGCCTTTTGTGCCATTTCAAGCCCGCTTCCATTCGCTCCCGTAAGCGGATATGACACCCCTCCGGTCGCAAGAAGCACGCAATCTGCCTGTACTTTTTTCCCGTCTGCTAAAAGAATACCTGTACATTTTTCCTTTTCTTCTTCGCCGTTTTTCTCTAAAAGAAGGGAAGCAACCGGTGTGTTTAAATGAATTTCCACGCCGAGTCTCCGCATTTCATATTCCAGTGCCCTGATAATGTCCGAGGAATGGTCACTTTTCGGAAACACACGGTTTCCACGTTCTGTTTTCAGCCGCACTCCCAAGCCTTCAAAAAAATCCATACAGCTTTGTGCATCAAAATCATAAAACGCGCTGTATAAAAATTTAGGGTTTGTAATCACATTGGTCAAAAGCTCTTCGCAATCGGAATCGTTGGTTACATTGCACCTTCCCTTTCCCGTAATAAAGAGTTTTTTTCCCACCTTTTCATTTTGTTCATACAGCAAAACACGCGCACCCTTCTGCGCCGCCGTAATTGCTGCCATCATACCGGCCGGACCTGCGCCGACCACAATTATACATTTCATAATTATTATTCCTTTGTCAAAGAATTATCCAGCATCGGTTCATCATCAATAAAATTAATCTCGTCATTGAGATATACCTGATAATCACCCCATACTCTTTCAAGCTCCTTCAGATTGTCCCTCGTCTGGTCCGGAGCCTTCACACAGAGTGCTACGACAAGCGCGTTAATGAGACTGAGCGGAGCAACCAAAGAGTCCACGATAGACAGCATATCACTCCTTGCAAGAAGATTACAGGAGGAATAGAGACACATCGGCGAATGCTGTGTGTCCGTGATGGAAATCACCTTTGCATTCCGGTCTCTCGCAAACTCCATTGCCTTCAGGGTTCTCATGGAATATCTCGGAAAACTGATGCCAATAACCACATCCTCCGCATCCACGCGAATCATCTGTTCAAACAGCTCTGTCATGGAGGTTGTGCGCAACATTATCACATCACCGCGAATCATGGAAAGATAAAATCCAAGGAAATTCGCAAGCGGCTCACAGCTCCTTAACCCTATCACATATACATGCTTTGCCGCCAGGATGGAATCCACCGCCATTCCGAAGGATACCGGATCCAGATGCTCCATGGTATGTGAAATCTTATCTATATCCGCCTGCAGCACCGACATAACAAGCTCGGACTGCGAACTGTTCCCATATTTTACTCCAACCTTCTGTACGCTGCTCCATTTCCCCTGTACCCATTCTTCCAATGCCTTCTGAAGCTCCGGATATCCATTATAGCCAAGCACCGACGCAAACCGGACTACTGTCGATTCGCTGACATTAATTTCCGCTCCAAGCTTTGCTGCAGTCATGAAAACAGCACTGTCATAGTGTTCCATAATAAAAGCCGCAATTTTCTTCTGCCCTTTACTCAGCTTATCGTATTTCATTTCTATTCTGCTGATAATATCTACCGTCTTTGCCATATCAATTCCTCATATCTTCTCAGTCTTTTTCAAAACTATTTTTCATTCTTTTCATAGGTTTCCCTGAGCAGACGAAGTGTCTCTGCCTCTGGAAGATCATAGTCGCCTGTAATCGCCATACTCGCCGCCCCATGAATGAATATCCACATCTTCATAAAAAGCTCACCCGGATCTTTGACTCCGAGAGCCTTTGCCCTCGCAATTTCTTTCATAAAAGCTCCCGTCGAGCCGTTCAAAAGCTCATAGAGGCTCTTTCCGTATCGTTCCTTCGACAAAAACAAAAGGTAAAAAAGCCGGGAATGCTTTACCGCGAAGTCGATGTATGCCATTCCAAAGCGCACAAACGGCTTTTCCTCCGTCTCATGCCCCCTGCAGTAATCTGTATAAAAATCCGAGAAAAACCGGATTGCCATGTCAAACACTTCTTCATGAAGCTGCTGCATATTCTCATATATACGGAAAATCGGTTGCGTGGAACAGCCTGCCTTATCCGCAAGTCTTCTCGCCGTAACACTTTCCAAGCCTTCCGTTTTAGCAATTTCAAATGCTGCATTCTGAATCATTTCTTTTGTAATACTTATCTTTCTCGCCATTGTTTTCACCTCATAAAAATAGACCAGGATAACACATGTATCATAACGCTTGTTATTCTAGTCTGTTTTTTCTCTTTTGTCAACATTATGTGAACTACTCGGCTTCATTTTCATCATAAACAGCCGCTGCGAAGCATTCATATATATCCGGATAATCTCTCTTTAGATGGACAGGTCTCAGGTTCCTGTCCACAAATCCGTGTTCAGAGCTTCCCGTTGCGTGAAGTTCTCCTGTCTCACGGTTGTAAACTTCATAGGAAATACTAAACTTAACGCCTTTGAACTTCCGGAGTCTGATGCGTATCATAAAGGTTTCCCCCATAGCGGAACGCTTTTTTATACCGGCAAGAAGCTTCAAGTACGGGAATCAGAATCCCTCTTTTTTCTATTTCATCATATGGTAGCCCCATTTTTTTCATAAAATCAATACGGGCTTCCTCAAACCAGCGTATATAATTGGAATGATGGACGATTTTCATCTGATCTGTTTCATAATAATATATTTTTCTTTCATATGGCGTGTATTCTTTCATTTTTTCACCCCGTTTTTTCCATTTACTCTAACAGCTTTCCTTATTTTTTGCAAGAACAAAAAGAGCTCCTACAATATGCAGGAGCTCCTCTTATTATCTCTTATGTCAGATTAAACCGGATAAGCACCGTTTTCTGTATCAGCTTTGGATAAATCCACTTTATCCTGCTGTGCTTTACGATACTTGAAGAAATCTGTTGCAACCTGCGGGAATAATGCGTATGATAATACGTCCTCATCCTGCTGTTTCCATTCTTTCATTTCTGATTCCAGTTTCTCCATTTCGTTCTCGATAAGGTCTGCCGGACGACATGTAATTCTCTCTTCTCCCGGAATAACTTTATCAATAACTTCCTGGCTCATAGGTTTTACTGTCTGACCATATTTACCTCGTAAAACGTCTTTTGTCTGGTCAGTAGCCATTTTGTATCTTTCACCCATAAGAACATTGAATACAGCCTGTGTACCAACGATCTGTGAAGAAGGTGTAACAAGTGGCGGTTCACCAAGGTCCTTACGAACTGCAGGAATCTCTTTTAATACATCATAGTATCTGTCTTCTGCATTCTGCTCTTTTAACTGGCTAACCATGTTAGAAAGCATTCCGCCCGGTACCTGATATAATAATGTCTTAATATCAACACCCATAACCTTCGGATTTAAGAGACCTGATGCAAGGCACTCATCTCTGTATGGTCTGAAGTAATCAGCAATTTCTGCCAGTAAGTTCTGGTCAAGTCCTGTGTCATACTCTGTTCCCTTGAATGTCTCAACCATAACCTCTGTTGCAGGCTGGGATGTTCCGAGTGCGAACGGACTCATTGCACAGTCAATTACATCTACACCGGCTTCTACTGCTTTTAAGTATGTCATGGAAGCGACACCTGATGTGTAGTGTGTATGTAACTGAATCGGAAGTTTTGTAACTTCTTTCATTGATTTAATAAGCTCTGCTGCTTTATACGGTACTAAAAGACCTGCCATATCCTTGATACAGATGGAGTCTGCACCCATCTCTTCAATTTTCTTAGCCATGTCAGTCCAGTATTCCATTGTATAAGCATCGCCAAGTGTATAAGAAAGAGCAATCTGTGCATGACCTCTTCCTTCACGCTGTTTAATCTTGTTAGTAGCTTTTACAGCCTCTTCCAAATTGCGAAGGTCATTGAGACAGTCAAAAATACGAATGATATCAATACCGTTAGCAACTGATTTCTCTACAAATGCGTCTACAACGTCATCTGCATATGGTCTGTAACCTAAAATGTTCTGTCCTCTGAATAACATCTGAAGAGGAGTATTCGGACATCCGTCTTTAATCTTTCTGAGTCTGTCCCATGGATCTTCCTTTAAGAAACGAAGGGAAGCGTCGAATGTTGCACCACCCCAGCACTCAAGAGAATTGTATCCTACTTTGTCCAGCTTTCCTAAAATAGGAAGCATGAATTCCGTTGGCATTCTTGTTGCGATCAGTGACTGATGCGCATCACGTAATATGGTTTCGGTAATCTTTACCGGTTTCTTTTCTGCCATTTATTTTTTCCTCCTGTTTTTAATTTAATTTAGAATACTCCGAATACAGCCATGAATGTTCCGGCTGCTACGGCTGTACCTACAACTCCGGCAACGTTAGGTCCCATCGCATGCATGAGAAGGAAGTTCGTAGGATCTGCCTCTGCACCAACCTTCTGGGATACTCTGGCTGCCATAGGAACTGCGGAAACTCCTGCAGAACCAATCAGCGGATTTACCTGGCCTTTCGTTACGATACACATTAATTTACCGAATAATACACCTGCTGCAGTACCGAAAGCAAACGCAATCAGACCAAGTGCAACAATCTTTAATGTATCCATATTCAGGAATGCTTCCGCACTTGTAGTAGCACCTACAGATGTACCAAGCAAAATAACTACGATGTACATAAGTGCATTGGACGCTGTCTCTGTCAACTGACGAACAACGCCAGACTCTCTGAACAGGTTACCGAGCATCAGCATACCAACAAGCGGAGCTGTTGTCGGAAGAATTAAGGCTACAACAATAGTAACGATAATCGGGAATAAAATTCTCTCAAGCTTAGAAATCGGACGAAGCTGTCCCATTTTAATCTTACGTTCTTTTTCTGTTGTAAGTAATTTCATAATCGGCGGCTGGATAATCGGAACAAGTGACATATATGAATATGCTGCCACGGCGATTGGTCCGAGAAGTGCCGTCTGCGACAATTTCGTTGCAAGGAAAATAGATGTCGGACCGTCAGCACCACCGATGATGGAAATAGCTGCTGCAGCTTTATCATTGAATCCGAGAGCAATCGCTCCGAAATAAGCTGCGAAAATACCGAACTGAGCTGCTGCACCGAGCAGGAAGCTCTTCGGGTTAGCGATAAGCGGACCAAAGTCTGTCATCGCACCTACACCCATGAAGATGAGGGACGGCATAATAGCCCATTCATCTAAAAGATAAAAATAATACAAAAGACCACCGACTCCGTTAGAGGAATCTTCAATGCTCAGCATGATGTCCGGATAAATATTTACCAGGAGCATACCAAATGCAATCGGAACCAGAAGCAACGGCTCAAATTCATGTCGAATTGCAAGATACAAGAATACACATGCTACGACAATCATAATATAGTTTCCGATTGTAAGATTGAAGAAAGCCGTCTGATGTACAAGATTATCCAATGTATTAATAATGTAATCCATTTTTCGACCTCCTGTTATTTGCCCTTTGATTTCAAATCAAAGACATATTAGTTTAATGTTGCAAGAGTAGCACCTGCTTCTACAGCATCGCCGACTGCTACATCAATGCTGGCAATTGTTCCGTCTTCCGGAGCAACAACAGGGATTTCCATCTTCATTGCTTCAAGAATAATCACTGCATCGCCTCTCTTAACTGCCTGACCTACGCTTGCTTCTACCTTAAATACTTTACCTGCTGCACCTGCTTCAACTTTGATACTGCCTGCTGCGCCTGAAGCCTTTGGTGCGGCTACCGGAGCTGCTTTCGGAGCTGCCTTTGGTGCAGCCTTAGGAGCTGCTGCAACAGCACCTGAAGCAGCACCTTCTTCAACTACTACATCGTATACGTTTCCGTTAACGGTAATTGTATAATTTTTCATTTTAATATCCTCCTGTTAATTAGGCATTCTGCCATTTGTTTCTGTTTACTTTACGGATGCTTCTGATAACAACGCCATCTGAAGAACCTCCGTTTGCTGCTTCATAAGCAGTAATTGCTGCAGAAATAACTGCGATAAGTTCTGTGTCATCTGCTTCTTCTGCCTCAATAATCTGTGCAATCGTATTATCTACCGCTTTTTCAGCCTCAGACTTCTTTTCCTTCTTTCCAAACATACTCTGGATTTTCGGAATCAGTGAGAAGCATGAGATAATCAGACTGATAAGAATAAGCACAATAAATACGGTTCCCATACCGAGAAGTGTATTTAAAGCTGCATTCGTCATCTTTTCACCCATTGTGTAATTTACGTTTACAGCCATGGAGATAATAATTGCTTCTTTTTGATTATAAATAAGCTCAACATCGGCCGTTCTCGGGTTTCCTTTCGGATCAAGGGTAGAACCCATGATTTCCGTATTGACAATCACTTCGCTTCCGTCAATTTTCACCTCGTGTCCGGTCGTTTCGACATAATCGCCTAACTCTTCCATACCGCTTTGCCAGTTGTCGAATATAGGCTTGAGTTCTTCATCCTGTGCCACATACTCGTCCACCTGACCCTGCTCTACAATCTGATTCACCTGTTCGATGTAATAATCTGCAACCTGGATGGCAGTATAATCCTCTGTTGTCAGGGTATCTGCTTCCTGGCTCTCACACGCTGTCAGACCGAAAAGGCAGGCAATCATACCTAATACTAATAATCTTTTCTTCATATTAAGTACATCCTTTCTTAAACTGTACCGTGTTTTTTAGCCGGGCGGTCTTCCCTTTTTGCGAACAGCATCTCGAACGCGCCCACTACATACTTACGTGTGTCAGCCGCTTCGATAACCTGATCCACATATCCTCTCTTTGCAGCACCGGTTGCACTTGTCTGAAGAGCTGCATACTCAGCCGCTTTTTCTTTAATAACATCTGCGCCTTCACCGCTATACATAATCTGTGCAGCATCATTTGCATTCATTGCGCCGATTTCAGCGTTTGACCATGCAATTGTAAGGTCAGCACCGATTGCTTTTGAGTTCATTGCAATAGCAGGTGTTCCGAGAGCTTTTCCAACGATTACGTTTACCTTCGGAACTGTTGCATTGGCAAATGCATATGTAAGCTTTGCAGCCGCTTTTGCAATCTTCTTTTCACAGCATGTACATGCTGCGTATCCCTTAACATTTGTAAGAGAGAGAACCGGAATATTGAAAGCATCGCAGAATGTAATAAACTCTGCTGCTTTTGCACATCCGTCCGGAGTAAGAACAGCATCAAGCTTCTCTGCCACTTTGCCGTCCTCGCCAATCACTTCACTACGGTTAGCCACACAGCCTACTGTAGATCCGTTCAAACGGATAAATCCTGTCACCATATTCTTTGCATATGCTGCTTTTACCTCAAAGAAAACATTATCATCTGCAATTTCAGATAATGCTACGGATGTATCTCCGGCACATGCAGAAAGGTTCGCACTTGCTCTGTTCAAATCATCTGTGCAATCCTCGTAAGACATATCATCTTCATTGTTGGACGGAAGCATTGCTACAAGCTGTCTCATCTGTGCGAAGATTTCAGCTTCGTCAGCCACTACATCAACAAGTCCTGCTTCTGCGCTCTGGAAATCAGCGGAAGCTGTGTCGCATTTTTCTGTATAGTTTCCGTCAAGTGCATTAGGAGAGTTTACAAATAATTTTGCATTCTTTCCTTCCATGAATGTGAAATCTGTCAATGCAGGAATCAGGGCAAGTCCACCGCCGCAGTTACCGAAAACTGCTGTGATCTGCGGAACCACACCTGAAGCCATTGTCTGCTTCATATAGATTTCACCGAAGGCATTCATTGCATCTGTTGCCTCCTGAAGTCTAAGTCCGGCTGAATCAATAAGACCGATGACCGGTGCACCTGTCTTAAGAGCCAGATCATAGAGGTTGGCAATCTTTTTCGCATGCATTTCGCCTACGCTTCCGTTCATAACGGATGCATCCTGGCTGTAAACATACACAAGGTTGCCTTCAATCACTCCGTAACCGGTTACAACACCGTCAGAAGGAGTTTCTGTTGGTTTCATATTGAAATCTGTCGCTCTGGCAGTAACCATAGCTCCAATTTCAACGAAACTGTTGTCGTCGAGTAAAGCTGCAATTCTTTGACTCGCTTTTGAAGAATTACTCATGTTTTGGACCTCCATTTTATATTAATTTATGAATAACTAGATTATGTATGCGCAAAGTTTCCCTGCACACCACATTCGATTAAAAGTATAACATAAAAATTTGGCATAGACAATAGAAATATGTGCGTAATTCCACAGATTCTGCGGTCAAAATTTTATATTTTTTATAAAGCTCCCCATTGACATAATAGCATTCATAGCCTACCACGGTTCCCTTCTGCACCGGTGCCTGGATTTCCTTTTGCAGTTCCCTTTTTACCATGGTTTCGTCCTTTTCCGATAAAAGCAGCGTAAGCTCCCCCTCCTTTTTTTCCTCCACAACAAGCTCCGCCTTATCCTTCACACCGTCCGCCACCGCGACCGGCTCATACACATATTTCTTTTCCAGGTCTTTGCTCTCATATTCCGTGATACCGTATTCCATCAGGGTGCGCGTATCCGTCCACTTCCAGTTTTTGTTTGGAGGCCATCCGCTGCCGAGGACTACGGAAACCAGCGTTTTATCCCCCTGTTTCAGGGCTCCTACAAAGCAATAACCTGCGCCGCAGGTAAATCCGGTCTTGATACCGATTGCCCCCTCCATCATATCAAGAAATCGGTTTTTATTATTTACCTGAAAGCTTTTTCCCTTAGTCCTCTCCGAAAAAGAATAGCTCCTCGTTGAAATAATCTCCAGAAATCTGCTGTTTTGAATGGCATAGGACGCAATCAGTCCAAGGTCATAGGCAGTCGTTGAATGCATTTTTCCTTTTTTCTCGGCATCAAGCCCGTTGGGTGTGATGAAATTGGTATGACTGCAGCCAAGCATTTTTGCCTTCTCATTCATCCGCTTTGCAAAAACTTCCACACTTCCGTCTATGTGCTCTGCAATCGCAACCGCCGTGTCATTATGAGATTCCAGCATCAGAGAATAAAGCAGGTCTTCCAAATCGTACTCTTCTCCTGCCTGCATTCCAAGACGAACCTTCGGCATACGCGCAGCATATTGTGAAATCACCACCGGTACCGAAGATTCTTCCTCCGTGCACTCTTCCAGCCATTCGAGAGCCAGAATACAGGTCATGATTTTTGTCGTCGAAGCCATAGGCATGACCTTATAACCGTTTTCTTCATACAAAACGCGCCCGTTTGACGCATCCATAAGAAGCGACGAACGGGCGTATAATGGCAGTTCCACAGCATGTACCGTCTCTGCAGCCGTCACTATCAGGACAGCACACAGGACAACCATGCTATATATACTTTTTTTCCATTTCCTTATGGTTTTCATTTTTCAAACCACCGCTCACATACTTTCACTACTAATTATATGAACAGGAAATCTTTCTCATTCTATTTCTTTATCCTGACAGATGCCTTCTGTCCTTTTCCGGCAAAAAGTTTTTTGTACTTTGAAAGTCTTGCCGAAGGAACTCTGATTTCTGCCTTGCCCGATATTCCCGACAAAGCCTTGCTTCCGACAGAATTTATTTTTTTTGACTTGATGACTATATTGGCAAGCTTTCCAGCTTTATAGAAAGCCTTATTGCCGATTTTGGTCACATTGGCACCTACAGAAACCGTCTTGACCCTCTTATTGTTCTGCAGAGCTTTTGCCGAAATTTCGGTCACCTTATATTTCATCCCCTCTATCGTCACCGTATCCGGAATCAGTACCTTTGTAAGTTTTTTGTCAGACAGGCCTGCAAACGCCACCGTCTTTGTCTTTGAAGTCGATTTCAAGACCTTATATTTATATCCTCCGGACGTATATATTTTGCCTTTTTTGAGAAGCTTAACCCTCGTCTGCACCGGCACCTCCGCACTTGCAGCCACATCTGCTCCGTCACGGAGTGCAAGCACTCTGTAGGTATATTTGTACTTCGGTGTTATTTCATCGGTAAACGTGGTCGCGGATGTTGTTCCGATACAGCAATAGCTTCCGTTGCCGAGTCTTCGGTAAATCATATAGGAGGAGGCTCCTCCATAAGGACTCCACGTAAGCTTAATCTCATTGTTCTTCGTCTGCTTTGCCGCAGCTCCCGAAACCGAGCCGTAAGATACCGTCTCCGCCGTTGCCACGACATCATTTAATGCTGCGATTGCATCACCGCCCACACCGAAATAGCGCAGCCGGTTTCCCGCGTCCACAAAGGCGACACTGCACTTACTTCCTGCAGCGTTTCCTGTCAGCGCAGCATAGCCGTTTCTGCAACGGATACCATTTTCGTAATCCGAGCTGTAACGATACAGCCACGGGGTTGAAGTCATCGAAATAATCCCGTCCATGATGCCTTCCTTCGTTCCGGACGGATACCTGTCATAAGACGGATAAATATCCGCAATCAAAACCTCATATTTCCCCGACTTAACTGCCTGTAATGCATAAAAGCACTTAAGCCATGCAGAGGAGCCCTCCTCTGCCATATTTACAAACAAAATAATCTTAGCTTTTCCGCCTGCCGATACAGAGTATGTGCTCTTATCAATCAGTGTTATGCTTTCCGAAATATTTGCAAAATTGCAGAGCTTCGTAGCCGCATCCAGCTCCGGTGTCGGATAAGAGACAGATGCCGTCGGAAACTTTTTATCAAAAGCCGCCCCGCTGTTTCTTGCATTTCTCTGATGTCCGGCAAAATCATTCATGTTTTTCAGAAAAAAAACATGTGTCGGCGTGTCGGAATCATCCCATGTAGCATCCACATTGTAATAGTAGCTTCCAATCTTAACAATATTCCATCCATGCGTAGGTGAACCCGATGCATCATCATTTCCGCAGATAACTCTTGCGCTGATACCCGACTCCTCACACAGCCGGTAAAACAGGGTTGCATAAGCCTGACAGACCGCAAATCCGCTGTCCAAAGCCGCATATGCCGTATACATATAATTATAGGACTGGTTCGTCTCGTAGTGATAGGTGTCGTAGCTGATAATGCTCATAATATAATCATAAATTACCCGCACCTTCTGGTATTCATTGAGAGAGGACGATTTCAGATTCAGCTTCTTGACAATTGCATTTACCTTACGGGTTACAAAGCGTTCTTCATCCGAATCCGTCCGGTAAGTAAAGCCAAAACGTATCGTATAGGTACCGTCACTGTTCCTTTTCGGATTCGTCCACTGCCATGCACGCATATGCCAGTACAAGTAATCACCTGCATCCGGTTTTCCGTTGATATCATATTCGTAAACCTTATTCATAATCTGTGTCACGCTCTTTAAAGCCGTATCCTTATTTCCGGCAACACAGATGGTAACAAGCTCCTGACGGCTAATCATCCTTGTGCGCAAATAATCCGCCGCATCTTCAAGCGTGGCATATACTGTCGCACCCTCCGGCAAAACATTCGCTGAATTTACGGAAAGCGTATTGCCAGACACCGTATTGTCCGACACACCTTCACAGACCGCAAGCTGCCTTTCTTCCGTGTCAAAAGCAGCAGAAAACTCTTCCTCCGTCACCCATGCTTTTTCCACCGCTGCTTCAGAAAAATCGAGAGGTGCCACTCCGCCTTTGACAGCCAGAGACGGTTCCTTATCAACGGTACTTATGCCGGTTTGCGAAGCACCTGCCGGTGTGATAATCTCTACGCAGAGAAGCAGCACCGCCAGAACAAAGCATGTCTTTTTCCATCTTATACTCCTCATATTGTCCCTCCGATTCTAAATATCCAGTGTTAACTGTATTTCTTTTTCCGCTTCTTCCCTAAACTGCGCCACACGGTCCTGATTCAGCTTCGGGAGCTCTGTCAGTGCCTTGACACCGAAGCTGCGCAAAAACTGTTCTGTTGTTCCAAACAGAATCGGTCTTCCCGGTGCATCCAGTCTTCCGACCTCGGTAATCAGTTCAAAATCCAGCAGCCTGTTCACGGAATGCTCGCAGCTCACGCCTCTGATTTTATCGATTTCCACCTTAGTGACCGGCTGCTTATACGCAATAATGGAAAGTGTCTCCAGCAACGCATCCGTGAGAACATATTTTCTCGGCGCGCGCGCAATACGAATCAGATAATCGTAATACTCCGGACTACTGCACATCTGATATGAATTTTCCAGCTCGGTGATTGTGATTCCCCGTTCTGCCTCTTCGTATTCCTTCTGTAATTCCGCAAGAAGCTTCCTTGTCGTTTTGACATCTGTTTCAATCACCTCTGCAAGCTTTCCTATTTCTACGGAATCCCCCATAGTAAAGAGAACGGATTCCAGTATCGCCTTCTTTTTCTTCTCCTCCATTTATTCTGTATCCTTTCTTATTATCTCGATATCATCAAAGGTATGTTCCTGACGGATATCAATCTTTCCGACCTTCATAAGCTCCAGCACCACAAGGAAGGTAACTATAACCTCCGCCTTGGAATTCTGTTTTTCCAGTAAATCTCGGAAAGACATTTTCCTGTGTTCAAAAATAAATTTCTCAATATACTGCGTCTTGATATCCATGTCAATTTCTTCTTTTTCAATCTTTCCGAAATTTGCACGGATTGGGTCAATCTTGTCCTCCTGCTTGCGGATGACCGACTCAAAGATTTCCTGCAGCTTAACCAGATTTATATCCCCGAGCAGTTCCTCATAATCGACAGGCGGACGGTACTGTTCTATTTCCTTCGGCATCGTTGCCTTTTTATAAAAATTCTTTTCCGCGTCTATATGCCTGTCCTTCAGCTCATAAGACATATACTTGTACATCTTATATTCAAGGAGCTTCTGAACCAGTTCTGCTCTCGGATCCTCCTCTTCCCCTTCTTCATTGACCTCCTTAGGGAGAAGCATCCGGCACTTAATATCTATCAGCGTCGCTGCCATAACCAGAAATTCACTCATGACATTCATGTCATCCGTCTCCATTTGACGAATGTATTCCAGATACTGCTCTGTAATAAGAACAATCGGTATGTCATAAATATCCACCTTATTCTTTTCAATCAAATGAAGCAGCAAATCAAGGGGCCCCTCGAATACCTGCAATTTCACTTCTAACGCCATATATATGCCTCTTTCGTCTATTCTTCTTTTTTAATATAGATTTCCACCAGCTCCGCCGGATTAAAAAGCCGGAGAGGTATCGTGTGCGCGCCGAGTCCGCGGCTCACAATCATAACGGAGCCCTCCTCGTCAAACCTTCCGCCGTCATATTTCGGAAACGGTCTGAAGTTGGTTCCGAGTACACCTCCGAGAAATGGAAGGCGCATCACACCTCCGTGGACATGCCCGCTTAAAACCAAATCCGCTCCCCATGCCCTGTAAGCCTTAAAATAATCCGGATTATGTGCCAGAAGAATGGTAAAAAGCTCCGGGTTTTTCGGCGGCAAAATTTCACCGGGATACTCATCCGGCATCGAAACCCTTTGAAATCTCTTATAAAATCTGCGCTCAATCTCACAGCCTGCGATCTGCACGCCGTGCTCCTCATCCGTCACACCGGAATTGACCAGCCTTGTAATTCCCGCCTCTCTCAAAAGGCTTTCATATTCACTTCCCATATCGCCATAGGTATCCGGATAAAGCACCAGTCTCTGCTCATGATTTCCGTTTGCATAATATAACGGATATTTATCTGCCAGCTTTTTTACAAACTCTGCTGCATCAGTCACCGGCTTACCCGGAGCCGCTGTCAGAATATCTCCTCCGATTAAAATCGCATCCGGTGCACACGCCTCAATCGCGGACAGAAGCTTTTCATTATTTTCTCCGTACTTCTTGTTATGGAGATCCGACAAAAACAAAAAGTGAAAATCCCTGCTTATCGCAGGTGTCACAATTTCATAACTCACCTTCCGGAAACGATTGGAATCATATATCATCACTCCGGCTACTCCCAGCAAAAGAAAGGCAAGTATCCATATCAAAATCTGCATTCTTTTCCCTTTCGCACATAATTTCTCTTATCATACCAAAAAAATTCACTTTATAAAAGCATCTTATTCCATACTTTTTTCAGATAATCCTTATATTTCGCTTTTTCAACCGACTGAAAAAAAACAACATCACATCTGCCGATTTCATTTCCGTCCAGATAATATACGGCTTCTCCCGCTTTGTCCCCCTCTGACACCGGTGCCGTCACGGACTGCGGAAGCAAAAGCTTTTTTTCCACTTTCGCTAAATCCCTGCCTTGTGTGTCCAGATAAATAAAAGGTTCTGAAAAACCGACTGCAGCCTGTTCCTTC
Organism: uncultured Kineothrix sp.; assembly: GCA_964519385.1. GTDB lineage: Bacteria > Bacillota > Clostridia > Lachnospirales > Lachnospiraceae > SVFI01. Next base: position 17,312 of record CAZFLR010000008.1, read on the forward strand.
ACTCCGCCTTTCAGCTCGATATCCGGTATTTTTTCCTCATGCGCATCCTTATATATGTGACTCACATCAAATCCGTACTCCAGAAGCTTTTTCGCCTCCGCAAAACGCACCTTATAATCCGGAGCGGCCATTACAACTGCAATCATGGAAATCCCGTCTTTTTCGGCCGTCGCGCTGAAACAATACTTTGCCTTGTCCGTCGAACCCGTCTTTAATCCTGTCGTATACTCATACTGTTTCAAAAGCTTATTGGTACTTGAAAGAGTAAACGTACTCGTACCCCTGCCTGTCACATGCTCAATATCTTCCATCCATATCCTTGTGTATTCAAACACCTGCGGATGATTCATAATAAGTGCTCTTGACATAATTGCCACATCTTTTGCACTCGTATAATGATTGTCATCATTTGAAAGACCGCAGCAATCAAGAAAATGCGTCTGTTTCATTCCAAGCTCTTCGGTTTTTTTGTTCATCATCTCCACGAAGGCCGCTTCGCTTCCTGCAATTTTTTCTGCCATTGCAACAGAAGCATCATTTCCGGAAGCAATGACAATGCATTTAATCATCGTCTCGACCGTCTGTACCTCGCCCTCCTCAAGGAAAACCTGGGAGCCGCCCATTGACTTGGCATAGGCACTTGTCGTCACCTCATCCGAAAGCTTTAAGGTTCCTTTCTCCAGTTCTTCAAAAATAAGAAGAAGAGTCATAATCTTAGTTATACTGGCCGGACTCATTTTTTCCTCTGCGTTTTTCTGCAGAATAATTTGTCCGGTTGATGCCTCCATCAAAACAGCACTGCCGGACTGTATCCACTCCGTGTCTGATGATTCCGAAGCATTTGTTGCCATCGCCGGAACCGTAAGAATTTCAATAAAAAAGATGCACGAAAAAAGCAGACATAACATCTGCTTTTTCAGTTGAATCAAATGAACCATATATACCTCTGTACATTATTTCTATCATTTTACGTTTCAGAGGCTTTCATTATAACCGATTTTTCTATTTTCTGTTAAATCTGATGTCCATATATGCCTTGATTTCTTCCACACAACCCTCAAAGCCGAGCTTAGATGCATCCAGACACAGGTCATAATTGCGCGCATCATACCACTGTCTTCCAGTGTAGTAATTGTAATAGTCCGCACGATATTTATCCGTCTTGGCAATAAACTTTTCAACTTCCTTATCCGAATCGTACCCCAGACGTTCCCTTGCATTTTTCACGCAGAATTCAGGACTTCCGTGTACAAACACACTCAGCACATTGTCATATTCTTTTAAAATATAATCCGCACATCGTCCGATAATTACACAGGACTCTTCTTCTGCCAAATCTCTGATTACCTTTGCCTGATAATTAAAGAGATTGTCATTGGAAGTAAACTCATCGCTTTCCGGCGGAATCAGTTGTCCCTTGTATACATTTTTTGTTATACGGAACAATGGCGAGCTCTTTAATTTTTCGTCTGCTTTTCCAAATAAGCCTTCGGAAATGCCACTCTCATCGGATGCCATTCTCATGAGTTCCCGGTCATAACAATTGATTCCGAGCTCTTTTGCTAGCATATGTCCTATGGTCTTACCTCCGCTTCCGTACTGTCTGGCAATCGTAATAATTAATTTTTCCATTGCATTACCTCCCTGTCTATTCTCCAAGATAAGCCTTTTTAATTGAATCATCATTCATCAATTCTTTTGCATCTCCCGAAAGGACAATTTTTCCCGTCTCAAGAACATATGCCCTGTCTGCAATCGAAAGAGCCTTCTTTGCATTCTGTTCCACAAGAAGCACGGTGGTTCCTGTCTTACTCACCTGCTGTATAATATCGAAAATCTCATTTACGAAAATCGGGGAAAGTCCCATGGACGGCTCATCCATCAGTATAATGGATGGGTGACTCATAAGCGCGCGGCCCATTGCCAGCATCTGCTGTTCTCCTCCTGAAAGCGTTCCCGCCATCTGACCTTTTCTCTCTTCAAGTCTCGGGAAACGATCATAAACCATCCGTAATGTATTTTGAATTTCCTCTTTATCTTTTCTTGTGTAGGCTCCCATAAGAAGATTTTCATATACTGAGAGCTGTGCAAACACACGTCTTCCCTCCGGAACATGCGCCATACCAAGTGAAACAATCTTGTGTCCCGGCATTTTGCAGATATCCTTTCCCTCATATACAATCTCACCGGCGGAAGGAGCCAGAAGTCCTGTAATGGTATGGAGTGTGGTGGTTTTTCCGGCACCATTGGCACCAATCAGCGCAATGATTTCGCCTTTGTTAACCTCAAAGTTAATTCCCTTAATGGCTTCAATCATACCATAATGGACATGTAAATCTTTTACCTCTAACATTGCCATGTCTGTTTCCTCCTATTCTCCAAGATACGCGGTAATTACCTGCGGATTATTCAGTACATCACTCGTATCTCCCTGTACGAGCACTTCTCCGAAGTTCAATACCGTCAGCTTTTCACAGATTCCGGAAACCAGCTTCATGTCATGTTCAATAAGCAGAATCGTCATATCAAACTTGTCGCGTACAAAACGAATCGTGTCCATTAAATCCTTCGTCTCGTTCGGATTCATTCCGGCTGCCGGCTCATCGAGCAGAAGCAGCTTCGGCTCTGTCGCAAGTGCTCTTGCGATTTCAAGCTCTCTCTGTTTACCGTAAGGAAGGTTGGCCGCGAGAACATCTGCAAACTTATCAAGTTCAAACACCTTCAGAAGCTCCATTGCCTTTTCATCCATTTCCTTTTCTGTCCTGAAATATTTCGGCAGACGCAAAATTCCCGTAATCACTCCATACGGATGATTGTTATGAAGTCCTACCTTTACATTGTCCAGAACCGTCATATCCTTGAACAGGCGGATATTCTGGAAGGTACGGGCAATTCCCGCTTTATTAATGTCTATCGTTCTCTTTCCGGTAATGTTAACACCGTCAAGTACCACGCTTCCCTCATCCGGCTTATACACACCGGTCAGAAGGTTGAAAACTGTCGTTTTTCCGGCTCCGTTTGGTCCAATCAGACCGTAGAGCTGTCCTTTTTCGATTTTAATATCAAAAGCATTTACCGCACGGAGACCGCCAAAGGAAATGCCGAGATTTTTTACTTCTAATAATGCCATATCCTATGCCTCCTCTGCTTTCTTTTCTTTTTTTAACTTCGCCATCATTTTCTTGCGGAAATTGATGAACTGCGGACTCCAGTTAAAGAGCATCATGAAGATGAGCACAATTGCATAAATAAGCATACGATAATCTGCAAGACCTCTTAAAAGCTCAGGAAGCAGTGTAAGCAGAACCGCTGCAATCACGGAGCCGCGGATATTTCCGATACCGCCGAGCACGACAAACACAAGAATCATGATGGACATATTGTATCCGAAGTTTTTCGGAGTCGCCATAAGTGTGGAAAGATTATGCGAATAAAGTGCACCTGCCACACCTGCGAGGGATGCGGATATCGTAAACGCAATCAGCTTATATTTCGTGATATTGATACCCACAGACTCTGCTGCAATACGATTATCACGAATGGACATAACCGCTCTTCCCGTTCTTGAATTCACCAGGTTATTGATAATCACAAGTGCAATCAGAATCAGAATCACACCTATTGTAAATGTCGAACAGTGAGGTGTTCCCGTAATTCCCTGCGCGCCCTTAATCAGTATCTTTCCGTCTGCTTCCATTCCGAGCGACATCGTGTCTTTCATCGAGAAATGCAGACCGTTATTATCGACACCGAGATAAATTGCATTGATAAAGTTTTTAATAATCTCACCAAATGCCAGTGTTACAATTGCAAGATAATCCCCCTTCAGACGAAGTACAGGGATACCCACGATAATTCCCGCCAGAGCAGCCGAAGCTGCAGCAATCAGAATGGCAATCACAAAGCGGAGAATGTCATTTTCAATGCTGTCCTTCATTCCAAGCGAGAACAGAGCACTTGAAAAAGCACCCACACACATAAATCCGGCATGTCCGAGACTGAGCTCTCCGAGGATACCAACCGTGAGGTTCAGCGAGATTGCAAGTATTACATAGGTACATATCGGAACCAGAAGTCCTTCCATCAGCGAAGACATATTTCCTGTCAGGACTAAAATCTGTACTATGGCATAAACAAGCACCACCATCAGATATGTAATCAGATTATTTTTGGTATTTTTATTCATTGCTTTTAACTTTTTCATACAATCCTCCTACACTTTCTCCTGAATATTCTTACCGAGAATACCGGTAGGACGAACAAGCAGTACAATAATCAATACACCGAACACTATCGCATCGGAAAGCTGCGAAGAAATATATGCCTTGCTCAGATTTTCAATAATACCGAGCAGGATTCCTCCAATCATTGCTCCCGGTATCGAGCCGATACCTCCGAATACAGCAGCCACAAATGCCTTGATACCCGGCATGGAACCCGTATACGGTGTCAGCGACGGATACGCGGAGCAGAGAAGAACTCCCGCTATCGCTGCAAGTGCAGAACCGATTGCAAAGGTAAGTGCAATTGTTCCGTTTACATTGATACCCATAAGCTGGGCTGCGCCTCTGTCTTCCGAAACAGCTACCATGGCTCTTCCTGCCTTGGTCTTTTTAACAAACAGGGTCAATCCGGCCATAATGAAAACGCAGGCAAACACTGTGACAAGCGTAACGCCGGAAATAGTCAGCTTTCCGTCAAACAGTACAAGATTCGGTGTTGTCACAACAGATGTAAATGCCTTGGTGTCTGCGCCGAATATCAAAAGTGCAACATTCTGGAGCAGATAGCTCACACCGATTGCCGTAATCAGTACGGCCAGAGGAGACGTACCTCTCAAAGGCTTATATGCCACTCTCTCTATCGTAATACCGAGAATCGTACACACCATCATTGAAATCACGATTGCCACATATGGATTCACGCCCATATTGCTCACAGCTACAAACACGACGTATCCGCCAATCATAATAACATCTCCATGTGCAAAATTGAGCATTTTGGCAATTCCGTATACCATAGTATAGCCCAGAGCGATAATCGCATAGACACTTCCGAGACTGATACCGGTAATTAAATAAGAAATAAAACTCATAAATCAACCCTCTACTCTTTCTCTTGTCTCTTAATAGATTTCATCCATCATATCACATTTTTTAGCACTTCACAACACAAAAGCGCAGAAAAAGGCACCGGAACGAATCCGATGCCCTGTTATCTGTCAACCTATTACATTGCTGTATATACACCATTTTTAATCTTAACAGCCTTCGGAGCTTTGGACGGCTCACCGTCAGCACTCCATGTCATACCTTCTCCTGTTAAACCGTCAACTGTAATCTCTGTCATAACAGGTACTAAAGCATCACATACATCTGAAGGGCTCATACCTGCTGTGATGCCTGCTTTCTCAGCCGCTGCCTTAATAACGTAAACTGCATCATATGAGTCTGCTGCAAACTGGTTTGGTGTCTCACCGTATTTCTCGTTGTAAGCTGCTACGAATTTCTTGGTAAGTTCATCATCTGCATCTGCTGCGAACGGTGTTAATAACATAACATCTTCCGCTAAAGCAGTGTCGAAGTTCTTCACTCCGAGGATACCGTCTAATCCGTCACATCCGAAGAAAATCGGCTCAAAGCCTGACTGATCTGCCTGTGCAAGAATCAGAGAAGCCTCTGTATAGTAGATTGGAAGGAATACAAGCTCTGCGCCTGCATCTTTTGCTTTCTGAATCTGTACTGAGAAATCTGTCTTGCTGTCTGCTGTAAATGCTTCTGCTGCAACGATTTCGATTCCCTGATTCGGTGCTTCTGCTGCAAATTTCTCATAAATACCTGATGAATATACATCAGAACTGTCATAGATTACAGCAACCTTTGTAGCAATGCTGTTCTGTCCAATATACTGTGCAGAAGCGATTCCCTGGTTCGGATCTGAGAAGCATACACGGAATGCATTGTCATATGCGATACATTCTACTGCTGATCCTGAAGGTGTTAATAAAAATACATTGTCATCTGCTGCTTCCGGTGCAACTGCAAGACAGCATCCGGATGTTGTCGTTCCGACAAGTGCCTGCATACCCCAGTCTGTCAATGTGTTGTATGCATTTACTGATTTTTCTGCATCACATTCATCATCCTGGAAGTTGAGCTCAATCTGCATACCATTGATACCACCGGCTGCGTTAATCTCATCAACGGCAATCTGTGCACCGTTCATAACAGCTGTACCGTAAACCGCTGCGCTGCCTGTCGTTGGTCCGATTCCACCGATTTTAAATACTGCCGAACCGTCTGCTGAGTCTGTAACAACTGGATCAGATGAGCTGTCTGAGCCGCCACAACCCACTAACACTGTAGCTGTCATAGCTGCTGTCAGCACAAGACTAAGTAACTTTTTCATTTTCATAATGTTTCTCCTCCTGTTTCTCTGTGACATAATACTTTATTGTGTTAAATCGTTAACGTCACTTCAAACATAATATTCTATTTCGTAATTTTTGTCAACATGCACTCAAATTACGATATAGAAGCCCGTAACACACAAAATCCCCGGTCTGATGACCGGGGATTTGATTTAAATTAGTTATATTTGCGTTTTCTTGCTGCTTCAGATTTCTTTTTACGTTTTACGCTTGGTTTTTCATAGTGCTCTCTCTTATGAATTTCCTGCTGAATACCAGCTTTTGCACAGCTTCTCTTAAAACGACGTAAAGCGCTATCTAAAGTCTCATTCTCTTTAACGATTACGTTAGACATATAAACACCTGACCTCCCTTCAGTCCCTTGACTGGTGGGTTAATTTTATTCGCACGCATTGACGTACATACTGTATTATAACAGATTTTACTATGAAGTCAATACTTTTTTATAAAGTATCAGCGACAAATTTCTGCCATCAGCCAAGCTGGGCTACAAGAACTTTTTCTGCCTCTTCCATCGCCGCCGGAATACCTGCCGGATTCTTTCCGCCTGCCTGTGCCATATTCGGGCGACCGCCGCCGCCTCCGCCGACAAGTGCTGCGATTCCCTTAATCAGGTTTCCTGCATGCGCGCCTCTGCCCATGGCTTCTTCTGTTGCCATAGCGACAAGATTTACCTTGCCGTCACAATCGGATGCAAGTACAATCACACCTTCGCCAAGCTTTTCTTTAAGCTGGTCACCGAGGTCACGAAGCTTATTCATGTCCACACTCGGTACGCTGACAGCAAGCATCTTCACTCCTGCCACCTCTTTTACCTGATCCATAACATCTCCGAGTGCATCCTTTGCGGCTTTGCTCTTTAACGACTCGTTTTCTGAGGTAAGTGCTTTAATCTGAGCCTGCATATGTGCTATCTTATCCGTCAGTGTTGCCGGAGTTGCCTTTGCCTCTGCAACAGCTTTTGCAAAATTATTCTCCATAGCCTTGTAATATGCCATTACATTTGCTCCGGTCAGTGCTTCAATTCTTCTGACACCGGCAGAAACACCGCTTTCCGATAAAATCTTGAAGAATGCGATATCTCCTGTATTCTTTACATGTGTACCGCCGCAAAGCTCCATGGAAAAATCTCCCATTGTTACCACGCGAACCGTTTCACCGTATTTTTCGCCAAACAATGCCATCGCACCTTTATTCTTCGCATCATCAATTGACATTTCTTCCGTCACAACTGCTATATTTTCTGCGATTTTTTCATTTACGATTGACTCTACACAGGCAATTTCCTCTTCTGTCATCGCCTGTGAATAGCTGAAGTCAAAACGTGTTCTTCCTTCATCCTGATAAGACCCCTGCTGGTGTACACCGTCGCCGAGCACTATCTGAAGAGCCTTCTGGAGAAGATGTGTCGCAGAATGGTTCTTGCATGTATTGCTGCGATTCATGTCATCAACTGCAAGTCCGGCCTTCTGTGATACCGAAACCAAGCCCTCTGTCACCTTTCCGACATGACCGATTCTGTCGCCCGGAAGTTTCACTGTCTCAATGACCTCGAAGACACCGCTGTCTGTGCGGATTACACCGATATCTCCCTTCTGTCCTCCCATCGTTGCATAAAACGGTGTCTCTGCAACAATGATGGTTCCTTCCTGACCTTCTTCCAAAGCATCCACAAGCTCTGTTCCGGAAGCCATCGCCAGAATCTCACTTTCGCCGGTCAGCTTATCATAGCCTACGAACTTACTGTTCACCGAAGCGTCCAGAGCTTCAAAAACATCTGCTCCCGCAGACAGTTTGGCTGAGAAATTCTGATGTTCTCTGGCCTTCTGCTTCTGTTCCTCCATTGCTTCCGTGAATCCTTTTTCATCTACCTTTAAGCCTTCTTCTTCCGCAAGCTCCACCGTAAGCTCAATCGGGAATCCGAAAGTATCATATAAATAAAAAGCAGATTTTCCGTCAATTACATCCTGTTTCTGTTCTCTTTTCCCTTCAAGAATCTTATAAAACTCTTTCATACCGTTCTCGAGTGTGCTTTCAAAACGGTCAATTTCCTTCTGCAGCTCAGAAAGAATGTATTCTCTGTTTTTCACCAGAAGCGGATAGCTTTCGTTATATACCTCATCAATATAGATACCGGCAATTTTAATCAGATTTTCCGTTGTGAGCTTTAATGTACGGCCATGTCTTACCGCGCGGCGAATCAGTCGGCGGAGTACATAACCTGCGCCTGCATTTGACGGCAGAAGCTTTGCCTCATCACCGATAAGCATAACACTTGTACGGATATGGTCTGCCAGAATACGCATAGAACGTGTCATTTTCTCATCCTGCTCATATTTCATTCCGGAAACCTGTTCAATATAGGCAATAACCGGTGCAAATAAGTCAATCTGATAAACATCACGGCTTCCGTTTAAGAATGCCAGGATACGTTCCAGACCCCATCCGGTATCGACATTTTTCTTTTCAAGCGGTGTCAGATGTCCGTCCTGATGCTTTTCATACTGCATAAACACATCATTTCCGAGCTCTGTATATTTACCGCAGCTACAGCCCGGTCCGCAGTCGGGTCCGCAATCCGGTCTGTCGGCAATGTAAAACATTTCACTGTCAGGTCCGCAAGGGCCATACTCCAGTCCCCACCAGTTATCCTCTGCAGGGAGATAATAAATATTCTCTTTTTTAAAGCCTGATGCAATACGGTACTGTGCACCCTCCTCATCGCGAGGCGCGTTATCGTCGCCGGCAAACACCGTTGCTGCCAGATGGTCTGCGTCGAAACCAAACACCTCTGTCAGAAGCTCATAGCTCCACTGACAACGCTCCTTTTTGAAGTAATCTCCAAGACTCCAGCTACCCATCATCTCAAAAAAGGTAACGTGGCTCTTATCACCGACGGAATCAATATCGTTCGTGCGCACACATCCCTGCACATTGCAAAGTCTCGTTCCGAGAGGATGCTTTTGTCCGAGCAGGTATGGCATAAGTGGCTGCATTCCCGCTACATTAAACATAACACCCGTGGACCCATCCGATACCAGCGAAACGGCTCCTACATCCACATGTCCGCGCTCAACATAAAACTGTTTCCAGGTCTTTCTTAATTCATCTGAAGTGAACTGTCTCATTTCAACTATTCTCCTAATCTAAAATGTAAACTTGTCTGCAAAGTAAGCATCAAGCTCGTCGATTGCCACACGTTCCTGTTCCATGGAATCACGGAAACGCACGGTTACGCAATTATCGCTGTCTGACTCAAAGTCATAGGTAATACAGAATGGTGTTCCGATTTCGTCCTGACGACGATATCTCTTACCGATGTTTCCTCTGTCATCATATTCGCAGTTATATTTCTTTGAAAGCTGTGCATAAATCTTTTCCGCACCTTCATTCAATTTCTTTGAAAGAGGAAGGATACCGATTTTAACCGGTGCAAGTGCCGGATGGAAATGAAGAACGGTTCTTACATCCGGTTTTTCCTCTGTTCCGATATTTTCTTCATCATAGGCTGCGCAAAGGAAAGCAAGAACCACACGGTCAGCACCCAGGGACGGTTCAACAACATAAGGAATATATTTCTCTCCTGTCGTGTCATCAAAGTAGCTCATATCCTGTCCGGATGTTTCCTGATGCTGTGTAAGGTCATAATCCGTTCTGTCTGCAATACCCCAAAGTTCTCCCCAGCCAAACGGGAACTTAAACTCAATATCCGTTGTACCCTTGCTGTAGAAGCAAAGCTCTTCCGGATCATGATCGCGGAGTCTCATCTCATCCTCTTTGATGCCGAGACTTAAGAGCCAGTCACGGCAGAAGCCTCTCCAATACTGGAACCACTCCATATCTGTACCCGGCTGACAGAAGAATTCAAGTTCCATCTGCTCAAACTCTCTTGTACGGAAAGTAAAGTTACCCGGTGTAATCTCATTACGGAAGGATTTACCAATCTGTGCAATACCAAACGGCAATTTCTTACGTGATGTTCTCTGTACATTTTTAAAGTTAACGAAAATACCCTGTGCCGTTTCCGGTCTCAGATATACTGTATTCTTGGCATCTTCCGTCACTCCCTGGAAGGTCTTGAACATCAGGTTGAACTGACGAATATCCGTGAAGTTATGTTTTCCGCAGGTCGGGCATGCGATATTGTTATCTTCGATATATGCCTTCATCTCCTCGTTTGAGAAAGCATCAATCGGTTTTGAAAGCTCAAGTCCTTTCTCAGCCGCATAGTCTTCAATCAGCTTGTCGGCACGGAATCTTTCGTGACATTCTTTACAATCCATCAGCGGATCTGCAAAACCCTGTAAATGTCCGCTGGCAACCCATGTCTGCGGATTCATCAAAATGGCACAGTCAACACCTACATTGTACGGATTTTCCATGACAAATTTCTGCCACCATGCTTTTTTCACATTGTTTTTCAGTTCCACACCGAGATTTCCGTAATCCCATGTGTTCGCAAGTCCGCCGTAAATCTCGGAGCCCGGATATACAAATCCTCTGTTTTTTGCAAGTGCTACAATCTTCTCAAATGATTTTTCCATGTCTTTATCCTCACTGTTCTATATTTTATTCATATATCAAGAAGGCCTTCTGTCCTTCATTTAAATTCACTGCTCTTTTTTCGGAGACTACCGACACCCCGTCACTGATGTAACGGATTTTCCCCGGAAGTACCATCTGCTGTGCTTCTTCAAGAACCACCATGTGCATATCTCCCTTTTCAAGGACATCCGCCGCCGAAAGCACCACATTCTCCTGCATGACATCTCTCATGGAAGTAAATTCATACCCCGCAGCATATGCGTCCGCCACAGTCCCACAGAATAAGTCCCTCTCATTAAATGTCTTATAATCTGTATATCCGGCAAATTCCAGTTCCACATGAATCACCTTATCCTCGTCAAGTTCTACAGAATCGAGGACAACTGCCTTCTCATTCCCGGATTTGGATGTATATTCTGCAATTTCTGACTCAATATCACTTCTGAGCTCTTCGGCATCGTAATACGATTGAGAAAAATCTTCCACAATTGTTTGTGTAATCTTTCCGTCCTTCCCAAAACTGACAGTCGTTGTATCGACTTCTTCTTTTCCAAGGCCACAGCCGCACAATATGGATATCAGGCACCCGGCAAGAATCAGCATTTTAATTTTTTTCATAATTTCAACCTCCTGCATACCGCATTTTATTATACTAGGCAAAAGCTAGTTTTTCAACCTGCAATTTTTTAGTATTTCAAGACTCTTAAAATTATGTCCGATATATCTTTGGCGATACACTTCACATTCACGCGCAAGTTCAAGAAGCACTTCCTGTGACACTACAAACGTATACAGTTTTTCAATCGGAGAATTCTGAATATATTGAATTGCATAAATTGTGGATTCGAGAAGCTCATGCTTCGGAAGAATTCCGGGAAACTCACCGTTCACAACCAGCGTTTTAATTTCAAATATGTATTGTATCAGTTCATTCGGAATAGAGTGTACTCCGAGTGCCTTCAGGGATACATAAAGAAGCTTGAGCATTTCTTTTTCGTCGTTATTCTCCCTCGTGTAATAATCAGCCACTTCCATGAAGTACATTCCGTAATACGCCCCTTCATAATCTTCCCGGAGCTGTTCAAAATACTGGTCAATTTTCACATCTGCAAGATTATACGCCGTCTTTCCTTCATAGAGCCGGTAGGTTCCGTAGGAAAACGGACTTGTCGCTGCCATGAATCTGCTTCCCTGACGCTTGGCTCCTCTTGCAAACGCAGAAATCTTTCCCCTCTCTTTCGTCAAAATCGTTATTCTTTTATCTGTTTCCAAAACAGGGACGGCCTTTAAAACCATCCCTGTCACTTCAATAAAATCCTGCATTATATTTCACCTTATCACAAGAACCGGCTTGCTCCGTCTCCGGATGCTTTTCCGCGCTGCAGGCATGTCCGTCTCCGGATGCTCCGCTCTCCTGTGCCTGCCTGTACCTTAAATAATCCGTCACCTTTCCGCTTGCCAGAAAGGATGTCCAGCACTCCTCTTTTTCCATCGCGCCTCACCTGCTTTCCATATCTTTTGAACTCATAGATATGGTCTGCCTTTCGACCGGAAAATATGTGTACCAGTTTATTCCTTATCTGCCTTCAAAAACCTATTTTGTGATATCCTTCGCATTATAGCCGAAATTCTTCAGCAAAAAGTCGCTGTCTCGCCAGTCTTTTTTCACCTTAATCCAAAGTTTAAGATTGACATGATATTCCAGAAGTTCTTCGATTTCCCTTCTGGCACGCGACCCGATTTTCTTCAGCATGCTTCCGCCCTTGCCGATGATAATCCCTTTGTGGGAATCTTTCTCACAGATAATCGTCGCCTCAATGTCCACTACACGCTCTCTGTACTGCATACTCTCAATGGAAACAGCAATTCCATGAGGAATTTCCTCATCCAGACAGCGAAGTGCCTGCTCACGAATCAGCTCTGCAACAATCTGTCTCTGTGGCTGGTCTGTAATGGTATCCTCGTCATAGAACATCGGCCCATACGGAAGATATTTGAAAATCGTATCAATCAAATCCTTCTCATTGTCTCCCTTGAGCGCAGATACCGGAACGATTTCCTGAAAATCATATACCTTGCGATAGGTGTCAATGAACTCCAGAATCTGTTCTCTTTTCACCGTATCAATCTTATTTATCACAAGAATCACGGGTGTCTTAACTTTTTTAAGCTGCTCAATGATGTGTCTTTCCCCCGCCCCGATAAAATTGGACGGTTCCACCAGCCATAAGATGACATCCACTTCCTTTAGTGTATGCATCGCCGCACTTACCATATAATCGCCGAGTTTGTTTTTTGACTTGTGAATGCCCGGCGTATCCAGAAAAACAATCTGTCCTTCCTCACAGGTGTATACGGTCTGAATCTTATTTCTCGTTGTCTGCGGCTTATTTGAGGTTATCGCTATTTTCTGACCGATCAGCCGATTCATCAGTGTTGACTTCCCTACGTTCGGTCTTCCTATCAGAGTCACAAACCCCGTTTTCATTTCTTTCTGCATTCTTCTTTTCCTTTTTTATCCTTCTTCGTTTTCTGATTTTACGGATGGCAAGAATCACAATACCGATAATCACTGCCCATACAATAAGATAAGGCAAAGCAATCACAAATTCAATCGCTAATTCTTTGATGTCGTAAAAAATATTTTCGGTACTGTTTACGAATCCTTCCGCCATTCTCTGAATATCCGTTTTCTTCTCCGGCTCTGTCGGTGTATAGATAACAACTTCGGAAACACTGATTTCCACCGTTGCAAAATCCACTAAATTGTCATATGTACGAAGCTGGGATTCAAGACTCTGAATCTCATAGCGGACTGTCGTAAGACGGCTTTCCAGCGCGACAATCGTGTCGATATCCTCCGCCTTCTCCAGAAGCTCCATAAGTCTTTCATACTCCACTTCACTGGCTTCTTTACGGCTCTTGGTGTCCACATAGGTCAGCGTTACATCCGTTGCACTTTCACTTTTATTGGTGACATTTCCCTGCTTTGCGACCGCACCCACAAGTTCGTCAAGCTTATCCACCGGAACTCTTGCCGTATAATCGGCATTTCTACGTCGTCCCTCATATTCATAGCTGCCGCCGTAGATATCACTCTGTTCCATGTATCCGCCGAGTTCACTGACCTTATTCTCAATATACTGTGTCATTTCCGTAAAACTCTGTGTTTCTACATTCATGTTGACACGGCGTATCAGCTTCCGGTTAGAAGCAACCGTATTGTCCAGCTCTTCTGACGTTCCCGTTCCGGCTTCCTCCGTCGCTACAGTGTCATACTCCTCTGTTTCAGCTACTGCATTATCCGCAACGACCTCCTCCGTATAAATCGCTTCATCCCATGTTTCCTGTGTCGCTGTTTCAACCGCAGCATCCGACATCATTTTGCTTTCAGAAGCTCCACACCCCGTCAGCGCAGCCATAAGTGCCACGGAGAACAGCCACAGTGTTGCTTTTTTCCATACCTTTTTCATAAAATACCCCCTTGGATTAGTGTTTGATATTATCTATACGGATTGGGCATATACATATTTTGGCTGTTTTTATTAAAACAGCGGAACCACTTCCCCGAATAATTCCCGGCTCTGTTTAATCTTTTCTTCATTTCCGACTACGCAGAGAACCCCGTCATCCAGCATTGCCTGAATGTAATCCGCAAGCATATGAATATCTTCCACACTGCACGAAAGAATTTCGTCTCTTTCCTTCTGCTCCGCCTCGAAGGTATATCCCGTCATATATCCGACATAGCTTCTTGCTCCGGCTGCACTTGGCGTAAGCGGCGTATCTTTCTCCGCCACGGCTCCGATAATATATTTCGTCATAGTAGCCTCATCCGCCTCAAAACTGCGCAGATACTCAGGTGCCTTTTCATATATCTCAATCGTCTGTACAAGATTCGGGTCGCGATACGACACAAAATAAGAAGTTCCTTCTCTTGAGAAATTGCTCATACATCCGTATGCGCCGCCTTTGACTCTCACCTGCAGCCAAAGATAATCGTAGCCCATCATAATACGGAGCACACGAAGAGCCCCCGTATAAGGAAGACCTTTTTTTGCGTAATTACCCGTTCTGCAGACATATTGAATTCCTGCCGAGGTACAAAGTCCCTCCTGTTTTTTCTCAAGCTGTGCCGTAAACGGTTCACCGTGGTTATCCCCGTCCAAAAGCCGTTCTTCCAGCCGTCCGGCTACAGTCACCATTTTCAGAAGTCCTTCCTCTGAACCTGTATAATCATAAAGGAGTCTGTTTTTATGTCCTATGAAGTCAAGTACCCATTTCAGTTTTTCCACGCACTCTGTCTTTTTCTCATCAAAATTAGCAAGCAATTCACTGATAAACCGGTAAAAAGCGACGCCGTTCATCTGGTCCTCCGCCCATACAGACAGCGAAATATAGGAAGCAGCTCTCATCACGGCAAGAGAATGTCCTGCTCCTGTCATCCGTGCCTGCATACGCGACTTCAGTTCTCCCAGGATTTCTTTTAAACGTTTTTCGTCCGCGAGCTCCGATTTAAAAAGGATTTCGGAAATCAATTCAAACAAATCAAAAATTTGATTTTCAAATGCCTTTCCCTTCACCTCAAACATCATGCGGAATGTTTCAGTGTTTTCCACCTGTGTATAGGATCCTGTCTGGAAAGAAATTCCTCCCGTCTTAAGGTTGATTTCATTGAAGAGGTCCCCGTAGCCGTAGTTCTTTGTTGAAACCAGTCCGAGCATGTTTTTCAAAAGTCCGAGGTACACAAGCATTTCTGCCGGAATATCCCTCACATCAAAAGCAAGTCTCACATAAGACACCCCGTTTGTGTAAACCGGATGGAACAAAAGCGTATGACCTTCACACACTCTTACCTCGGTACAAAAGGCCTGTGCCTCTTTTTTCAAATCCTTTGCAGAAAGCATCGGTATGGTTGCAAGCTGCTCCGGCGTATCTTCCTCCTCCTGATATGCCTTCAGCAGTCTTGTATCCTCGATAATCTGCATAAGCTGCTGTTCTGTCAGGGAAGCTTTATAATCTGCAAGCTTCTTTTCAAGTTCCTGATTATTCTTCTTTTCAAGTCCTTTCGACGGACGCATTGTAAGAATCAGCTTGTGCGTATTCTCCAGAATCTGCTCTTTTATCAGTTGTTCAAAATATCCCGTTTTAATTTTTTCACGAAGTACTGCAAAGGTATCATTTGCCTCAATGTGCATAAACGGTCTTTCCGCATCATACAGCCAGCTGTCAAGAGCCTGAAGTCCGTACATAAGTCCCTTTGGATAAGAACCGAAATCCGCTTCTCTGTACTTAAACTCAAAATAATTCAGGGCCGCATAAAGCGAAGCTTCCGGAATTCCTTCCTCCGTCAGCTTTTTCAGCGTATTCTCAAGTATGTCCAAAAAATTCTCTTTATCCTTCTCGTTTACGTTTTTGGCAACGAAGGAGAAAAACGGCTGAAGAATCCCGTTTTCACATACACTGTAAACATCCTCGCCGATTCCTGCATCCATAAGTGCCACCTTCACCGGTGCGCCCGGAGCGGAGCAAAGTGCATAGTCAAGCACCTGCATTGCCACATATAATTCTCTGTCAAGGCAGGTTCCCATAGATACGTTATATGAAAAATACGCCATGGATTCCGTGTCATCCGACTCAAGCACCGGATACTCCTTCACCGTCTCCACAGCAGCCGTAAACGGTTTTTGCATTTTTATTTCTGAATTCACATCCAGATATTCATACTTTGAAAGATATTCCTCATCCAGATACAGCAGTCTCTCCTCCATATCCATATTTCCGTACAGATAAATATAGCTGTTGGACGGATGATAATACTTCTGATGAAACGCGATAAAATTCTCGTAAGTCAGAGACGGTATGTCAGACGGCTTTCCGCCGGAATCCACGCCGTATGCGGTGTCCGGATAAAGTCCGTTAAACACCTCCCTGTCAAGCAGGTCATCCGCTGACGAATACGCTCCCTTCATCTCGTTATAGACGACTCCGTTATATATGATGTCCGCTTCCGGGGACTCGCACTCATAATGCCAGCCCTCCTGCTGAAAGATTTTTTTCTCTTTGTAAATATTCGGATGAAAAACCGCATCCAGATACACATCCATAAGATTGGCAAAATCTTTGTCATTGCAGCTCGCAACCGGATAAACCGTCTTATCCGGATAGGTAATCGCATTCAGAAAGGTATTCAGCGACCCCTTGGCAAGCTCCACAAAAGGATCCTTAACCGGATACTTCTCAGAGCCGCAAAGTACGCTGTGCTCAATAATATGTGCCACCCCCGTGCTGTCTGTCGGCGGTGTCCGGAATCCTATATAAAAAACCTTATTTTCATCTTCGTTTGAGAGCAGTGCAATTTTTGCTCCTGTTTTTTTATGGCGCAGGATAAAGCTTCGAGATTTCAAATCATCAATCCATCTCTCCTCCACCTTTTCATATGCATTCAGCCTGTTAAAATCCATGTCTGCCTCCTATATCTTTTTAAACAGCAAGTGCGCCCAGATGCAGCTTAGAAAACTTATATTCCATGATATACTCCGGATTAATCTGTGCTTTTACCGTTTCATCACCCACAATCTGGTCAATGGTATATACCTTTTCACGATACTCTGTTCTCGTTTTGCCCTTGCGGTCTGTAATCTCGACCGGAAACATAATCCGGAATTTTCCCTTAAGCTGTGAAAAAACCATGTAAGTTTTGCTTCCTTTGGTTATTTCCATCACATGATCACATATTCTTTTATTCTCTCCCGCTTCACTCAAAATATACTGATATACGGCAGTTTTTAATTTTTGCGGAGTATCATCTGCCTCCGCCAACTCTTCATATGTCAGACGGAGTCCGAAAAAAACATCCGAAAAATTCTGCATCACGAATTTAAAATCATTTTCATTTCCTATCGTTGTCATTTGTACTCTCCACTTCTATCGAATCAATCAGATTAACACTCAGTCTCATTGCTTCTGCGACCTCATCCGGTGTCAGTCCGGAATTGCTGCAGATTTCTTCCGGTGTCACCTTCCGTCTCAACTCCTCTGAAAGCTCCCTTGCAACATCTGCAACCCGGTTTACTTTATCCACAATCCGGCTGTCTGCATCCTTTTCATCCGCTTCCTCATTGATAAGCTGTTCCATCGCATCCATCATATATTTCCCGATAAAACCGCTGACCTGCTCCCAGACATCCTCTTCCGGTTGAAGGCTTCCGAGATGATTCACCGCCTGCATAAGTGCAAGATTTCCCTCGCCGACAAGATCCTCAATCATAATTCCCTGTCCTGCGTACAGCTTTGCAAGGTCAACTGCCTGCGTCAGAAACTGCGACAATACCACTTCCCGCGCCTGTTCATCGCCGGCAATGGCAGAAAGCATAATTTCGGAAAGTTCCTCTCTGTCAATCACCTCTATCCCCGCAAGGTTCTCTTCATAGTCTGCAAGATAGTCCTTCTCCTCCATCGACAAAAACTCTTCCAGCTCTGCCTTTTCACCAACTGTTATTTTTTGTGAAGCAAGATATTCCAAAAGCAATTTTTTCTGTTCTTCATTTTCTGTCGTATCCGGGAAAAACTCAGCTATCTGTTCCTCACTGACGCATGCCTTCTGTTTCTTTGCAAGCTCCGTGAGTGCAGATAAATTCTCCCTAAACTGCTGTTCGTTCATAACCGTCTCCTTACTCTTCTATTTTACATGAGTATGTGTAAACAAATGATCCTCACAATACTCATAATTCCCGTCACATTTGGAGCAGAACCGGAACTGAAGCTCCGGGTATTCTTCCCCTGTTCTTCCGCAGATGGCACATTTATGCTTTGAAATCTTCTGCATTCTGACCGTCTGTTTCTTAAACTCACGCTGACGCTTCATCTGTCCTGGGGTGCGGAATGATTTTCGCGTGGTTATAAAGAATATCATTGCAGACAAAAGCGAGAAGAAAATCGCAATACATTTGGCTGCGGAAAAATACCATAAAACAGAATTTGCATTTTGGAACATTGTAACAAAGCTGCCGAGGAAATCTATTCCGATAATTATGACATAAATAATTCCAAGAACCTTTATCTTCATCGGAATAATAAACATTAAAAGTACCTGTACCTGCGGAAATGTCATCGCAAAAGCCAGAATAATGGACATACACACATAATATGTGGAAAACTGCATGGACATAAGTGAATAATATGTTGCCAGATCCACTGAAAGTTCCATTGCTGTCATCGTTTCATTCAGTCCGGTCACCACACACAGTAAATAAAGAAGTAATGCCCCGACAACCGTAAACAACATTCCCGAAAGAAGGTAGACATTGTATCGGAACGTTCCCCATGCCCGCTCAACAGAGGTTCCTATTGAGTAATAAAAATAAAGCATAATCAGTGTAAAAAAGTCCAGTCCTTCCGGCGGAATCACAATCCATGTAACCAGTCTCCATATCTGCCCGTGGCAAATCTGATAAGGATCCAGTGTCAAATATCTTATAAAACCCGGATTCATCAATTCTATAACATAGCCGAAGGCATAACATATAATCAAATACAACGTAATGTTTCCAATTGCATATTTTCCATATTTCCGTTCCAGTTTTGAAAGCCAGCTCATCTAAAAAATACTCCTCTGTTTCTATCATTATAAATTCGTGTTTTATTCTATCATGCAAAAAAAGGAAAGTAAATTTGTTTCGGAGTATTTTTGGATTATTTATTTATATTTTATATTTTTTTAGCCAAATGCAGATTGCGCAAACAAAATCAATGTCGTATAATGTAAAACAGTGTCTAAAAAACACATTTTAATAAGAAAGGATGATTGCAAATATGAATATGCAGCATCACACTCTCGGAATTGATATCGGTTCAACAACGGTAAAAATAGCCCTTCTTGACCCGGAACAGAACATTCTTTTTTCTGATTACAAAAGACATTTCGCAAATATTCGCGAGACTCTGCTGGAGCTTGTCAAAGATGCCTATACGCAGCTTGGTGACCTCCCGGTTTCTCCTATGATTACGGGCTCCGGCGGGCTTGCACTTGCCAATTGCCTCGAAGTTCCGTTCACACAGGAGGTTATCGCTGTATCTACATCACTGAAAAAATATGCTCCGCAAACCGACGTTGCCATCGAGCTCGGCGGCGAAGATGCCAAGATTATATACTTTGAAGGCGGTAACGTTGAACAGCGTATGAACGGCATTTGTGCCGGCGGTACCGGTTCCTTTATCGACCAGATGGCTTCTCTTCTTCAGACGGATGCCTCCGGACTTAACGAGTACGCCAAAGGCTACCAGTCTCTTTACACCATCGCTGCACGCTGCGGTGTGTTCGCGAAATCAGATATACAACCTCTCATCAATGACGGGGCAACCAAAGAGGATCTTTCCGCCTCTATCTTTCAGGCGGTGGTAAACCAGACCATAAGCGGACTTGCCTGCGGAAAACCGATTCGCGGACATGTTGCGTTTTTAGGCGGTCCTCTCTTCTTCCTGTCAGAGCTTAAGGAGGCGTTTATCCGCACACTGAAGCTTGATGATAAACATATTATTTCCCCGGAAAATCCTCACCTTTTTGCAGCTATCGGCTCCGCGCTGAACGCCAAAGAGGA
This sequence comes from uncultured Kineothrix sp., assembly GCA_964519385.1. GTDB lineage: Bacteria > Bacillota > Clostridia > Lachnospirales > Lachnospiraceae > SVFI01. The sequence goes on from CAZFLR010000008.1 coordinate 37,886, forward strand.
GGTTGTTTTCCCTCTGAAGGAAATGATAAATAAGTTATCTTCCGATATCAAAATGGAATTTGAAGTTGAACGTATGTCTCCGCTCTTTTCCACAAAAACGGAATATGAGCTGTTTACAACGAGACATAATTCTCACAAAGTCCGCACGGCAAAGCTTGAAAAATACAAGGGTAACTGTTATCTCGGCATTGATGCCGGCTCCACAACCACCAAGGTGGCTCTGATTGGTGAGGACGGCTCCCTTTTATACTCTTTTTACAGCAGCAATAACGGAAGCCCGCTGAATACTGCCATCACGGCATTTAAGGATATATATTCCCAGCTTCCTTCCGATGCGCACATTGTACACGCATGCTCAACCGGATACGGCGAAGCACTCATGAAGGCTGCCTTCCTTCTGGATGAGGGAGAGGTCGAAACGGTGGCACATTACTACGCTGCTGCATTCTTTTCGCCGGATGTCGATTGTATTCTTGATATCGGCGGCCAGGACATGAAGTGTATCAAGATTAAAAACGGAACCGTGGACAGTGTACAGCTTAACGAAGCCTGCTCCTCCGGCTGCGGCTCGTTCATTGAAACCTTTGCAAAATCCTTAAATTACTCCGTGGAAGACTTTGCAAAGGAAGCTTTATTTGCCGAGCATCCAATTGATCTTGGCACAAGATGTACTGTTTTTATGAATTCAAAGGTAAAGCAGGCGCAGAAAGAGGGCGCATCCGTTGCCGATATCTCTGCCGGTCTTGCTTACTCTGTCATCAAAAACGCACTTTTCAAGGTTATTAAAGTTTCGTCCGCCAGTGAGCTGGGCAAAAAAATTGTTGTACAGGGCGGAACCTTTTACAATGACGCTGTTCTTCGCAGCTTTGAAAAAATTGCCGGCTGTGAGGCTGTGCGTCCTGATATCGCCGGTATTATGGGTGCCTTCGGAGCTGCCCTCATTGCCAAAGAACGTTTCCATGAAAAGGAGGCACTTACTGCTCATGAAATCGATGCTGCTCCTGTCACCTCCACCATGCTCTCCATTGAGAAGATTAACTCACTGGAATTTACAACACGCATGGCCAAATGTCAAGGCTGTACAAACCACTGCCGTCTGACCATCAATCAGTTTACCGGCGGTCGTCAGTACATTTCCGGAAATCGTTGTGAACGCGGTATCGGAAAGGAAAAGAACAAAAATAACGTTCCTAACTTATATGAATATAAGCTTCACCGCATCTTTGACTATGAGCCTCTTACGTTAGATGAAGCATCCCGTGGACAGGTAGGTATTCCGCGCGTTCTGAATATGTACGAAAACTATCCGTTTTGGTTTACCTTCTTTACGGAACTGAAATATCAGGTTGTGCTGTCACCGCTTTCGACGCACAAAATTTATGAGCTGGGCATTGAATCCATTCCGAGTGAATCCGAATGCTATCCTGCCAAGCTTGCTCACGGTCATATTTCATGGCTGATTAAACAAGGTGTTCCTTATATTTTTTATCCGGCACTCTTTTATGAGCGTGATGAGGTTCCGGGCGCGAACAATCATTATAACTGCCCGATTGTAACCTCTTATTCAGAAAACATCAAAAATAACGTGGAAGAGATTGGCCGCGGTGATGTACGTTTCCACAACCCATTCCTCTCATTCCGCGACAAAGATGTAATTTTCAAAGCTCTTGAAAAAGAGTTCCCGGATATTCCGAAAAGCGAAATCTATCACGCGGTAGAAAAGGCATGGGATGAACTGGAAAATGCCAGATATGATATGCAGAAAAAGGGCGAAGAAACCATTGCATGGCTGAACGAAAACAACAAACGCGGTATTGTGCTCGCCGGACGGCCATACCATATCGACCCGGAGATTAATCACGGTATTCCGGAATTGATTAACTCCTACGATATTGCCGTTCTCACAGAGGATTCGGTATCTCATCTCGGCTGGCCGGAAAGACCGCTCATTGTCTCCGACCAGTGGATGTACCACTCACGCCTTTACGCAGCCGCGTGCTACGTCCGTATGACGGATAATATTGACCTGATTCAGCTCAACTCCTTCGGATGCGGTCTTGATGCCGTAACCACTGACCAGGTGAATGATATTCTGACGGCAAGTGATAAAATCTATACCTGCCTGAAGATTGACGAAGTCAACAACTTAGGAGCTGCCAGAATCCGTATCCGTTCCCTGATTGCCGCCCTTCATGTAAAGGAGCTTCAGGGCGAAGAACGCGTGATTCACTCTTCCGCCATCAAGAAGGTAAGTTTTACGGAAGAAATGCGCAAGGAATACACCATTCTCTGCCCGCAGATGTCACCATTCCACTTTGACATTCTTGAACCTGCCTTCCGTGTGTGCGGTTATAATTTTGAAGTTCTGCCTTCCGATAACCGTCACGCTGTTGAGACGGGATTAAAATATGTAAACAACGATGCCTGCTATCCTTCTCTTATCGTGGTCGGTCAGATTATGGATGCACTGCTCTCAGGCAAATACGACCTGAACAAAACGGCTGTCGTTATGACGCAGACCGGAGGCGGCTGTCGTGCCACAAACTATATCGGCTTTATCCGCCGTGCGTTAGCAAAGGCTAATCTTGAGCACATTCCTGTCATCTCGCTCAACATGGGCGGACTGGAAACTAATCCGGGCTTCAAGCTGACTGCCAACCTTTTAATCCGCGCCGTTTATGGTGCAATTTTCGGTGATATCATTATGAGATGTGTGTATCGCATGCGTCCGTATGAGCTCACTCCGGGAAGTGTCAATGCGGTCCACGATAAGTGGCGCACCAAATGTCAGCAGTTTGTATCACGTAAGCATGTGTCCTTTGCGACCTTTAATCGCATGTGCAGACAGATGATTGCAGAATTTGATGCTGTTCCGATAAAAGAAGAACGCAAACCGCGCGTTGGTATTGTAGGCGAAATTCTTGTAAAATTCCTTCCTGCAGCCAATAATTATCTGGCTGAGCTTCTGGAAGCCGAAGGTGCCGAGCCTGTGTGTCCGGATCTTCTGGATTTCATGTACTACTGCTTCTACAACCAAATTTATAAAGCAGACCGGCTTGGCATGTCAAAGAAAACGGCTCTCATCTGTAAGGCAGGAATTGCTGCCATGAATTTCATGCGCCGCTCTGCAGCCAAAGCATTGACAAAGTCCATACATTTCGACGCACCGTCCGACATATATGAGCTGGCGGAGGGAGCAAGTGACATAGTATCCCTCGGAAACCAGACCGGTGAAGGCTGGTTCCTGACGGCTGAAATGCTCGAGCTTATACACAACGGAGCAGCCAACATCGTATGTACACAGCCATTCGGCTGTCTTCCGAATCACGTAGTCGGAAAAGGCGTAATCAAGGAAATCCGCAAACGATTCCCTGCCGCCAACATTGTTGCCATCGACTATGATCCGGGTGCCAGCGAGGTAAATCAGCTTAACCGAATCAAGCTTATGCTCTCAACGGCAAACAAAAATTTACAGTCTGAAAATATTGAAACCCCGAAGGCATAAGCTTCGGGGTTTCCTTCTGCTCTAATATTTCCCCTTAAATAATGCCTGATACGATTCCTTTTTTGCTTTCGGAACAACAAACCGAATTCCCTTTTTACACTTCTTAAAGGCTTTGTCTCCGATGGATGTCAGAGCCTTGGATTTCACACTTACCTTCTTGAGTGAATTACATTGAAAGAATGCATTCTTACCGATAGCCTGTACTTTGGAAGGCACCGTAAGAGAGGTTATTTTTTCACAGTTTGAAAACGCGCCTGCGCCGATGGAGGTGACCGCTCCGCCGATTTTTACCGTCTTTAATTTTTTACAGTTATAAAATGTTTTTTTCTGTATGGATGTCAGTTTCGCCGGAAGTGTAATCTTAGCCAATTTCCTGCAGCCCGAAAATGCTCCCTGACCGAGCGAAAGAAGCTTGCATCCGCCTGCAAATGTACAGGCTTTCAGATTTTCATTTCCGGCAAATGCATAATTGCCGATTTCCAAAACGGTTCTCGGAATTTTGACCTTCGTCAATGCCGTGCAGCGGTAAAAAGCCCTTGCGCCGATTGTGATAAGACCTTCGTTCAGCTTTACTGTTTTGAGGGATTTACAATTTCTGAATGCATAATTGCCAATAGACTGAACCGTTGCCGGTACACTGAGAGATATCAGAGAAGAACAGCCGTCAAACGCCCTGTTTCCTATAGATATGATTCCATTATGCAAAATCACCTTTTGCAGATTTTTACAGTTAGCAAATGCCTGACTGCCTATTTTACTGATATCAGAAGAAAGTTCAATTTTTTTAATCTTGTCATTATTTTTGAAAGCACAATCGTAAATTTCAGTAATACGATAGACTTTATCATCTATCTTTACCCAGTCAGGCAGCAGAATCTTCTCCCTGTCGGATTTGAGAAAACAGATTCCGAGTGTTCCGTCCGCTTTCTTTTTCACCTCATACTCCACACCGTTTATTTTCATTTGAATACTCTGATTTTCTTCCTCTCCCGCTGCGATAATATTCGGTTTATAGTAAAAACTAACCACCGTACTGCCATCCCCTGCAACCGTAATAAGCTGCGCATCCGGTGTGACATAACCCTCCACCTCTCCTGCCGGAATCGTCAATGTCGCATCCGTTGTTCCGAATCGTATTTCCTCTGCCGGATACGGAAAGCCCTTCTCATATGAAAAAGGGAGATATTCCGTCAGCGAGCCTGCCTGTGCATGCGGCTGATAAAAACGCCGAATCGTATACGGTGTATTTTCATTTGCCGTCCAGGTCGCATAAAGAGTCACTTTTCCGTTGTTCTCTGCGGTCAGATTATTGGCAGTCTCACCGTAGGTTCCGTTCTGACCTTTCCATCCCGAAAAGGTATATCCACTCTTTTTCGGTGTCGGAAGAAGCATCTCCCTGTCATAGACCGCCGACAGACTCTTAATTTTCACTTCATTGTTTTCCTCGGCAATCACGCCTCCGTCTGCATCCAGTATTACGGTATATTGATTTGCAATCCATTTTGCATGCGCCGTCACATCTCTCACCGGTGTATAGCTTGTCCCCGCCTTTCCGATGTCCCAGCCGTCAAACTGATATCCTCTGCGCTCTGCCTCCGGAAGCTTAACTGAGGACGGACCCCATATGGCATGCATCGTCACAACGCCTCCGTCAACCGATGTCAGGCTTTTATAAGAAGCACCTGCTGCATAATCAACCCTTGTATTTTGGTTGAGTCCCCAGCCCTTAAAAACATACTGTGCCTGACTTCCGGCCTCATTTACAGTTCCTCCTCCGGCATCATAAGAAACCTTGTAAGCTTTTGAAAAACCATTCCCCTGCGTCGTGTACAACTGGTCAAAAATACAATTCTGTGATGACACCATTCCTCCGGTTGCTCCGTTACCGTTGTAATTCACATTGTAGGCAGAAGGAATCAATGTAATGGTCTGCACCAGATTTCCGTTTGAAGCATTTGCCGTCGTTCCGATGCCGGCATTCATATATACATTCACAAGCGCGAGCGGATAATGACGCACAGACGCTTCACTTTTAAGGAATCCCGCCGTATTTACGCTGTTATATATCACGCTTTCCGGATAGAACTTCCTCTCAAGCCCCGAACGAGATATGGTATTTTGAAACTGACTCTCAAAAAAACTGTGTCCCGTCTTAAAAGTGTCGGTCGGATTCCAAAACAGCGCATACGCATTTTTAGTCGTTGAATATGTCACATTTACGGTATAACCCGCCGGCTTATCAAAACCTATGACACTTCTGGCAAGATTATATGTACCATCCGTATCCTCAAACCGGTATAAATTAGAATGATTGCTGCCGGCAACATTGATATTACACCAGTTTCCCTGCACCGTCCGGGTCATTGTGACATTCTGCGTCTCACTTGTAGGTACCGTCGTGTCGATACCCGAAATCTTATGAGTGATGACCGCTGTATTCACTGCAACTCCCGCCATATTCAGTTTTACGATTTTGGTTGTCCAATAGCCGGAGGCAGTAGACGGATATGCTCTCGCATATGCCACAGGTTCATTTGCCCTGCTGAGTGCATACTCGTAAAACAGCAGTTCACTCTCCTCCTGCGTTCCCTCCTCCGTCACAAAAGTTGGCTGTACCAGCAGTGTATCCATCTGCAGAAGCTCTTGTCGTTCTTCCTCTGACATGTCCATGAGCCATGCGCCAATCTCCTGCCATTCAGCCATACCAAGGTAGTGGTTAATCATCTCCTCCGATGCATTTCTCCAGTCAAGCTCCCAAAGACTCATATCGCACTTTAGCGGATACTCCTCCGTCCCTGTTACCGTTTCCGTTGCATGCACAGATAACGGCATCAGTAAAACAGCCAGCAAAATTGCCAACAAAAATCCATGCAGCCAATATTCAGTTTTTTTCTTCATTCACTTTTCCCTTTCTGTCTCTCAGACATTAAAATTGATTGGTTAACAGGTTACTCTTTTCCATGGAAATTTTGACCGAACGGTCGTGATATATTTATCATTTGAATTTGAGATAATGTCATTATATGTCGCTCTTTCAAAAAAAGCAAGTAAAAAGTGGACGTATATTTACGACCACTTTTTCTCAGAAAATTTATTTAGTTTTCTTTTTGCAAATCAGCATCGTCTCCGTGTACTGTCCGCATATTCTTTCATACTGCTCATCAAAGAAGGATTGCAGGTCATATATTTCTTCCGGAAGACCGTTTTCAGTCATTTGTTCCATATGCTGTGCCATATCCGAAAGGCGAATCGCTCCGACCAGATACGCGCTGCTCTTAAAGCCGTGAATCTTCATGTGATAACTCTTATAATCACCGTTCTGCAGGAAAAGTGACAATTCCTGCCTGATTGGAAGCTTTACAAAATCATCAAGCAGCTCCAGATAGAATTCTGCCGTTCCTCCGCAGCATGACAAAGCCGTTTCCTGATCTAATTCCGGCAGTTTTTCCGAAAGAAGCTTCAGCATCTGCTCCGGAGATACCTTCTTTTCCTCCTCCGCGCCGTCCTGCGTCTGTCCAAACACCTTTTCCTCCGGAAGGTGACGTAAAATCATGCTGTTTAGTTTTTCCGGAATAATCGGCTTTGTCAAAAAATCATCAAAGCCCTCTGCCAGATATTTCTCCCTGTCACCGACAATGGCATTTGCCGTAAGCATAATCACCGGAACCCCTTCGCACAGCTTTTTATCACGCAGAATACGGAAGGTTTCCACACCGTCAAGCCCCGGCATCATATGGTCCAGAAAAATCATATCAAAGCTTTCCTTCTCCAACAGGTCAAGACATGCCTGTCCGCTCTCTGCCTCTTCGATATACATCTGTGTTTCCTTCAGGAGCCCTTTAAACACCTTAAGATTGATTCTGTTGTCATCAACAACGAGAATGCGCGCATCCGGTGCCACGAACTTGTATTTACCGTGAAGCACACGCTCTGTGCTCACAAACCTCTCCCTGAAATTTCCAAGCGGCTCATAATTTACAATCTCCTGCACCAGTTTAAATGAAAACTCTGTTCCCTTCTCATATTCACTCACAATCTGCAATTCACTTCCCATAAGCTTCAGCAGTTGCTGCGTAATATTCATTCCAAGACCGGTTCCTTCAATTTCACGATTCCGTTCCGTATCCAAACGTTCAAAGGCATCATAAATCTTGTCAATGTCCTCTTTTTTGATCCCGATTCCGGTGTCTCTGACCGTATAGGAAACAATCACATTTGTTCCATCCATACAGCCGTTAACAGAAAGTACCACTTTCCCTTTTTCCGTGTATTTCACTGCGTTTGACAAAAGATTTAACAAAACCTGACGGATGCGTTTATCATCTCCGAGGCAGACCGACGGAAGCGACGGATCAATTTCAAACTCCAGAGTCAGATTCTTCTCTTTTGCCTTGACACTAATCATATTATAAAGGTCATTCAAAAGGCTTCCCATCTCATACTTTTGCAGAACAAGCTCCATTTTCCCCGACTCAATTTTGGAGGAATCCAGAATTTCATTAATGATATTTAAAAGTACTCTCGAGGAATCTTTTACATCTGCTGCATATTTTCTGATATTCTCCTCGCCGCTTTCACGCAGAATCAGCTCGTTCATACCTATTACCGCATTAATCGGGGTTCGTATCTCATGTGATACCCTTGCCAGAAACTGTGATTTTGCACGGTTTGCATTTTCCGCCTCCGTCTTTGCAATTTCCAGCTCCTCCGACATTTGTGCACGCTCTATGCTTCCGCTGATAATACGGTAAATATTATTGCACACAACCATATATGCCACATAGATAAAGCATCTCGGCAAAATAAAAAACAGCATAAGGCTCGTCGCCGGATTCGGGTTAATCTCCGACAATACAAACTGTCCGCCCTGTGTCGTGCAGCTTGCAAGCGTATCCACCGTCAGCAACGCCATATTCGCATCACACAGTCCGAAATAATAGCCGCCGTAGACAATAATTACTGTGCTTATAACCGCCGCCACACACACATGTCGCATCACCTTCTTCGATGCATATAACGTAGCAAACAAAAAAGGCAGCAAGGTTACCAGAAGCACATGGTAGGTAATAAATACGCCTGCTATCGTAAACACTGCCATAATGCTGAAAAGAATGACATATTTTTTCATCCGGTTGGATGATGACATGTTTTTATCAACAATACACACAAGCAGATAGATGACGAGCGATGGCAGATACGCACTCATCATAAGTTTCTGTTCCACAATAAATACATGAAGCAGATTCAACACAAATGCCAGTGTAAAAACAATCATTGATACAGCGAAACACTGCATCATATATGTATTTGCTATTTGTTCCCGATTTTTTATATAGACGGAAATATCATCTGTCTTTTCTTTCATCTTGCAAACACTCCTATCAAGACTTTACCACTCATACGGCGTAGCCTGATATACATAATAATTCAGCCAGTTACTGTACAAATTATTGCTGTGTGCACGCCACAGAAGATGTGGTCTCTGCATAGGGTCATCGTTCGGAAAATAATTTTCAGGCATTTTAATCGGAAGCCCCTTTTCAAGGTCCCTTTCATACTCATTCTTCAATGTCACACGGTCATATTCCAGATGGCCCATGACAAAAATCTGTTTTCCGTCCGGTGTCATACAAAGTAAAACCCCCGCCTTATCGGACTCCGCCAGAACGACGAGCCGGTCATTTGCATGTATTTCCTCAGCCGAAACCGTGGTATGTCTGCTGTGAGGAGCCACAAAATAATCATCAAATCCCCTGACAAGCGGAACTTTCCGATTCATCACCTTATGCTCAAAAACTCCGAACAGTTTTTCTTCCAGCCTGATTTTCTTAATTCCGAAATGATAATACAGGCCTGCCTGTGCTCCCCAGCAAATGTGAAATGTAGAGGTGACATTTTCCTTGGACCACTCCATAATTTCACAGAGCTCGTTCCAGTAATCAACCTCCTCAAACTCCATCTGCTCCACGGGTGCCCCCGTAATAATCAAACCGTCATACCGTTTGTCCTTTAATTCCCCAAACGTATTATAAAAGCGGTTGAGATGGTTTGCGGACGTATTGACCGACACATGTGTACTTGTCTTCATAAAATCAATATCCACCTGAAGCGGTGTATTGGACAGTGCACGCAGAAGCTGAAGCTCCGTATCCTCCTTGAGGGGCATCAGATTTAATATACATATCTTAAGAGGCCGGATATCCTGTCCGAACGCTCTTTTTTCATCCATAACAAATATATTTTCATTTTCCAGTATCTCTTTTACCGGAAGATCGCTCTGTATTTTAATCGGCATTTCTATCAACCTCGTTTTCTTTTTTACATTGTCTGATAATCATAACACAGACTGCTGTTATATGTCTATTCCTGCCATGAAAAGAAAACGCTCCTCATCAATAATCTCAACTCCGAGCTCCTTTGCTTTTTTGTTCTTTCCGGACATTGACGTAATATCATTATTAATCAGATAATCCGTCTTTCCTGTCACGCTGCCCGTCACCTTACCGCCGCGCTGTTCAATCAATTCCTTCAGCTCATTACGATTGCCGAAATGATTCAGCGAACCTGTGATTACAAACACCTGTCCTGCAAGATTCTGCTCACCTTCATCGGTTGCCGGCTTTTCTATTGTAAGCTCCGTCAATAAACGGTCAAGAATCTCATTGTTTTCTTCCTTAGCAAAATAATCGCAGATTCCGGCTGCCAGAACCTCTCCGATGCCTTCCACGTCCGCCAGTTCCTGCGCCTGCGCTGTACGGATGCTCTGTAAATCATAATCAAAAAACTTACACAAAAGCTTGGCATTTGCCAGTCCGATACCCGGTATTCCGAGTGCATAAATTACCTTCGGCAAACTCGTTTCTCTTGCTTTATCTGCGTTTTCAATCAGCTTCTTATAGGACTTTTCCCCAAAGCCTTCCATCCGGGTGATGTCGTCCTTGTATCTGTCCAAATGAAACAGGTCGGCATATTCCCTCACAAAGCCTTTTCCAATAAATTTCTCAAGAGTTGCCTCCGACAAACCGTCAATATTGATTGCATCCCTGCTCACGAAAAGTGCAAAGGACTTGATTTTTTTTGCCGGACATTCCGGATTGACACAGCAAAGCACCTCCGCTTCATTGGCAGCCTGTATCTCAACCCTTTTCCCGCACGCCGGACAGCTATCCGGAAGCTGCATCATTCCGCTTCTCGTCAGATTTTCCGCAAGCTGCGGAATAATCATATTTGCCTTATACACTGTCACTCTGTCTCCGATTCCAAGCTCCAGAGCCTTCATATAGCTCAGGTTATGAAGGCTTGCCCTGCTCACCGTTGTTCCTTCAAGCTGCACTTCATCAAAGATTGCAACCGGATTGATAAGGCCCGTCCGGCTCGGACTCCACTCCACTTCGAGCAGAGTCGTCTCCGCTATCTCATCTGCCCATTTAAAAGCAATGGAATGACGCGGGAACTTCGCCGTAAGCCCCAGCGATGCAGAATACTCCAGATCACAATACGAAAGCACCAGTCCGTCCGACGGAATATCGTAATGCTTTACCCTCTCCTCGTAAGCTTCTATTGCATCTCTGATGTTTTCTGCATTCACCCTGATATATTCCACAACATCAAATCCCTGCTCCTTCAGGAATTTAAACTGATTCTCCCTGTCATTTGCAAAATCCGGTTCCTTCGGTTCCTCATTTCCGACTGCAAGAACATACGAAAATGCATAAAAATACACACTTCTTTCGGCTGTCACCTCATTGTTGAGCTGACGGACAGAACCGCTGCACAGATTTCTCGGGTTTTTATATCTGGCTCCGACATCCTCGATTGCCTCATTAATTCTGTCAAACTCCGAATACGGTATGACCGCCTCGCCGCGGAGTGTCAACGTTCCCGTAAACGGAATCCTAGCCGGAAGGTTACGGAATACCCTTGCATTGTTCGTCACAACCTCACCGACCTCTCCGTTTCCTCTGGTCACGGCCTTCTTCAGGATTCCGCCCTCATAGGTAACTACAATTGTCAGTCCGTCAAGCTTCCACGAAAGCAGACCTTCCTTCTCTCCAAGCCATCCGGCAAGCTCATCCCTGCTTTTCGTCTTTGCCAGAGAAAGCATCGGTTTTTCGTGTCGTTCCTTCGGAAGCGCATCCACAGCCTCGTATCCGACACTCACAGTCGGCGAACCCGAAAGAGTGATTCCCGATTCCTGCTCCAGTGTCATTAGCTCATCATATAACCGGTCATATTCATAATTGCTGATAATCTCCGTATCCTCCGCATAATATGCTTTTGATGCTTTATTCAAAAGAGTTATCAGTTCCTTCATTCTTTCCTTCTGATTCATGTTTTCATCCTTTTCGCCCATTGACTGTTTAACCGGTTACCGGTTCACTGTTCCCGGCACCTTCATTTCGACCGACTGATAAAGCTGTGCACATTCCTGTCCGGTGAGTAAGCGCGACTCTCCCGGAGTTAATTTCCCCAGCTCTACACTCATTATCCGCACACGTTTTAAAGCCTTCACCCTATAGCCGAACGTTTCACACATCCGCCTGATCTGGCGGTTCATGCCTTGTGTCAGAACTATACGGAAGGTATATTTTCCTTCCACAACAACCCTGCACGGCCTGGTCGTGCGCTCCAGCCCCTTCAGATACACTCCGCGGCTCATATTTTCCGCAAATTCTTCCGTCACTTCACGGTCAACCTTTACCACATATTCCTTTTCATGCTTCTGTGAGCCTTTCATCATACGCTGGATAAGTTCTCCGTCATTGGTCAGAAGCATCAGCCCCTCCGAATCCTTGTCCAGTCGTCCGGCGTAGGTTACCCTTGTTTTGGTTCTGACATAGTCAAGCACCTTTTTGTCTGCAAATTTATCCTTTTCCGTACAGGTGACACCGACCGGTTTATAAAATGCCAGAATGATTTTCTCCGCACTTCCCTTAATCTCCTTTTTGACCTTCATCTCTTTCCCGCCAAGGAGTTCCACTTTATCAGAAGGCAGAACCTTCATTCCGCTGTGCGCAGTCTGTCCGTTCACAAGTACCTTCCCCTGCTCTACCAGGATATCCGCCTGTCTTCGCGAACATAGCCCCGCCTGTGCCAAAAACTTATTTATTCTCTCTGCTTTTTGTTCTACCATCGCCACTCTTAATCCTTAAATTCAGTATCTTTTTATTATACAACAAACGAAAGCCTTTGCCAAAAGATATCACATCAGTTTAATGCCGAAAATCCAAGTACCACTGCTCCCAGAATCACGAGAATGAAACCTGTCACCCGGTTTAAGGTTTTCGGTGTCGCCTTATTTGCTAACACTGCTGCAATTCTTGCCCACAGCAGCGTAAAGACAACGCAAAGAATGAAAACGACAATATCCGGTTTCCCGCCGATTGCAAAATGTGAAGCTGCGCCGGTGAGTGCTGTGAAGGACATGATAAACACACTTGTTCCCACAGCCGTCTTTAACTCGTATCCAAGAACCGATGTGAGAATCAGAAGCATCATCATTCCTCCGCCCGCACCGATAAATCCGCATATAAAACCGATAAGCATACCACAAAAGAGCGACTGTAATGCCCTCTTTTTCGCCGGGATATTCTGCATCGCTTCCTTGGTTGTCATTACCGGCTTAACAATAAATTTGATACCCAGCATAAAGGTCATAAAAACAGAAAAATTGCCCATCGTTGTTGCCGGAACCAGACTTGCTATATAGCTGCCGAACACGGTAAAAACCAGTACAGATACCATCATGATAAGTCCGTTTTTGATATCAAGATTTTTATTTTTTCCGTAAGTATAGGCTGAGACTGCACTTGCCAGCACATCAGAAGACAGTGCGATTCCCACTGCCATATATGGATCCATTTTCAAAAAAGTAATCAGCATCGGACTGATGACCGCTGCTGCGCTCATTCCGGCAAAACCCGTTCCGAGTCCGGCTCCCATTCCTGCAAAAAAAGTCACTAAAAAAGTAATAAGTAATGTCAATGTTCTATTCTCTCCTGTACTGTTATTCTTTGCGGCAAAACCGCGCCCAAAAAGAGGACACCTTTACAGATGTCCTCCCCACCGTGCTTTTAATTATTCGGTTACAACTTCTTTTTTGGAATTGAAATATTCCTCAAACTTTTTATTCACCGCATCATACGTCTTCTGGGAAATCTCCGGAAGTTCTCCTCCCCATTTCTTCTTTGCCAGCGCAAAGCCCTTCTCAAACGCTGCCTGCATCTCTTTCATCTTATCTTCGTCATCGCCTGCCAGTGCCATTGCAAAATCATAAATCCTGCTTGAGGTCTGGTTCACACCCCAATAGCCATCCTCTGCGATATCTGCCTGCGCCTGTGCTTTGGTCTGTGCATCTACCGTAAAGTTGCCGCTTGCCAAAAATCTCCAGATGTTGTTTGCCTGACCATATGCATTACCCTGTTTTGCAAGCATATCATGTACAAGCTGTGTCATCTGATTCATGCGTGCCTGATTCTCCGCCTTTATCTGCTGGACAATTGCACTGCGATCCTGTTTTGAAACTGCCTTTGATGCCTGCTTTGCATCTGTCGAAGGTTCATAAACCACACCTTCTCTGACGGTTGTCTTCGCATCTGCTGTCTTCTCTGCAGCCGCCTCTGTCTTTGGTGTTCCGGCTGAATACGCTGCATATGCATTTACACTGCCGCTTACTCCGTTTACATTCATATCTGTTCCTCCTTGATTCTGCTCAGGGCAAGTCCATTTGCCCAGTTAACGTTTCCAAACTATATATCGGCATAAAACCCATATATATTTAGACTTTCTATAGTAATTTATTATAAAACCTTTCCGTTGAAAAAACAACCCCGGATTCAACTCTCCAACTGCCTATTGGCTTGTCTTTTCAGACTTGCAAATCGCTCATCCGTCTCTGCCTGCAGAAGTTCCAATACTTCCCTGTATTCTTCCTTCTGCAAATGCCTGGTTCTTCCCATCATGGAAATCCAGTCCGCCACAGGAATCTTTTTCCCGTCCTTTTCAGGGTCAGCCGACAGTCTCGTTACTCCCTGTTCCACCTCATAGAGTGGAAAAAAACAACTGTTTACCGCCGCCTCAATCACGCGACGCTCGGTTGACGGCTTATCATTCCAGTTGAGCGGGCAAGCAGAAATTGCTTTTATATAAGCCGTTCCTGTCGTCTTTGCATAATACGCCGCCTTCGCTGCCTTTCTGATAAAATCTGCCGGATGAGACTCTGCAGCCGTCGCTACATACGGAATTCCCGCCGCTGCCATGATTGCCGGCATATCCTTGTGAAAAAAGTTTTTTCCAAACTGCGTCTTCCCGACATGAGACGTGGAGCTGCGCGCTCCAAGCGGAGTGGAATAAGACAACTGATATCCCGTATTCATATATCCGCCATTATCATATTCAAAAATGAGCAGTCTGTGTCCCCTTAGTGCCGTTCCAAGCGCAGACCCCATACCTATATCAAGTCCTCCGTCTCCACTGACCATCACAAAAATAATATCTCCAGGCGGAATTTCTCCCTTTTCCTGCTTGCGATGGCAAATCTCAGCCACTCCGCTCAGCGTTGCAGCTCCATTCTGAAACAGGTTGTGTATATACGGCACTTTAAAGCTCGTACGCGGATACGCTGTCGTCACAATCATCGCGCAGCCTGTCTGAAACAATAATACAACCGGATCCTCAATTCCTCTCAAAAGAAGATTCAAATTAACCAAAATACCGCAACCCGGACATGCACCGTGTCCCGGCGCAATCCTTCCCGGCATTGCCGTTATATCATTTAATCTGCCTCCGGTTACCTTAAGCTTACCATCTTTTCCCGGATTCACTTTTGTCGCTCCGATATTGCTTCTCTCTCTTGTCACAGGTGCAAACAATGGCTCCTTTGCTCCATTCTCCCGGCTTCCCGGTGTCACTCCGTAATAAGTCATTTCCGGTTTCGCAGTATCATCCGCCCAGGAAAGTAAAGTCTTTGCATCCTCTCTGCTAAAATCCTTTCCGCCCATACCATATACAATATTTTTCACCTGCAAAGTGCTGCCTGCTTTCTGGAGTGCTGCCCGCACCTCCAGAGACAGATTTCCACCGCCACCGCCGTAGCTGTCCTGCCGGTCTCCCACCAGTATATGCTCAACACCTGACAAAGCCTGCGCAAGCTCCTTTTCCGGAAAAGGACGTAACACATGAAGTGTCAATGCTCCCACTCTCTGCCCGTCTCTACGTAAATCCTCCACTGCTTCCATTGCCGTGTCATAAGCGGAGCCCAGAAGGACAAGTGCATTTTTCGCATCCTCACAATGTATGGTTTCCACCTTTCCATATTGTCTTCCCGACAGATTATAATATTCCTCAAACAACTCATCCAGCACACGTTTCGTCTCTTTCATCGCCAGATGAAGCTGATATCTGTTGTTCATCAAATCCGGTTCATTCATGTAGGAGCCGACCGTAATCGGATTATCCAAATCCCAAAATGGATAAGGTTCTATTTTCGGTCCTATAAACCTTTTTACCACGTTATCATCAGCAAACCGAACACACCTCGACTTCTGATGGCTGGTAAAAAAACCGTCATAAGCGACAACTACAGGTAATCTTACCCGCTCTGCCAGCCTGAGGGCAATGATATTAAAATCGTAAACCTGCTGCACCGTATTGGCAAAAAGAATCGGCCACCCGGCATTTAAAAGATACATAATGTCACTGTGGTCTCCCTTGATTGAAAGCGGCCCCGAAACCGTTCTGCATACTACATTCATTACCATAGGATAACGGGTTCCTGATTGCACCGGAAACTGTTCGATGGCATAGAGAAGTCCGTTTGCACTTGTCGCATTGACGACACGGCCTCCGGCAACTGCCGCCCCATAACAAATACCGGCAGCACTGTGTTCGCCCTCCGCAGCAATCATGACAATGTCGGTCTCTCCGTTTGCACGCATAATATCCAGATTCTCTGCAATTTGTGTTGAAGGAGTAATCGGATAATATCCCATCAAATCGTATCCTATCTGCTTAATTGCAATGGCTGCCATCTCATTTCCCGAAGCATACTCAAGTACCTGTTCTTTCATTACACCTCATCTCCTTCCATTCTTTTTTCCGTCAAATATGATTCCGAAGTAATATAACCATCCGGTCCTGCTTCCTCATAATAATCCGGTGTACGAAGAAGTTCCTGATTCGCAATAAAATATTTTTTCTCCGGGTTTTCAGATTCTTTCCCACACACAAGTGCATTGACAGGACACACATCCACACATCGCAGGCACCCTTTGCAATGATAATAATCCAGACCTTGATTAACCATCATTTCCTTTCCGTTAAATTCTCCCCTCTTAAATTGAAACACCATATCCGGACATGTAGAATGACACAATCCGCAATTGATACATTTTTCTTTTATAAAAAGCGGAATATATCCCTGTCTTGACGGAGAAAGGTCAGCGATGACCGTACTTCCCGGACACGGATTAATCCCCCCTGCCGGAGCCGTCAGATATCCCCATCTTGGTTGCTTATCGCTAACTCCTCCGGCGGTTTCCCCCTCGGAATCCTTGTGCGAACAATCAATCCGGTAAACCTCCTGATATCCTCTCCTGATTCCATCCAGATTTGCCTGCAGCGCATCCGGATATTTTTTCCCAAGTGTACCCCTGCAAATCTGTTCTCCCGGCGAAGAATCTTCCATTCCCATAAGCTTAAGTGCTGCTCCAAGCATTATGACATTGATACGCGACTTCGTTTCCATGGCTATACGCATGGCATCGATTCCATATATTCGCGCTCTTTTGGCGTTTCCCATAAATCCATCCGAAAAATTCAAATCTCCCCTTCCGGAATCATGTGCAACAAGAACAACCGTGTTTTCGTCACATCCTCCCAGTACCGAAGCATCCTTTAACAGTGCCTGATGAAATATAACCAAAAGATCCGGATTTTCCACCGGAGAATGCTCTCTGATTTCTTTCTTAACGTCAGAAAACCGGACATACCCCTTAACAGGCGTTCCGGTTTTTTCTGAACCATAGCTTGAAAAATTACTGCTGTTGACATTCAAATATTTAACTCCGAGTTCTCCAAGCATCTTTGCACAAAGGTTTGCTCCGAGTCCTCCGATGCTTTCCAGTCGCACCTCATAGTATTCTTTTCCGGATGCCAGTTTTTCTTTCATTCCCACAACACTCACCTCACACTTTTTTGAAAATAGTGTTTACCGAATGCCTGAGATTATTCAATATTTTATCATGTCATCCGTGCCATCTGCTGTTGCCGGCACTGTTGAAGCATCGGAAGCACTGCCTGTATCCGCGTTTTCCTTGCCTTCGTTTAAGGACAGTGTTGCCTTAAAGCCAAACTCTCCGTCATACGCAAGTGACACATTCATGGAATTATGTATTGATTCCGCAAAAAACAAAAAACCCTACACATTTGCCATTTCCCGCAATGTGTAGGGTTCTCATTTTTTATTAATTATATGTTATACAATACCCTGTGCCTTCATAGCCTCTGCTACCTTCAGGAAACCTGCAACGTTAGCTCCGACTACATAGTCACCTTCCTTGCCGACCTTCTTAGCCGCGTCATCAAGATTGTGGAAAATATTCACCATAATCTGCTGAAGCTTTGCATCAACCTCTTCAAATGTCCATGAAAGTCTTTCGCTGTTCTGGCTCATCTCAAGTGCGGATGTAGCAACACCGCCTGCATTGGAAGCCTTGCCAGGGCAGAATAAAATTCCGTTCTTCTGGAAGTATTCTGTAGCCTCTAAAGTCGTCGGCATATTAGCACCCTCTGCTACAGCAAACACGCCATTTGCGACAAGTGCCTTTGCATCATCAAGGTTCAGCTCATTCTGTGTTGCACATGGAAGAGCGATATCTACCTTAGCTGTCCAGACACCTTTTCCTTCGTGGTACTCTGCGCTTGGTCTTGCTGCTGCATACTCGGTAAGACGAGCACGTTTTACCTCTTTCACCTCTTTTAATAATGCAACATCAATTCCTTCCGGATCATAAATCCAGCCTGTAGAATCTGAACATGTAACAGGTTTTCCGCCAAGCTGCTGTGCTTTCTCAATCGCATAAATTGCAACATTTCCGGCTCCGGAAACAGCAATCGTCTTTCCTTCAAGAGATTTGCCGTTACATTTGAGCATTTCATTTGTCAGGTACAGCAGACCATAGCCTGTTGCCTGTGTTCTTGCAAGAGAACCGCCATAGGTCAATCCTTTACCTGTGAGGACACCCTCATAGATATTGCGGATTCTCTTGTACTGTCCGTACATATATCCAATCTCACGTGCACCTACTCCGATATCGCCGGCCGGAACGTCCGTATCAGCCCCGATATGTCTGTAAAGCTCTGTCATAAAGCTCTGGCAGAATGCCATGATTTCATTGTCTGATTTACCCTTAGGATCAAAGTCAGAACCACCTTTACCTCCGCCAATCGGAAGACCTGTCAGTGAATTTTTGAAAATCTGCTCGAAACCGAGGAATTTGATAATACCAAGGTTTACAGAAGGATGGAAACGAAGCCCTCCTTTGTATGGTCCGATTGCACTGTTGAACTGTACACGGAAACCATTGTTTACCTGCACCTGTCCGTTATCATCTACCCACGGAACGCGGAACATGATAACTCTTTCCGGTGTGACCAATCTTTCTAACAAGGCTTGTTTTCTGTACTCCTCTTCGTTTGCTTCGATTACAACACGGAGAGATTCCATTACTTCTTTTACCGCCTGGTGAAATTCAGGCTGAGCCGGGTTTTTCTCGATGACTAAGTCAATCACTTCATCAACATATGACATATTATTGTCCTCCTTTTATGAAAAGATTTGTGGACCCCTTTTTTGCCCGTGTATTATTATAAAGCGAAAAAAAGCAAAGTACAAGATTTTTTTGCTTTTTTTCACTAAATTGTTAAAGTATTTATTTTTCACACGGATAAACAAGTCCCATCTGTCCGCGGATATCGTCCATGGCCTTCATCAGTTTCAGTGTTTCCTCATGTGGCATTTCCGGACAGAAAAGCTGTTTTTTCCTCAGTGCCTTTTTGCATGACTTAACCTCGTACTCATATCCCGTCACCTGCTTCGGACACTTTTTATAAAGAACGCGTTTATATTGGTCGTTATACACGGCTACCGACTGAAAATTATTAATATTCTCAATCACCATAAAACCGCCGGTTCCCTGAATGATTCCCTGACGGTCACTGACCATGAGCATTGATGTATGCAAAACCGCAAGACGGCCATCGTTATACTCAATCGTAATGCTCTCCTGTGCATCCACCCCTTTTTCTGTCATGACCGCATGTGAGGACACCTTTTTAATATCATCACCGAAGAACATATGCGCAACGTTTAGCGGATAAATACCGACATCAAGAAGTGCTCCGCCTGCAAGCTCCGGCTCCGTCAGTCTTTCTTTCCATGTCATTTCATAGCCAAGATTTGCAGTCAGAAGTTTGGGTTCACCAATGATTCCGCTCTCCATAATATCTTTAATTGTCTGATACATCGGCATATAGCGAATCCACATGGCCTCCGTAATAAAAACCTTCTTCTCCGCTGCATACGCCAGCAGTTTCTTTGCCTGTTCTTCGTTCACACAGAACGGCTTTTCCATAAGCACCGGCTTACCGTAATCAATGCAAAGCATGCCATGCTCCAGATGCATAGTATGAGGTGTTGCCACGTACACCAGATCAACCTTCGGGTCTGCCAGCATATCCTCATAGCTGCCGTATGCCGTCTCAACATGGTTATCCTTGGCAAACTTCTGTGCCTTCCCCAGACTTCTGGATGCCACGGCATAAGGGGTGGCTTCCTTCATTCTGTACAGTGTGTCTGCCATGACGGCTGCTATTTTACCTGCTCCTAAAATTCCTACTCTTAACTTACTCATATCTTATTCCACAAACTCTGTTTTTACATATCCAATCTGACCGTTAAACTTAATCTTACACCATCCGTCTGCCTGTTCCATAATCAGTTCAAACGTTTCTCCCTGATATGCAACTCCGAGCTTGTCCCCTGACGTAGATGCAGATTTTCTTACATTTACCGTCTCTTTCACGGTAACCTTACCATTTGCTGTAATATCCGTCACAGAAGCTTCCTCCTGTGGTTCTTCCTGCGTCTCATTTTCTGACGGCTGAGTTTCTGATGCTGTCTCTGCCGACTCCAGATATTCACTCTTGATATAGCCTTCCGTTCCATTATAATCTACACGGCTCCAGCCATTTTCCTTCTTTTCGTAGCGCGTGATGGTCTCCCCCATCGCAATACGTCCGATACGGTCTGCATTCTCACTGTCAGATGCTCTGACATTGACCGTATCCGTAGCCTTCACCAGCTCCTGCTGTGGCTGTGTTGCTTCCTGTACCGGTTCTTCCGGTGTCTCAGACGGCTCTTCTTCCGTCTCAGGCTGAAGCTGTGCCATTGCCTGACTCACCTCTTCATCCAGTTTTGCAGAAAGCTCACTCATAAACGTGCTCAGAGCCGGATCTGCATCAATAGCCTCCGCATACTTGGTCTCTACGATCGAAAATATATCTGCCACATCTGTCTGTGCCACAATAGCCTTCACATACTCTCTGTCCTGTTCCGTCATATTGCCGTCACAGATATAAAGACTTCCGTCCTCCTTCGGACAGATATACAATGTCGTAAGTCCCGGTGCAAGTGTGTCTATATTTGAAAACTTGATTTCATAATATACAAATGCCACATAAGAGCCTGTCACAGGTCCCGGCTTGGTATATATTTTCAAGTTATCAAATTCATCGATATAGGCACTCTCTTTTTCAATCTTAAGCAGTTCTTCCTGCTCTACTGAATCACGAAGTGCAGTAATGGTTGCAGAATCACCGTTGGTCATGGCATTAAAATATTTCGCTGCCAGCTCATTGACCTCTACATATGCGTTCTCCTCCAAAGCCACATCCGGAACCGTGTAGTCTGCGACAGGTGCAGACTCATCTGCCGTCTGATTATCCGGAGTCTGTGCCTCCTGCTTTACCTCTTCTTTATCTTCCGGCGTTTCCTTTTTGCAGGATACGCAAACAAGTACAACAATGAGAACTACCACAACTGCAACTGCAATGTAAAACATTTTGGCGAACTGCTTTTCTTTTTGAAGCCGGTCACCGAACCGTTTTAACCCCTTGGCAAGATTGCTAATAAAACCCATAAAAACTTCCTTTCTCTAAAAAAAAAATATTACAGCCAATGTATTTCACATCGGCTGAGCGTACCCAAGAGGAATCGAACCCCCATCGGCTGAACCGGAATCAGCTGTTTTATCCGTTAAACTATGGGTACCTACATGTTACAAAAATATTACATGCTTTTGACATCATAACATATTTTTTCAGAAATAGCAAATTTCTATTCATTTATGACATTTATTACCTCATTCCAGTGGTCCAGAACGTATTGTCCGATAATCGGATCGTACATAATTCCCAGATTTTTCTTGATTTCATCATAACAAAATTCAAAGCTTCTTGCCTGTCTGTAGCTTCTCGTGGAAGTCATGGCATCGATGGAATCACAGATAGCAATGATACGGGCACCGACCGGTATTTTTTCTGCCTTGAGGCCCTGCGGATATCCCTTTCCGTCATAACGCTCATGGTGACTCAGAACGATATCCTTCACCTCGCTCAAATGATGAGATTTGCTCAGAATCTCCGCACCGATAGTCGGATGTTTTTTAATCTGTTCAAACTCCTCGTCCGTCAGCCTGTCCGGCTTATTGAGCACTGCATCCGGAACTCCGATTTTTCCAATGTCATGAAGATGCGCAGCAATATGAATCTGCTCTGTTGTCTCTTCTCTCAGTCCGATGAGCTGACAAACCTTCATTGCCATTTCGCTTACCCTCTGGGAATGTCCCGCCGTATACGGGTCCTTTGCATCGAGTGCTGCCGTTATACATTCAATAATTTCGTGGTAATGTATTTCTCCTACACAATAATCGCATTCCTGCATACTTTTATCCTCTTTTCTCTTTTTATCCGAGTGCCACATCAAGAATCATCATAATCATAAATCCCAGCGCAAAAAATACAGTTCCCACGTTAGAATGTTTTCCCTCCGACATTTCCGGAATCAGCTCCTCCACAACAACATAAACCATCGCTCCCGCCGCAAAGCTTAAAAAATACGGAAGCACAGGAACGACAAGCCCTGCTGCAAGGATAGTGAAAAACGCACCGACCGGTTCAACCACGCCTGATAAAATACCGTATAAAAAGGCCTTCGGCTTGCTCACGCCCTCCGCCTGAAGGGGCATGGATATAATTGCGCCCTCGGGAAAATTCTGAATTGCAATTCCGATGGAAAGTGCGAGGGCTGCCATCGCGCTTATTCCGGATTCATTCACTGCAAGTCCTGCATAAACCACTCCGACTGCCATTCCTTCCGGAATATTGTGAAGTGCCACGGCAAGGACAAGCATTGTCTTTTTTTTAAGATTACTTTTCGGTCCCTCAGACTCCGCGCTGCCGATATGGAGATGAGGTATCAAATGGTCAAGCAACAGCAAAAACAAAATTCCGAATGCAAATCCTACAGCCGCCGGAATAAATGCCAGCTTTCCCATGTGCTGTGAATAATTCATGGACGGAATCAAAAGACTCCATACCGATGCTGCCATCATGACACCGGCTGCAAATCCGGTCAGTGCCTTCTGCAGCAATGTGTGCATGGATTTTTTCATAAAAAACACACAGGATGCTCCAAGTCCGGTTCCTATAAAAGGAATCATAAGCCCTCTGAATATCTCAACTGTCATATTACACCTCCGCAATTTCTGTTACTATTATATCAAAATTCTCCCACGGCGTGAAAGTCCTATCCGTTATTCATACAAAAAAGCCAATTCTGATGAACCGGCTTTCTTGAACTATAGGATATAATTAAGGTACTAATGACAACAAATGTCGTATCAGATATACTTTACATTAGTTAGGATAACCTAACCCAAGTTGTTTGTCAATAACTTTTTTAATTTTTTCTCCAGACAGACGGTGTCAGGAGCAGTAAAACCGGATAAAGCTCCAGTCTTCCTGCCAGCATATCAAAAATAAACACGCATTTGGAAATCACGGAAAATGAGCCGAAATTACCGGTCGGCCCGACCTCCATCAGTCCGGGACCAATATTGTTGAGCGTGGCCGTAACCGCCGTAAAATTAGTCACCAGATCCTTCCCGTCCAAAGTAATCACCAGCAAAGAGACGCAAAAAACAACTGCATATGTCATAAGGAACGCACCGACACCGCGCACAACTCCTTTATCCACCACTTTACCGTCCATTTTCATGGAATGTACACTTCTCGGATGTACCAGAACCTTAATTTCTCCGGCGATGGTTTTTAACATAATCAGAATTCGTGAAACCTTGATACCTCCTCCGGTGCTTCCTGC
Source organism: uncultured Kineothrix sp. (assembly GCA_964519385.1). Classification (GTDB taxonomy): domain Bacteria; phylum Bacillota; class Clostridia; order Lachnospirales; family Lachnospiraceae; genus SVFI01. Next base: position 61,831 of record CAZFLR010000008.1, read on the forward strand.
ACATGCTCCGATAAACATGATTAGTACAAGAATCGTCTTTGACATCTGCGGCCACAGATTATAATCCGCCGTCGCATATCCGGTTGTCGTAATCACCGAGCCCACCTGAAAGGCCGCATGGTGAAATGCCAGCCCGATATTTTCAAAGGAATCCCCGATATCTATGGTAATTGCAAGAATACTGAGGCCAATGATGATAAAATACCATTTTACCTCTTCCATTTTAAAGACATTTTTCTTGTTTTTTCCGAGAAGATAATAGTAAAAATTAAAATTCACACCAAATAAAATCATGAAAACCGTGATAACCGCCTGACAAGCCAGTGAATAATCTGCAATGCTTGAATTTTTAATGGCAAATCCACCCGTTCCCGCCGTGCCGAACGAAAGTGTAAAAGCATCAAACGCCGGCATTCCCAACAGAAGAAGAATTATGATTTGCACAATCGTCATCACAATATATATCAAATATAAAATTTTCGCCGTTTCCCTTACCTTCGGTACCAGCTTTCCCACCGACGGCCCCGGGCTCTCCGCGCGCATCAGATGCATATTGCTTCCTCCTGTCAGCGGAAGAACTATCAGCAAAAAAACAAACACTCCCATTCCGCCAATCCAGTGGGAAAAGCTTCTCCAGAACAGAGCTGCGTGACTCAGTGCTTCTACATCACTGAGAATGCTTGCACCGGTTGTTGTAAAACCGGAAACAATCTCAAACACCGCGTCCACATACGACGTAATTTCTCTGCTCAGAACAAAGGGAAGCGCGCCGAACAGACTCATGACAATCCAGCTCAGGGCGACAATGACAAATCCCTCTCGCGCGTAATAATTTTTGTTCTTCGGTTTTCTGCCGGTCATAAACAATCCGATTACGGCGCAGACGGCTGCTGTCGTAATATAGGCAACTCCGCTTTTTTCCTGATAAATAAGAGCAATCAGGCAAGGCAGAAGCAAAAAAACGGCTTCCAAAACCAGAACCCAGCCAATGATATAACGAATAATCGAATAATTCATTTTTCTCCTCCGGTATTACTCCATAATATCATTAATATCGCGCAGTCCCTGCTGCGTTGTGACAATAATCACGGTATCTCCCACCTGTATCTGCGCCTGTCCGTTCGGGCGTATCAGCGTTCCTTTATGGTTGATACAGGCAATCAGAATATTCTTCTTAAGCTTCAGCTCCATAAGCGGAGTCCCCACAACCCTTGATTCTTCACGGATGCGGAACTCAAGTGCTTCTACTTTATTTCCAATCAGACGGTACATCGTCTCCACATTGCTGCCGAGGGAATTCTGCATGGCACGGACATACCTCGTAATATACTCAGCCGTGATATGCTTCGGATAAATCAGACTTCCCATCTCAAATTTTGATACCACATCCTCAATAGAAACGCGGTTAATCTTTGTTATCACTTTTGCCTTGGAACAATTCTTTGCATAGAGCGACAAAAATACATTTCCCTCATCCAGACCGGTCAGGGATACAAAAGCTTCCGTTTTCTCAATCCCCTCTTCCATCAATATATCGTGATTGGTCGCATCACCCTGAATAATGACCGCTTCCGGCAGAAGCTCGCTAAGCACCTCACAGCGTTCCTGATTCTGTTCAATGATTTTTACATGTATACCCATTCCAACAAGCTGCTCCGCAAGGTAATAGGCAATCGTACCTCCGCCCACAATCAGGGCATCCTTAACCTGATGTGTCTCAACACCGATTTTTTCAAAAAACAGCTTTGCATCCTTAGGTGAAGCAACCACGCTCACCACATCATGTCCGCGAAGGATGAAATCTCCTTTCGGAATCACCACTTCTTCTCCCCGCTCCACAGCGCAGAACAAAATACCGGAATTTAGCTTCCGTCCGATTTCCATCAGGCTGTAGCCCTCAAGAGGTGATCCATCCTGTACGACGAATTTCAGAATTTCCACTCTTCCCTTGGCAAAGGTATCAATCCTGTCGGCGGAAGGGAATCTCAAAAGGCGTGCAATTTCCGTCGCAGCCGCATACTCCGGATTGATGACCATGGAGAGTCCGAGTTCATCCTTAATATATCCTATTTCATGGCTGTAAAGCGGATTTCGCACCCGGGCAATCGTGTTGCAGTTACCGACCTTCTTTGCAAACAGGCAGCACAGAAGATTTTTCTCATCCGAGCCTGTCACGGCAATCAACAAATCTGCCTCCTCAATTCCCGCCTCCTTCTGGATAGAATAGCTGGCACCGTTTCCGACAACACCGAGCACATCCATACGGTTCGTAACATCAAGAATCGCGTTGTTATCCATATCGATGACTGCAATATCATGACCCTCTTCTACAAGCTGTTCTGCAATCGTAGCTCCGACTTTTCCGCAGCCTACAATGATGATTCGCATACTTCTTTCTCCTTCTTCTCTATCAGCAGATTGATTCTGTGAAATTCTTTTCTTACGAGGGCAAGCGAAACCGCGGCCGCCACAAAATCTGCAACCGGAGCCGCATACATAATTCCGTCAATTCCCATGAAAAGAGGAAGAATCACAATAAGGGGCAGCAGAAATATAATCTGCCTTGTCAGTGACAAAAACACTCCCTTTTCCGGCTTTCCGATGGATGTAAACAGATTAGAAGATATCGGCTGTATCGCATTCAGGAATGTGAAAAACATATATACTCTGAAATATCTGACTGCAAATAAATAATACATTTCGCTCTGTGAGTTTCCGAACAGATTGATAATCTGTCTCGGGAAAAACTGAAACAGAAAAAATGCGATGGTGGAAATAACCGTTCCTATCTTAACCGCAAGCAGGTAAACCTCCTTGACCTTTCCATAATTTCCTGCACCATAATTAAAGCTGGAAATCGGCTGCATACCATGTGACAGACCAATGCATATGGAGCCGAATACCATTCCGACCTTTGAAATAATACCTGCACAGGCAAGAGGAATCGATTCTCCGTACTGTGACATTGCACCGTAGTAGGTAAGGGACCTGTTCAGAATAATCTGTACCACCATCATGGCAAGCTGGTTAAAGCAATTCGACATGCCAAGCTTGGTCAAAGTTCCCGTATATTCCCATTTCAGACGGAAATGCTCTTTTTTCAGCTTTACCGTCTTAAAACGATACAGGAAGAAGATTATCATAACCGATGCCACAATCTGTCCGATGACAGTTGCAAGCGCAGCTCCCTTCATCCCCATCTGAAGACCGAAAACAAATACAGCGTCCAGCACGGTATTTATCACCGCACCTATGATATTGCACAGCATGGCTGCACGAGGGTTTCCGTCAGCCCTTACCAGATGCCCTCCTCCTGTCGATAAAATCAGGAACGGAAATCCAAATGCCGTAATCCCGGTGTATTCCATCGCATAAGGAAGTACATCCGCCGGTGATCCGAATCCCAGCAAAAGCGGCTCCAAAAAGCAATTTGTCGTCACACATAAAACAATACCGCTGATAAAAAGCATTACCACCGCATTTCCGACATAATGAATTGCCTTCTCCGGCTTTCCGCGTCCTATCGTCAGATTAAACGCCGCCGCTCCACCGACACCAAACAGCAGTGCCAGTGCAAGACATGAGGTACTAAGCGGAAATGCTACATTCGTCGCCGCATTTCCGAGTTCTCCGACACTGTGACCGATAAAAAACTGATCCACAATATTATAAAGAGCCCCGACTATCATCGAAATAATACTCGGAACCGCAAACTGAGGCAACAGCTTCGGCACCGGAAGCTGTCCTAATTTATTCTTTTCGTCCATTTTTTCCACTTCCCTTTTTTATTTATCTTCAAAGCCTGCCCCCGACAGTGTTCCCGTCGCGTGTCAACTCTGAAAAACTGAGAAACCTGCAAATTAAGGTTTCTCAGTTTTTGATTTCTTACATTATTACGCTGCATTTCTCTTGCGCACGTCCATGCGAAGCATCTGATAACATGCGGCCGCAATCGGAACTCCCAAAAGCATTCCTCCTACGCCGAGTACACCTCCGCCGATGGTGACGGCCGAAAGCACCCAGATTCCCGGTAATCCTATTGAAGAGCCGACGACTCTCGGATAGACAAGATTTCCTTCAAGCTGTTGTAAAACAACAATAAATACAAGGAACAGCAATGCCTTGACCGGAGATACCGTCAAAATCATAAATGCACCGACCGCAGCACCGATGTATGCACCGGCAACCGGAATAAGTGCGGTAAAACCGATAAACGCGCCAATCATCGTTGCATACGGGAAACCGAAAATCAACATTCCGACCATGCACAGAACGCCGAGAATCACTGCTTCCATGCACTGTCCCACTATAAATCTGTGAAAACAGTCATTCAATGTATGATACACATAACTGATTCCCGAATATATATTTTGCCTGCAATAAGTTTTGAAAATTTTCCTTATCTGGACAAATAATGTCTCCTTGCTCAGCAGCAGATAAATTGAGAAAATCACACTGATAAGCACCGTGACCGCACCGGAAAACACACCCGATACCACCGTAAATACAGAACCCATCACTCCGCCGATTCCGGAGGCAATCCACACGAGCGCGTTTTTGAGAATGCCTTCCCAGTCCGTCATGCTGTTTTGCTGAATGCTGATACCCGCCTCGCTGAGGAGTTCTCTCAGTTTTTCATTCTCCTGCACATAGACTGCTGTATTATTTAAAACAGCAGGGATTTCCTTGGCAAGCAGCTTTCCGCACTCCAGAAGCTGCGGAATTACAAGACTGAAGATTAAAAACAAAATTCCGACAACGGAGAAATATGCCAGAAGCATGCATGCAATCCTTCTGCTCTGCTTCACCCACCTCTTATCTTTGAGCTTCCCTTTGGTGAAATAGTATTTCTCATAAAAGCTCATCAAAATATTAACGACATATGCGATGACGCAGCCAAGAAGCAGTGGTTTGGCCGCTGACAGGGCAAGCGAGACTGCCACGACCAGTCTTTCCCAGTAGTGAATAAACAAAAACAGCACCGCTGCCGTAATTCCGATTTTTATACATGTTTTCCATTCAAGTTTCATATTCATTCCTCTTTGCGCAGAAAAGTATTTAATCAATTACAGCCAATTATAACGCAATCATTATCCACATACAAGTAATTTGAACGTAAAATTTTATGTTCAATCTTCAGGCATAATCCACTACTCTATTTTGATTACCTCATACCCCTCATCTTCCACGGTTTTCTTTAATACATTCGCATCAAGCTCCTTCGTTCCCTTTACAACCGCCATTCCCGTCTCATGGGATACGTTTGCCTGCTCAACTCCGTCAAGTGCCTCAAGAGCCTGTTTTACTCTTCCTGAGCAATGCATACACATCATACCTTTAATTTCCATTTTCTTTTCCATAACCTTTACCTCTTTCTCTTTCTTTTTCTCTTTATTTTCTGCACCAAACTTTTTAAAGCTGAGTCTGAGTGCATTCGTTACCACACAAAAGCTGGACAGGCTCATCGCCGCAGCTCCTATCATCGGATTTAAAGTAATCCCTGCCACCGGGTATAAAACTCCAGCCGCGACCGGTATTCCCAATAAATTATAAAAAAATGCCCAGAAGAGATTTTCTTTAATATTTTTTACCGTGGCACGACTGACCTCAAGTGCCTGCACAACCGCCGACAGTCTGCTTCCGACCAGCACAATATCCGCTGCATCCATTGCCACATCCGTTCCGCTTGCAACTGCCACTCCGATATCTGCCGATGCCAGTGCAGGCGCATCATTAATACCGTCGCCCACCATCATCACGCAGCCCTGCCTTTTCAGCGAATCCACTGCCTCCTTCTTTCCGTCAGGCAGCACACCTGCAATCACCTCATCTACTCCTGCTTTTTCTCCGATTGCATTTGCCGTTGTCTCATTATCTCCGGTCAGCATAATGACACGAAGCCCCATCTTTTTCAGTCCTGCAATCGCCTCGCTGCTGTCCTCCTTAAGCACATCCGCCACAGCAATCATTCCAAGAAGCTTCTTATCCCGGGCAAAAAACAGAGGTGTTTTTCCGCCGGCAGCAAGCTTTTCAGCCATAACCGCCGTTTTCTCATCAATACCGGTCACTTCTTCCATATACTTTCTGCTCGCACCGATGATTTCCGAATGTTCATAAACAGCAGAAAGTCCGTTTCCCGCAATCGCCTTAAAGTCCGAGACATCACCATTTGCCGACATGCCTGACTGCTCTGCATAGTTTATGATTGCACGGGCAAGGGGATGTTCACTTCTTCTCTCGAGAAGAATTGCCGTCTGCATAAGCTCATCCTGTGAAACACCTTCTGCCGGGCAGATATCCGTTACCTGTGGCTTACCTTGTGTAACGGTTCCCGTCTTATCCAGAACCACAATTTCCGTTTTCCCGGTCTCTTCCAGAGCCGTTGCGTTTTTAAACAGAACTCCCAGCGTGGCACCTTTCCCGGTTCCCACCATGATTGCAACAGGTGTTGCAAGTCCAAGTGCACACGGACAGCTTATGACCAGAACAGAAATTGCTCGTTCCAGCGCGAAATCCATATTTTCACCAAGACTAATCCACACAAAAAAAGTAATCAGCGCAAGCACCATAACCACAGGAACGAATACCCCCGATACCCTGTCTGCCATTTTAGCAATCGGTGCCTTCGATGCCGAAGCCTCGCGTACCATCCGTACAATCTGTGCAAATGTCGTATCTTCTCCAGTTCTCACTGCCTCGCACTTCAAAAAACCGGACTGATTCATGGTTGCAGTCGTCACAAAATCTCCCACTGCTTTATCCACAGGGATACTCTCTCCTGTCAGTGCCGATTCGTCAACCGCGCTGACACCTTCTATGATTTTTCCGTCAACCGGAATACTTTCACCGGGTCTTACCACAAAAACATCTCCGACCGTCACCTGTCCGGCAGAAATTGTCTTTTCTGATCCGTTTACAATCACTGTTGCTTTTTTTGGCGCAAGGTTCATCAGACTCCTCAGTGCATCCGTTGTCTTTCCCTTGGCTCTTGCCTCCAGCATCTTTCCGACCGTAATCAGCGTCAGTATCATCGCTGAGGATTCAAAATAGAACCCATGCAGATAATGCGCTCCCATCTCGCCTGCCATGAAAACATAACACTCCGTCATGTCAAACAGCAGGAACATACTGTACACAAATGCAGCTCCGGAGCCGATTGCCACCAGACTGTCCATATTCGGTGCTCCCCGGAAAAGGCTTCCGAATCCGTTTATAAAAAACTTTCGGTTGATAAACATAATACACAAGGTCAGAATCAGCTCACAGATTGCCATCGCAAGCGGGTTTTCGCCCAGACCTTTCCATACAGGCCAGCCCCACATGACATGTCCCATGGATAAATACATTAGAAAAATCAGCAGGATGACAGAAGTTTTCAGGCGGATTTTCGTGCTTTTCTCTTCTGCATTCCATTCCTGCTCCTTCTCCTCCTCCTTTTCCGACAGCCTGTCTCCGGGCTCTCCTGCCAAAGCCGCCCCATATCCTGCCTTTTTCACGGCGGCAATAATTTCACCGCTGTCTGCTGTACCTTCTACCTGCATTGTATTCATAAGAAGATTTACAGATACCCCGGTCACGCCTTCCACCTTCGCAACCGCCTTTTCCACACGTGCGCTGCAGGCTGCACACGTCATACCCGTCACATCAAATTTTTTCATTTTTCCAGCCTTTCCATTACGTCATTTCCTGTTACCATATATCCCATCTTCACCTCATCAGCTTTTTCATCGTCTCCACAAGCTCATCAATGGTTTCATCTTTTCCGTTTCTGATATCCTCCGCCACGCATCCCCTGATATGCTCAGCAAGAAGAACCTTGCTAAATGCATTCAGAGCTGCACCGGCTGCTGATACCTGCATCAGTATGTCCACACAATAGCAGTCCGACTCGACCATTTTTTTAATACCGCGTATCTGTCCCTCGATACGGCTGAGTCTGTTTATTAAATCCTTATATTCCTTTTCTTCTCTTTCTTTTTTTCTGCAACTGCAGCAAGCTGTCATTTCCTGTTCCTTAGAATTTCCCATTATCTTACTCTCAATTCTCTTTCTTATATTTTTATACCCCCTAGGGGTATATCCGCAAGTACATTATATATCCGAAACCGAAAATCGTCAACAAAAAAGAAGCACCACATTTCTGCAATGCTTCTTACTCATTTTATTTTCTGATTATTTTTTCTTACCTGACTTTATCTTCTTGCGTGAGGTAAAGCTCAGCACAAGTAATAAAAACAGAACCGCAACCGCCATCCAGAATACACGGACTCCAACCGGCTGTTTTGCGAAGAAATCATAATATCCTTTCAGGTAAATCACGATAATAAGCGTCGGAATTACATACGTCATATAACCACGAAGTGCCTTAGGAAACGCCTTTCCTTTTCCTGCATTTGCCTCCTCAACAAAATTGTCAAAGCCCCAGCCGTTTTTCTTTACACAGAATAAAACAAACAGGAGACTTCCCAGCGGAAGAATATTATAGGAAACAAGGAAATCCTCCAAATCCATAAGATTGGTGTTTGCCCCGAGAGGCTCAATAAATGACAGAACATTCCAACCCAGAATCGCAGGAAGTGAAAGCACAGTTAACAGCAAAAGATTCAGACAAACCGTCTTTTTTCTACTCCATCCCGACAATTCCATCGTCATGGCAATAATATTTTCAAATACGGCAATCACCGTAGAAAGTGCTGCAAATGTCATAAAGATGAAGAACATCGTTCCCCAAACGGCTCCGGCTTTCATGTGTGCAAACACAGTCGGAAGTGTGATAAATAAAAGCGACGGTCCTGCGTCCGGCTCTATTCCATAGGCAAAGCAGGCAGGAATAATGATAAATCCGGCTGTCAGCGCAACGAACGTGTCAAGGACAAGCACATTTCCTGCTTCTCCGAGGAGCTTTCTGTCTTTGTTCAGATAGCTTCCGAAAATTTCCATACTTCCCATGCCGACACTGAGTGTAAAAAAGGCATGAGACATTGCATTAAAGATGACTGTTCCGATACCGTTTGCCTTCATCTTTTCAAAATCAGGTACCAGATAAAATTTGATACCTTCCACCGCATTCGGAAGGAATACGGAATTGACCGCAAGAACAACCATAAGCGCGATCAGGAGAAGCATCATTACCTTGGTAATCTTCTCAACACCGTTCTGAAGTCCTTTTGCACAGATGCCAAACGACACGGCGATCACCAGAATCGTCCAGAATATAAGTTCACCGGGATTTCCGGTCATGAGCTCAAACTCGGCTTTTGCAGCCGTTATATCTACATTTTGAAGCGCTCCGCGCAGCATCCGGTAAGCATATGCCAGCATCCAGCCTGCCACCATCGTGTAAAACATCATAAGCAGATAATTGCCGGCGATTCCGAATTTACCGAATCTGTGCCATCTGGTATTTTCCGGCTCAAGCTCATCAAATGCCTTTACTATACTTTTGTGACTTCTTCGTCCGATTGCGAACTCGCAGATAAGAATCGGAAGTCCGAATCCAATCAGGCAGAGCAGATACACCAGTATAAAAGCTGCTCCTCCGTTCTGTCCGCAGATATACGGAAATTTCCAAACATTGCCAAGACCAATGGCACAACCTGCCGAAACAAGAATAAATCCAAGTCTCGAGCCAAAGCTTTCTCTCTCTTTCATAGCTTCCCTTTCTATTCGAGCATTGATGTACAATTCGGACATCTGGTTGCTTCAATATGAATATCACTTTTACAAAACGGACACTTCTTCGTCACCGGGTCAGCATCCTTTTTCGGTTTCATCTTCTCTGCTGTTTTATTGATAAGTCTCACAATCAGGAAAACAACAAACGCCATAATCAGGAAATTGATAAGCGCGGTGAGGAACCTTCCGTAATTCAAAGTTGCCTCTCCAAGCAGCGTAATGCTGTAGCGGTCAAAATTCATTCCTCCGAACAATCCGAGAATCGGATTGATAATGTCATCTACAAGCGAGGATACAATTCCCGTAAAAGCACCTCCGATAATGACACCGACCGCCATATCAACTACATTTCCGCGACTGATAAAGGTTTTAAACTCTTCAAAAAATTTTTTCATCTTTTTTCTCCTTATGCTGCGTCATCATTTGCTCTTAATCTTTTTTACCCGGGTAAATTTCCCGTAAATCTGCTCACCCGTTATGCAGTCCCGGTAAGCCCTAATCCGTACATAATATATCCCCTTAAATAATCTCTTGGGAATTTTGACATAATTTTCTGAAGTTGTCAATATCTTCGCACTTCCTGCATCCAGCCTTTTATTCGGATAAATCTGGATTTCATAACCGTCTGCGCCCCGTACCTTTTTCCATTTCACCCACCGCGTCTTCTTCGCATAGTGGATTACGGTCTGTTTCATGGATGCTACATTTTCCGTTTTCGACAATGCAGAAATTTCATAGCCGCCGTCCGCATCCGGTGCAGCTCCGCTCCACGCCGCCTTAACTACCACATAGTAATTTCCCTTTTTGGCATAAAACGTCCGGGTGGTCGCAGTCCTGCATCGCGCATATGTAATTATCTTTTTCCCATTACCGGAATACAGTTCGAGGTCATATCCCCATCCCACTCCGTTTTTCCCCGGCTTTGGAGCAAATTTCAGAGTGATGCTTCCGGTTTTTTTAACACATATCCGGTACGTCTTCTGACTCTTTGAAGTTTCAATACATCCGGTCGTCTTTTGTCCGGACAAATCCGTTATTTCCTCCGCACGACAGACCTTTCCTCCCGTCATCATACAAAGAAGAAAAACCAGCATAGCAATCGTAAAACTTATTTTATTTCTTTTGTTCATTTTCATCCCCTTATTCCTGACATAAAGAAAAGCCGAGATACCTCGACTTTATTCTTTGTCAAATTATAGCATTGTACTTATAAAAAGTAAACGAAAAACCGCTCGTTTTTATTCATTTTCTTCCTTCATCCGGTAACCGACCCCTATTTCATTGACAATATAGTCGTTCTGTCCCGGTGTGGAGCCAAGTTTTTTGCGGATATTAGCCATGTTTACCTGCAGCTTCTTGACGCTGCCTTCGTCCGCACATCCCCAGACCTCTTTAATGATGGTGGAATATGTCAAAAGCTTTCCGCACTGACCGGAAAGCACGGCCAAAATATTGTACTCATTCTGCGTCAATTTAATCTCAGCATCATCAATGAATATCTTCCGCTTATCATAGTCAATCCGCATATTCTTTAAAATAAACTGTCCGCCCGGAAAACGACCCTCATCTGCACTGTGCCGATAGCTTCTGAGTATCGCCCGCACCCTCGCCAGCAGCTCCTCTGCACCAAACGGCTTGGTAATATAATCATTTGCTCCCAAATCCAGTGCATTTACCTTGGTTTTTTCTTCCGAACGAGCTGAGAGAACAATGACAGGTGTCAGATAATCCTCTCTGATTTTCTTCAGGAACATAATACCGTCTTTATCCGGCAATCCGAGATCCAGCAGAATGATATCCGGAATATAAGATAAAAACATCATCTCTGCTGTCGTACATGTTCCGGCAACCACCACCTGATAACCTGCTGTTTCAAGCATGGTCGTGAGCAGCATCGTTATATTTTCGTCATCTTCTACCAATAAAACCTTATATTTATTATTGTTCATTTTCACAATTCTCCGTCGCAAGCGAAAAACGGAACAACGCACCTTTGTCCTTCTTGTTTTCCGCCCTGATATCTCCGCCATGTGCTTTTATAATTGATGCGCAGACAGATAATCCGATTCCGGCATTTCTTTTATTGGCATCCGCCGTCTCAGCCTCCATACTGTAACCGCCGTCAAAAATATTACTTAAGCGGTCCGGGCTGATTCCCGCTCCATCATCTTCAATCTCAAAAATTGCCTGGTCGGAAAGGATAAAAACCCTGAGTGATAATCTGGTCATACCTTCCGCATGCTGAACCGCATTTTCCAGAATATTGACAATCACCTGCTCAATTAATAGTGCGTCCATCGGAATCATAACCACTTCATTCGGAATATCGATATCAATCTTCTGCTGCGGATATCTCTTTTTGAACTTGACAAGCACCGAATCTATCAGCTCATCCAGTACAATCGGCATTTTATTAAGCCGGACCTCCTCCGCATCAATCTTGGTGATAGACAGAAGATTCTCCACCATGCGAATCAGCCACTGTGCATCCTCTCTGATGCCCTTCAGCATCTTGGTCTGCTGCTCCTCCGAAAGAGAGTCTCTTTTTTCCAGAAGGGTCTCACTGAATCCGTAAATGGTTGTGAGAGGTGTCCTCAAATCATGTGACACCGCGCGCAGCAGATTTGCACGCATACGCTCCTTCTCGCCTTCGATTTTCCACGCCTCATGTGTTTTGATTTTGGTCGTCAGCATACAGGTCAGTATCGCTATCGTTACCATGACCGTAGCGGATATAAAATTGACCGGAATCGTAAAATTCAATTTAAAAAACGGAAATGTAAACGCATAGTTGACTGCCACCGTACTGGCGACCGCTCCCGTCACGCCATACACATAGCCATCCGTGAGAAGCGATATTAAAAATACTGCAAACACAAACATCATCGCTATCAATTCTTTAATATCAAACCGGTATTCAAACACCAGACTGATTAAGAAGGTAAGTGACAATATCACAATCGTTATAATCCAGTTTTTTAAAATATCTTTTTTATTCTTCATACTCTCTTAATATCAATCATATAAAGAAGCACCATATCTGATTTTTCTGTAAAACTTCTGGAACAATACAACAAACAGATATCCCACGATTGCAATCGTAGAGCCGCCTCCCATAAGTGCCATCAAACCAACAATCACGTACATAAAAATATTCATAACCTTTACCTCGCTGTGTATAATATGTATTTTTGAATATATAAATATATATTCATCCAGCGATTATCTTAACAAAATATGCAGTTAAGATTCAGTAAAGCCACTTCAATTTCGGCTAAGATACGGTTAAGATACCTTCGCCGCGCATGCATCAAACATAATTTTTAGCCACATAGTCACGGATATCCTCATTATCTTCAGGCATCCGACAACCTACAATATACATTCCGTCATTGTCCGTAATACGAATCACACATCCGTCCAAAGGCAGATTTTCAAGCAGTTCAAAGCCCTTTGCCAGAACAGTAACCGAATCTCCCTTCGTATCAAGTATCTCTTTTTCAGCTGTCTGCACGGCATAACCGTTCGCACTGATATTGACCATATTTCCCCTGCAGACATGTCCTGTCTTATTTATCCTGATATCGCACTCGGCAGTCAGTGGCATACGCGGATATTTCCTACGGTTTACTACCTTAGGATTGTTAAACATTTCAATGTAATACTTGTCATTTTTAAATATAATCCTAATATCCGTCCATGTGTACATGCTGTTATTTACGATAATCTGTACACTGTATTTTTTCTTTTTATCATAGATGAATGTTTCGTCCTCATCTTCCAATTCATCAATCTGTACGATTCCCTGCTCATCTATGCCTGTTATGATACCTTTATATTCTTTACCGGTCAGTCCGTCTGCTTCACAGATGCTCAGATACATACCTTCCTGAAGGTCATCCTTGCCCATAAATCCGCCGGTACCGAGGTCCTCAATTAAGTTTCCTACCACATTTTCAATCATTGCAACATTCGATGAGGTTTCCACATATTTATTTCTCATCGTTTTTACCGTATCGTCCGCGGATAAAATGCTCTGCGTCATTGTTTCCATCACTTCACTGAACTGGTTCATATTGCTGACCATGTTCTGGTTGGAGTCTTCCACTTCACGCATTGCAGTATCTACTACATGGATATTCTCTCCCAATTTTACGGAATCATCCGTAATGGCATTCACACTCTCATTAACGATGCTGACATTATCCATCGTTGTCACAATCAGCTTCAGCGTCTCTGTAATAGAGGCTGTCATTTTTTCGCTGGTCTGCTCCAGATTCAGCAACGCCTCTCTGATGCCTCTGGAAGAAACCTGCGTTGCCTCACTCAGGTTGCGGATTTCATCTGCCACAACAGCAAAACCCTTACCTGCTTCTCCGGCTCTTGCAGCCTCAATCGATGCATTCAGTGCAAGCAGGTTCGTCTGATTGCTGATTTTCTCAATGGTTCCGGTCTCCCGTTTTACCATGTCAAACTCATTCGTAAACTCTTTTAAGTTCTTATCCACTTCCTTGGAGATTTCCGCCATTTCATTCGTACATTTCACAACATCCGATAATTGTCCGGAGCTCTTTTTCGCATTTTCAACAGATTGCTCCATCAGCTTTACCATTTCCTGAATCAGAAGTGCAACATTTTCAACCTGAGCATTAATTGTATCTGTTGCCTGAATGGAGGAGTTCGTCCTGTCATGAAGAATTTCATTATTTGAAATCAGAAGCTCCATGCTTTTTACCACATCATTTGCTCCGGCCTGATTCTCATCCGCAAGCTCACGCACTACAGTCATTCCGTCCACAACCGAATTGCTTGCCGTCTTGACCTTTTCAATGCTGTGCACCACCTTATTCAGATTGGAATTAACCGCCTCAAGCATAGCACCATCCGATTTTGCCAGATGGTTAATTGCCCACGCATAGCCTATATATGCCAGTAAAATACAACCGAACTGAATTTCATAAGAGACAACATCTTCATGTGTCAGTCCGGTTGTCATCTGTTCTTTTACAAGTGCTGCTGCTACGATCAGTGCATTTACCACTCCGCACCGGATCATCAGCCGTTTGTCCTTGTACAGCATAAGCATGCTTACCACCGGAAATATGTACGCAAAGGTAATGTGGTCAAATGCCGTAAACAGGACAAAGAAATAGAACAAAAAATATCCCGAAGCAATGATATGTTTACAATACTCAATCTCCCAGCCTTTGATTTTAAGCAGAAGAAAGGTAACAAGAACAGGCACCCAGCATATAATGCTGAACACGATTGTATATACCGTCGTTCTGCCACCCTTTAACCATTCAATAATATAAGCAACTGTTAACACAAAGCCTATCAAAGCCCATATCAGCAATGCCTTTTTGTTGGCACTCGCCTTGAAATATTTTTCGTCGTATCCCATATGTTCGACCCCCTGTGTTTTTTTTATATTATATCCCCTTTTTTTCAGAAACACTAGCAATAATTATTAAAATTCGTCAGTTTTTCTGTCATTATTATTTTTTTATCTTAATCAGACTTATTTTTTCTTAACCACCCTCACTGTCACTGTTGCCTTCACACCGTTCTCTGCGATGA
>CAZFLR010000009.1:0-72985 GCA_964519385.1 uncultured Kineothrix sp.
TATGTTTATCTACTACTCTGATAATATCTTCTTCTCTTAATAATCTTGATTTATTCATTATTTTTTTATCCTTTCCTTCAACTCTTTCTTGCTTGGATAAGCACCACATCCCTTACCTTCTGGACACCACATTAAATATTGACAATGAGGCACTAACTTATCTGCTAACTCAGGAATAACATTTAAAACTTCTTTCTTCATTGCAATGGCAACTTGTCTTGTAATATCTTCTGCTCTAATACATAATCTCTTGTGCATAAAATGAATCAAAGCCTCAATATCAAAACCGATTACAAAAGAACTGTGTGTTGACATTGGTAAAACATATCTTGCCTGTTCATTTGCTCTTTCTTTATTGTTTGTCTTTTCCTGAACATAATCTTGAATTTCAGAATATAGCTGCATTGTATTATTCATATGAGAAATGTATTTATTTAGCAATTCATCATTGCTTTCAATCTCTTTTGGAATCGCATATGCAAAATTATCCTTGCCCACATATCTGAATGACTGTACGTTCTTAAATACTCCAATCTCGTGTCTAACAATCTGATCAACGACTGACCTGCTAATTCCTGAAACCTTAAAAATAAAATATGTACCTCTTGAACCACTTGTATGTCCACTATTCATACAATGTTTTCCAATGTTTTCAGGTTTTGAAGTCTTTGTATCATAGCAAACAGATGCTACTTTTCCCCAATTTTCAAATAACTTCTTACACTCTTCTGAATTTAATAATTCTACTTTCAATTATTTTTCTTCCTTTCTGTGTTCCATTCTGTTAATATACCCTTTAATAAGAACTTCTTTTAATATTTCTCCATGTATCCCTGTATAATCACAAAACATTCCAAGTATTTCCGTATCTTCGTGCGTCATAGCATGAAAATCTATACTATCGAATTCTGATGACAGTATTTGAAATCCATCATCAAAAATTAGTTTATGTAAATGTTCTTCAACTTTTGTTGTATTTTCTAACATACTCTATTCACCTAAATAATCTCCAAATGAAAATCAGACCCATTATTCGTGAATACCAACGCACACTCTTTTAATTCTCCATCAACCAATACTTGCGCTTTAGTATTTCTCGTTTTGTATAATGGCTGTTTGCCAATTCTCTTCCAAAGTTGATACCAAGTGTTTGATTTCTTCTGATAACTGTTACTCATATAACTATTCTCCAATCATTTTTAGAAAATCTTCTTCACTGATTATCGGTATGTTTAATTTTTGAGCTTTTTGGTTCTTAGAAGAACTACTTTGCTTATCATTATTAACCAAATAATTAGTCTTAGCACTTACTGAACCTGACACCTTGCCACCACAAGAAGTAATAGCTTCAACCAATTCATCCCTATTCTTATAATGATTCAAACTGCCAGTAATCACAAAAGTCTTTCCTGTTAAATCAACACCGTTACTCTTTTCTTCTACTTTTTCAAAAGTAAATTCCTCCATAAGTTCATAGAACATATCAGAATTATCATTCCACCAATCATCTAAAGAAGTCGTAGCAACAACGCCAATACCGTCAATAGCAGCAAACTCTAATGAAGTGTTCTGCATAATGAATGTAAATTCATCAACCGAGTTATGACAGTATTTTGCAATATCTTTACTTGCAGAACGTCCAATCTGCTCAATGGATAGTGAGTATAGGAATCTATCCAATGTAATATTTCTACTCTTTTCAATCGCATCTAACAACTTCTCAACAGATTTTCTACCAAATCCTTCAAGATTCATCATCTCAGTTTTGTGTTCTGATAGATGATAAATGTCTTTGAATGACTGCAACCAACCTAAATCAATCAGTTTTTGCAATGTCTGTTCTGATAAGTTTTCGATATTAGTTGCGTTTTTGCTTGCAAAATGAGTAAGTTTACCAAGAAGCTTACCTTTACAGTTCGGATTGTCACACATAAGAACCTTTGAATCATTGAGCTTAACAATCTTGGTAAGCCCACCGCATATAGGACACTCATCAGGAAATGTAACCGTTTCACTTCTCGTTAAATTGTCAGCTATCTGAGGGATTATCATATTTGCTTTGTATACTGTAATTGCATCTCCGATACCTAATTGTAACTCTTGAATCATGCTCCAATTATGGACGGACGCACGGCTAACATCAGTTCCATCAATTTCTACTGGATCAAAAATCGCAACTGGACAAAGAGAACCAGTTTTCCCCATACTCCATTCAATATCTCTAAGTGTAGTTTCATATACTTCATCTGCCCACTTTAATGCCATTCGGCAGTTTTCGTGATGTGCTGTATTTCCTAACGATTTTGATAATTCTGTATTGTTAATTTCAAAAATCAAACCGTCAACAGGATATTTATATGTATCAGTCTTTAGTGTCTCAACACATTCTTCTACACTTCCAATATATCTAACTACTGTTTCAAAACCCATATCTTCTAATGCGGATAAGCCTTCTGTTTTCCATGTGAATGTAGGCGAAACCAATTCAAATACTACAAAAGATAATTCTCTTTCTTTTACAATATTCAAATCTAAATTTCTAAGTGTACCTGCTGCAAGATTACGAGGATGTGAATACGGTTCAGTAAGCGTTAAATTAATTCTATGAAATTCATCCCAACTAATAACGCATTCTCCACGTAATTCAATGTCGTGAGTGTTAGAAATTTTCATAGGAAGATTTTTAATAAATCTACACTGCTCGGTTACATCTTCTCCTTCCGTTCCCGATCCTCGTGTGATTCCTTGTACAAATTCACCATTTTTATACCTTACTACTAAAGTCAGTCCATCTAATTTGTAAGAGCAATAGAAATCATTCTTTCCTAAAAACTTTTTAATTTCATCAATGTCCTTTGTTTTATTTGCACTTAACATTGGTTTGGAATGAACAATTTTCTTAAAACCATCTAATACATAACCTTGCACTTTCTGCGTTGGTGAACCTGCTAATACGCAACCAGTTTCTTCTTCAAGTTTTGATAATTCATCATATAAACCATCATATTCTTTATCACTCATAATTGGATTGTCTTTACCATAATAAGCATAAGACGCTTTATTTAATATCTCATTTAATTCTTTGATTCTCTTAATCTTATCCAATCTCATTCTCCTTTCAAAATTTAAAAATAATCCCAATCTCCATACCACTCTCTAATATCTTCTGCACATTGTTCATCATGTGCTTGTTTGCATTTTCGAGCTTCTTGTAAATATTTATTTATAATTTTCCAACACTGTACTTTTAATAATGGCTCAAAATCAAAACCTAAATAGTGATTTATAAATTCAACAGTTCTAATCTGTTTTTCTGTCGGACGATTATATTTTTCAGGGATTTTCCATTGATGCCCTTTGTATGATATATTACAAGCGTCACATTTGTACTCATCACTTAACATCCATGTTGGGTCAGCATATTTTACAAAATCCCAATAACCACCTTCTATATATTTCATTTCTTTATCACAATAAGGACATCTCATAATTCACCTCCGATTTTTTACTCATAAAATTGGCAATTCGAGGGGAAATTATTCTTCGCCCTCATAATACTGGCTCAATGATTCACCATACCATTCCCAATTATCTACACCACCAGCTTCTAAAGCAGCTAATGTCCTATCTCTATCAAGTAAATCTTCGTATTCTTCCTTACTGATGGTCTTATTAGAACCTTTTATTTTTACAGAATTACCGCCAATTAAGTCACATAATTGAGCAGTTGTATCTCGAACCTGTCCAATCACTTCATTTCTAATAGAATGATACAAGTCATCATATAATTGTTCGGTTAATTCACGCCTGATTTTCTCTGTCAAATCTTCTAATCTTTGAGAATTTTTGTATAACTGTGAATTTATGTACTCATTAAACTGATCGAAATATTTTCCATTAACCTCTTTAATAAGAGATTCAAATACTCTTTCTTTAATTTCTCTTTTAATCTCATCTTTTAGTTCCGATTCATCTCTATATGTAAGTCTAATCTTTTCTTTGATTTCACTCTTAATCTGATTGATGGCAGTATCTTTAGCAACATCAAAATTTGTTTCTGCCAATTCTCTAATAACACCTTGTTTAATCCCCTCAAATACTTCATCCAAATCAAATTCAAATTTAAGTGGCGTACCCATCCAAAACCTCCTTATTTACTAACTTTACCTTGCTTGCATATTCCACAATATTTTCTGTTGTTTCGTTTTCATCTAAATATTCTTCATATGCCTCTTTGCACCATGCTCCTTCACACATCCAATATCCATTTGGAGTGATACATGACTTATGTTCTCCATAATCTGTTGCAGAACAACAATTACAAATAGTTTCTTCTTCACATAATTCATCAAATGTTTTTAACATTGCATTCCTCTCTTTTTTACGGATGAAACAGATTTTTCATTCGCTTTTTACAATGCTACATATTCATCATCTAAAGCTTTTCGCTTTTTCTTGAAATACTCTAAGCACATATCTACAAATTCATTGTCAACTTCAATCGTCTGACCACCAAAGAAACCTTTAGAATTTAGTCTTACATGATTTTTATCATTCTTTTTAAAACATTCAAGAAAATATCCAAACCTATGATTCTTAATATTTTCTTTTGCTTTTTCCTTGTCAGAATTACTTAGAAAATTATGTTTATTGATATCAAATACAGAAATAGCTTTATCGTATATTTCCATTTCTTCTTTTATTCTATTTAACTCCTTTTCTTGTTCGTATGTCATTTATTCTTCACCTATCCTTCAAACTTACTAAACAACTCTCCCATTGTCATATTATTAAATCTCGCTAAATCCATCGCACAAGCACATACATTTTTAGGCTGTGATACACCAATACATTCGCTCAAATATTCAGACAAAGATTCGTACTTCTGACCTTTCTTGCTATCATAGATTGGGGAATCCCAACCAATCATCTCTTTACCATTGACTTCAAATTCCATAATATCTTCTGCCCAAAGATTACTACCATCAGAACTTCTCCACCAAGCATCTTCTCCCGCCAATTCAATAAACTGTTCTTCTGTCATATCACACATTTTGGTAAATAACTCATCAGAAACTTTCCACACTTCGTATCTATTTCCTGCATAAGTAATGTCTGCTGAATCGCAGTTCTTATCCATCAAATCGAAAAACAGTTTTAAATTACCGCCTAATATTTCTTTCATTGATTATTTCTCCTCTGCATCTTCAATAATCTTCCAAAATTCACTTGCTTTCATCTCAACAAAATCATCTGTTAATTCAATGTTCGCTTCGCACTTATTGTTGATACTACCATATAGATTTTCTCCAATATGGAACAGTCTCGATCCGATACTATATGAACCAATGTTACAATCACTATCCCATAACAAATTAGGTTTTCTCGGAGTATGTAATTCGTGTTCTTTACACAAAGCAACCCACTTTTTGCTAATTCCTGATGTTTTCTTAAAGTCAGTATTTGAGTTTTGTTTAAATAGTCCTCTAAATTTGAATTTGTCTCTTTCTGTTGGGTCAATTGCCAATCTTTCTGTAGTTTGATAATATGTTTTTGTTTCAATACCGTTATCTATTGCAAACTGTCTAAATAAATCATTTAACTTTCTGGACATTTCAACAAAGTTAAAATATTTCTTATAGAAATCACTGTTTTTCTTTACTTCAAAATATTTCTCCATCGCTTCCCTCCTAAATTTTACAGATGAAATCTTGATTCTAAGACTACTTCCCATCATCCGAAAATCTATATTCTAACTTCATATTCTCCACTGACAGTCTTGCAACCTCACTAATTGCTTTCAGATAAGGACAAGTTTCCAAGTCCCTATCTTCAGCACAACAATATCCAAAAGATGATTTTCTGCAATATTTTAATCTCGCCATTTCACATTTAGTTTCACTCATTAGATTTTTCCTTATAAAACAAACTTCTCAGTGTGCAAATATCCTTTGGAATACTTTCTTTATCTTCTACATCATGTAATTTTCTGACCCACGCATAATACTCATTAGCAGTAGGAGTTGTTAACGCAGATGTTTTCCTAATATAACCATTTCTAATAGTTTCGTGAGAAATACTTCTCATAAATTTCCAAAAGTTGTAATATGCAAGCTTCAGTTTTGTCATATATCCAACACTGTCTTCAATAACGAAACCTTCAATTTTTCGTCCCTTATATTCGTAATCTTCTTCTAAAACATCATAGTACCAATCGAAAAATTCCTGCCATGTAGCAATTTCAAATGCCTTTTCCTTTGGTGTAAGACCAAACTGATTAGCAATATCAACCATTGTGCCATACTCATACTTAGCAAAATTCATATCATTCTGAACAATATCAAGTAAGAACAACTCGCTGTTTGGATATTCAATAATATGAGGGTCATTTTTCATATCTACACATTCAAACACGAATGATACGTTATGCTCCTTAGTAAACGTTTTAATCTTCTCAATATTTTCAGCAGAAATTTTTTCATATAACATTTTTCTAAACCACTGAGCAAACTGACTATCAATTGTAGATTTGCTCGCAATAAATAAATCATCTTCATATTCGTTATAGCTTACAATTCCTAAGAAACCGTTCTCTTTTACATAAACAGTTACAGGAAATTGAAGTTTGTATTGCAGCATATCAAACTTTGTTTCGGGACGTTCATTAACGTTAAAGAACTTATCATACGCCCTTGCAGAAACCTTACCCTTCATCGTATCGAGATATAAACCTCTTGCTTTTGTAGTCTGTTCGTCCCAAACTTTGTCATAAAAAGCCTTGCTTGTGAAATTAAAAGATGAAATATTTCCAAATTTCTTTTCCTGAATGTATTTATTAGAGCGTAAGGCAACGATTGTGTCTGCTACTGAGCTGCTTGTTACCGTCTGTTCGTTTTGCATTTCAGGTGTCTTATATACTGTATTCTCTACTTCTACTGTATGAATTCCATCTTTATCAATCTGAACACACCTTAAAGCACCGCCAAACTCAACTCTTCCTTCAAGATTAAACACTCTATCATTTACCTTAATCGGAACACCTTTTGTATTTCTATGACCATGAATTTGATATGTATCATCAGATGTAGTATTTACAAATGTTTCAGCAATCTTCTCAAAATCGTTGTAATTGCCAACACCTCTAATCATCTGATTCGTTGCTACATAAGATAAATTCTTTGGAAGTGTACTTAATCCGGCATGAGTGACAAGATAAACATTGTCTCCATATTTGTAATAAGCACACTGTCCGAATTTTCTATATAATTGTCTAATATCTTTTTTATCAATTTTCGCTTCTTCTAATTGAGGTTTTGTAATCAACTCAAACTCTTTAGATTTGCCGACACAATCATTAGCATACAACCATAGCCACTTTTCGTGATTCCCTTCAAGCATAAGTACATTTTTCTTATTCATAATAGAAATAAGAAACTTTACAACTTCTGCATTTTCAATTCCTCTATCAACGTAATCACCTGTGAAAATGTAAAACTCATCATCTTTAATACCGCCGTTATCAGATAAATATGTCTGTAATGCAGTATAACAGCCATGAATATCTCCAATATGATGAATCTTTTTGTACTCAGACATATCAAACATCTTCATCCAAATAGTATCTAATTCGTTAGGCTTAATTACTTTAATGCCAGATGGAATTTTTTGTGTAGCAAATCTTGAATACATCTTATCAATTGCTTCATCTGGCACTCTTTTTAATTCTTCTCTATTTGCATTTCTTCTCTTGACTTCCTCAATTGGAATATCCGTAAAATCAACACAATAAATTCTATATCTGTATGTACTACACATTTCTTTATATCTGTTCATCTCAGAAGTTTTGGAATTTGTAGCGTCAATTACTGTAAATTCTCCTTTTTGCATCCTGACTTCTAACAGATTGAATAATGTTTTCCAAGTCACGTTATCATTTGATTGACTAATACCTTCTGTTCCATCTACTTGCATAATTGGACTTTGGCATAGCAATCTAATATCGTCTGCCGACAATGTGTACGGTTTCAAACCATTTTGCTCAATCCAAGTTGTTTTACCACAACCTGCTGATCCTCTTAATAAAAGTAAAATTCTCATATATAACCTCCGTATAGTTTTCTAGCAAAATTCACCTTTCATAAAATCATATCCATCTCTATCTTTTGAATAGTAAGAACCATTTTCATATCTCCAATTATTTCTTTCTATTTCTAATTTCTCATATTCAATGTGGTCAAAAGGAATAGTAATGTCATAATCGTCTTTTGTAGATTCAACTAAATACTTTTTCCCACCAAACACTTTATCAGGAATACCTTCTGGAATATGTTTCATATAACATATCTCTTGTTGTTCTCCCCATGTAATAAGTTCATCTTCTAACTCTTCAAGCGAAAATTCTCTATTATACTCATCAAAAATACGAATATCATTATTATTATTTCTTATAAATTTCCTCATCCCTTCAACAGAATCATAAGCATTTTTATGTTCACAGAATAAAGGTTTCCATCCACAACTTCGCTTGCCTATATGTATTTCATATCCAAAGTAAGGCGTGTCAACGATTTCGTATTCGTTAGGAAAGTGTTCCTCTACAAGTTCCTTATTCGTTGTCATCATATAAAAGTTTGTTCCCATTTATTTTTTCTCCTTCTTTAACTGCTCTTTATATTGTCTAATAACTTCATGTGTAATCATTTCAACATTCGCATGTGCTTGCATGTAACAATCAATTTTTTCTAATTTGTTACAATCTGTTTCAAAAGCATACCCACAACTACAATCATATTCCGATCTCGACCACTCTTCCCATCGAATAATGCTATCAATTTCTCTAACAAGAGCATCGAAACCATAGATTACTTCTTCGTCTTTGTTAAACGGCTTGTACGAAAATTTTTTAGGGCTTCTGAGATATTTTTTCACAGCTTTTTCTGTATATTCTTGAACTCGAATATTCTGAAAAATATTAAACATTTCAACCTTTTGTTTGTTGTGGTTATAATTCAAAACATAAAATTCAAATTTCGTATTTATCAACTCCTTTCATACTACTTACTCATAGTGTAACAATACGTTCCATCAATACCTTCTCTGCTCAAATTCAAATTCATATTGTTACAACTATTTTTATGAAACCAAAAATCAAGCATTTTAATTTCTGCATTTTGCTGTGCACTTTCATCGTCAGAAATCTTTCTAAAATCCGTTTTGCATTCCATCCCAATCGGTATTACATTCCTTATACGCTTCATTCTTCACTTTTCTTATTGCATCTTTGACAATATTTAATGATAAGATATCTTTTCTGTATTCTTTGTTTCTTCTTCTCAATTCTCTTAATTCTGATTCTTGCGAAAATACTTTTTGTTCTAATTCATACACGTATTTGTTTATTGCTCTATTCTGTAATTTTTCGTCTTGTATATTTACAATTTTTTCCCATCTTTCAGATGTTGGAATTACATCAAATGCCATATAATAATCATCCTTTCTACTAAAAATTTTGCCTATGAAATGCAAGATTTATGGCTGAATCCTAATAATGTCTTTTTCGCATTTATCAGCATATCTAACACAATTAGCAGTTCCACTTTTAGAACCATCCCATACAGCAATGACTTTATCTGCTAAGTCAACCATATATTCATTTCTCTTTTGCATAAGATAAGGTTTGTATTCCTCATCTGAAACAAGTTTTACTGTATCTGCTTTAGATAAAATATCATTGTATAAGTCAATGCTTTCTTTAATCCATTTACATGAATGATTTCTACATGGAATCGCACAATGAAGTCTTATATTATATCCTTCTCTTTTTAGTTCTAAAACTGCTAATGCAAATACTGTATCTACACCAAGAGCCATACCCGTTATTGCTTCATCACAATTATTTTCTATAAGCAATCGTTTAAAGTTTTCTTTCAATTCAGTCCATTGCTTGTTATAAATGTCGTATCCATATAATTTATTTGGTCTATGACCTGTTACACAAATCCTCATTTTTATATTTTTCCTTCCAATGCTTTTAATCTTTTACTGTCTTCTTCAATCCTTTTCTTCAACTCTTTAATCTCTACTTCTCTATCTTCTTCTCTTTTCTTCTCAGCAAGTTCCTCATCATTTAGATAAAACTCATCCTCAAATTCCCAATAATCGTGTTCATCTCCATGCCAAGAATCTCTCTTTATATAGGAAATCTTTTGTAATAAGAACTCACAAAACGTAGCATCACATCCGTGTCCACAACACTGCTTGTCTTCTCTATAATCTTCCATATCAGGTGTACATTCACAATAGCCATAATCTCTGAAATCGTATGCAAAGGATATGAAATAGTCATAATTTGGCGTTTCATCTTGCCAACCATTTGTTTCTTTTGATAAATACACATAAACATCAATAATTCCAATGTAATCATTTCTACTGTTCTCGATAGAAAATCCATAATCAGGATATTTTTCTAAGTCAGAAATGATTTCAGCATAGTCGGATGGATTATTTTTGAAACTTTGATATAGTGATGAGATAATGAATGGAATATCTAACTGGTCGTTTATTAGATCATTGTGGTTATGTTCCTTTGCGTATTTAAGTGCCTCAATAAAACTCCCTAAAAATTTCTGTAATGTTTTGTTTTCTAATTTTTGCATAATGTTTTCTCTCCTTATCGTTTTTGGATTTATTCGTTTGATTTATTGGTTACATATATTACTTCTCTATTTGATTTTGAATTTATTGCACAAAAAAAAAAAAAAAAAAAAAGAACGTGACAAAAATTCACGTTCAAACTCTAAAACAAAAAAAGAGCAACTACATTAAAATAATATAGTCACTCTCTTTATAATCATATAATACGTGTGTAAATTGATACTGAAGAATTAGTTTTAATTTTGCGTAAACTTCGCAGAAGATAATTGAAATTATTTTTACTCAATTTTCTACGCAAATTCTACTCAAAATCCTACGAAAAGTTACGATAGTTTATGATAAGTTATGACACTTTACTCAACTACAATCTTTCAAGTAAAAACACTGATAAAACGCAGTATTTACAAGGGTTTTCGTACATTATAATCTAATTCTTCACAGAAGTAATTAGCCCTGCATCTGTGCAGCAACCTCTGCAGCGAAATCTTCGTTTTTCTTTTCCATTCCTTCGCCAACTTCAAAACGTACAAAAGTAGCAATCTTTAATTCTTTGTTTACAGACTCAAGATATTTAGCTACAGACTGTTTTCCGTCTTCTGCTTTTACATATGTCTGATCAAGAAGGCTGATTTCCTTAACCTGTTTAGAGATACGACCCTCTACAAGTCCTGCAAAAATCTTGTCGCCTACGATTGAGTTCTTGTTAGCAAGTGATAACTCAACCAGAGCAGCAGCAGCTTCCTTGGAAAGGAAATTGAACAGGTAGTTCATATTGCTCTTCTTGTCTTCGTAAACAGCGATATCCTCATCACTCCATACCTTTTCATTTACAGCCTGATCAATTAACTTCTGTAAAATCGGTTTCGGAAGAGAAGCCGGATCATTTAATGCGCTGTCAACTGTAATCTCTCTTAATTTAGCCATTTCATCTGCTGAGATATCAGCTCTGCAGATATACTGCGGATTCATGGCTGCAATCTGCATTGCAACATTGGAAAGTGCTTCTTTTTCAGCCTCACCGGATGCGCCCTCACCTGAAACAAGAACACCGATTCTTCCGCCGCCGTGTAAGTAAGAAACAACCACATCTCCGGAAACCTTCTGGAATCTGCGGAAAGATAATTTTTCTCCGATTGTAGCTGTCTTTTCAACGAGAACATCCTTTAAGCCGTTTTCTGAAAGTAATGCTTCGATATCTTCTCCGTCTTTTCCGCCGTTATAAGCCGATGCTAACGCCTGCTCAGCAACCTGTGCAACGAATTCCTGGAATACTTCATTCTTAGCAACGAAGTCCGTCTCAGAGTTAACCTCAACAACAACACCGGATTTGCCGTCTGCTGCAATTGCAGTTCTTGCAATACCTTCTGCTGCAATTCTTGCTGCTTTTTTCTCAGCCTTAGCTGCGCCGCTTTTTCTTAATACATCAACAGCCGCATCCATATCGCCATTTGTTTCTGTAAGAGCTTTTTTACAGTCCATCATACCTGCACCTGTCATTTCTCTTAATTCTTTTACCATAGCTGCTGTAATTGCCATAATATTTTCCTCCGTCATTCTATTAAACTTGTTTACAAAATCAAATTATTCTGCATCTTCCTCAGTTGCCTCTTCTGCAACTTCTTCTGCGGATCCCTGATTTGCTTCGATAACAGCATCTGCCATTTTAGAAACAATAAGTTTTACTGCACGGATTGCATCGTCATTACCAGGAATTACGAAATCAAGTTCTTCCGGATCACAGTTTGTATCAGCGATACCTACTAATGTGATTCCCAAAGCATGTGCTTCCTGAATACAGATTCTTTCCTTCTTAGGGTCTACTACAAAAATAGCATCCGGAATATGCTCCATCTCTTTGATTCCGCCAAGGTTCTTCTCTAATTTTTCCCACTCTTTCTTAAGAGCGATAACTTCTTTCTTAGGAAGTACATCAAATGTACCGTCTTCTGACATAGCTTCGATAGCTTTTAAGCGTGCAATTCTTGACTGGATTGTCTTGAAGTTTGTAAGCATACCGCCTAACCATCTCTCGTTTACATAGTACATTCCACAACGCTCTGCCTCTGTCTTAACAGCATCCTGAGCCTGTTTCTTCGTACCAACAAAAAGAATTGTTCCGCCTGCTGCAGCAACTTCTGAAATTGCCTGATAAGCTTCATCAACTTTACCTACAGATGTCTGTAAGTCGATAATGTGAATACCATTTCTCTCTGTGTAGATGTATGGAGCCATCTTAGGGTTCCATCTTCTTGTCTGATGTCCGAAATGAACACCTGCTTCTAATAACTGTTTCATTGAAATAACGCTCATGTCTTTACCTCCGTTTGGTTCATATTTTCTTCCGTATGCATCATCTTCCCGTACCACCTCCGCGTTAAAGAAGCACCGGCCGGAAATCCGCATACGTGTTTCATTGTTACCTGTTGCCGGTTCACAGACCGCAACGGTGTGATTTTAACATAAAAAAGCCCTCGTTTCAAGGGCTTTTGGTATTTTTATCGATTTTTTTATTCTCCCCGCGTTGTGATGATTTCTGCAATTTCTTTTTCACTCGCGTCAACCGGCAACGTATGCCTTCCGGTGCAGATTTTCTTATCGTAGCCGTTACTGCATAAAAATTTGTCGTATGCCGAAGCATCTTCAATCAGGCCTGCATCCTTCAGTTTTCTTGCAACCGCCTGTGATCCCTCTCCTCCGTACACAGTAATCTGCACGGTTTCTGCAGTCGGTTCTTCGTCCTCCGTCTGTTCTTCCTGTACAGGTTCCTGCTCCGGTTTTTGCTCCGCACTGTTTCCAGATATGGTATCTAAGCCGGTCGTTTCCTCCGTCTCATTTTCGGAAACGGTTTCTGCAAGCACCGTGGTTTCATATTTTTCTTCCATGCCAAGTACTTTGGCTCTCTCTATGATTTCTGCGTCCGACAGCTTCTCGGTTCTCCCGTTTATTGTCACTCCCATCAGAACAGCCGTGACCAGAATTCCTATCCCGAGACCTCGCATATAATATCTCAATTTCATCTTTACATCCCCTTAAACAGGTCAATTACCAGCTTTACCTCACCGACACCCAGTCCGAGTTCCCTGGCGATTGCCACATTGCTCTTTCCTTCCCGGTGGAGGCTCAGTATCCTTTCATTGTTATTTTCTGCCGATTCCTGCGCCGCATCAAACTGGAGCGAAATGGCGGCCGGTGCTGCCTTTTCCTTTTCTTTTGTCTTTGTCTTTGGCTTTTCCGGCTTCTTCGCAGGCTGCTTCTTCAGCTTTTCAATACCGGAAATATCCATCGGTTTGAATGCCTCATCCAATGCCTGCGCAGCCTGTGTGACCTCTTTTTTCACAAGGTCTGCCTCCTGTACGGCTTCATTGGCCTCCTTTACCACCTTCGTAACCTCCGTTGCCGCTTCCTTTATGTTTTGATGCTTGTCATTGAGCATATCATAAAGAAACAGTACCTCTTCATGACTCTTGTGAATGTCCGTCAGTACCGTTTCCGCATATTCTGATATTGCCGTCAGTTTTTCGTTGGAAATCCGCTCAAGTGCCCTCTCCGTCCGTTCCATGGAATAGGAAACCGTTTCCTCCACAGTGTCCTCCACTTTGGAACGTACATCTCTAAGCTCTGCCTTGAGCATTTCCTGAACCTGCTCCTGTGTGAGCTGCTTATCCACTTCTTCCATTTCACTTCTGGTTTCCGGCACAACAAAACTGCCGATAAAAATAATCGCTCCGAGAACCAGCAATATTATCTCAAGTGTCGTCATTTTTATTCCTCTCCGTGTCTGTCCTTTAAATTATCCCGTCTCTTAAATAGAGCAGTCAAAGCCGGGAGCTTCTTTTTTAATCACTTTTCCGTCAGGCGAAAAGGTGGATGACTGTCTGCGGTTTTTCCCGCCGTCACCGTGATATTCATTCTTTCCTTTTTCCTTTGCATCCTGTCTGCGCCGGTAGGTATCTGTCTCGTCTGACTGTCGCACCTGCGTCAATTTCTTCTCTACTGTTTTTTGCATTGTGTTCTGAAAGACAGCCTGATCCGTCACCGGCTTCATGTCTTCGTTCTGTTTTATCTGCGTAAAATCCTGCGTCCTTGTAAGAACACCGTTTAACTGCATCGGTCCGATTGCCATACGCACACTCTCCTTCTCTACATAGGCTGAATTCTGACTTCTCCCTGCTCAGTTACAAATCTGCAATATTTCGCATTGCTCTTCAGTGTAAGAGAATCTTCTCCGATTACAATCTTTGTTCCCGCATAAGCCGTCTCGCGCACACAGACACACGCCTCCGTGCGGTTTGAAAGCAACTGCTCAAGCTCTTCAAATTCTTCATTCCCCGCCTCTATCTGCTGTTTTAACTGTTGGGAAAGCTGCATCAGGGAACGCACATACTGCATCTGCTGCTCCGGGAGTTTTGCTCCGGATTTCAGCTTGACCGCAGCACCTGTCAGCGTTGTCTGGACGGTTGCATACTTTTTATTCATCTCTGCCATCTCTTTTTGAAGCTCGACATAGCGCATCTTCTGCTTCGGATCCACCCCGACCTCCACAAGCGTGTCGGCTCCCATCGCAGATCCAAGCGTCTTACATTCTACTCTTTCTGCTGCGCGAACGGCTCCTCCGGCAATGAATCCTTTCTTCCCGTCCACAGTCACCCTTGTCCGGGCACTGACCTTACTGTGCATGATAGAATTGGCCTCCACAAAAGTTCCGGCCTCTATGGTGGCATTCTCAACGAATCTTGCAACCACGCTTCCTCCTGCCTTGAGAACTCCTTTTCCCATTCCGTTCATTCCGCGTGCAATAATAATGTCACCGCCTGCAGTGATAGATGCTCCCTCCACTACTCCGCGCACTTCAACGCTTCCTGACGATACAATACTGAAGCCTGTCTGTACATTTCCGGAGACAACAACACTTCCCTCAGAAGTGATATTTCCGGTTGCAGTTCCGACATTTTCCACCTCATAAACATCTGACACAAAGACCTTATCGCTCACAAGCATAACATGTCCGTTAATTTTTGAGCGGATTTCCAGCTTATCCTCGGAAAGTTCAATTTTTTCTCCGAATTCAAGGGCAAGTCGTTTTACCTCCCTCGGACTCACGCGTTCGTTATACACGTTATAGCCGTAATCACCGCGATCTTCCGGAATAAGTCTCGCAAGAAGCTCACCTTCCTTACAGTGATTAATTGTATTCAAATTAAAAAAGTCAACCGACCCGTCTTCCAGACGCGTAGGACGCGCATGTCTGTCTGTGTTAAAAAAATACTCAATCCTTGCATCTTCTCCGTTTCTCGGCGCAAGTCCACGGGCAAAGAGAATATCTGTACAATATTCCCTGTTTTGAAGAAATCGGTCAATTGCCTCTTCATCAATTCCATATTTAATATTTTTATTCTTCAGGTCAGCAAGAATCTCCTCTTTCGTCATCTCACTGCCTCCGTTTCCCGCCGGAATGAATCTTACCACTGCCGTCATCCTGTCCTCGGAAACCTTAAGGAAAAACATCTCATTTTCAGGAAACCTGTGCGGAACCGGCAGCATAACAACAACAGGTTCTGTTTTGAGCATCTGTATTGCCTGAAAAATTTCTTTTACATCATACTGTTTGATTCTTTTCAACTGGAGATAGGCAATGACCTCGTTTATATCAAGCCTTTGCCCTCCGTCCGCAGCCGGTATCAATTCCAGCCCGGTCCCCATTTGCGTTGTTACCAATCGAAAATAAGAATTCATATTTCCTCCGTCATCAAAACGAATCGTGTAAGATTCCCATATATCTGCCAAGCTTCGTCTTCATCTTTGAAAGTGCCTTGGTATGAAGCTGGGAAACCCTTGATTCTGATACTTCCAAAATATTGCTGATTTCCTTTAAAGTCAGTTCTTCGTAATAATACAAAAGAATGACCTTCTTTTCCTTCTCCGTCAAAAGCTCCAGAGCCTCCATCAGCATCTCTTTGAGTTCCTGCTTTTCCATCGCCTTCTCCGGCTGGTCGAAATGCGAGGACACTCTTCCCCTCTCATTAGAAATATCGCTTCCCTGCTCAATATATTCATTGAGGGAAACGACTCCTGTTATTTTCATCTGTGACTGCCAATCGACATATTCCTCCTCAGAGATACCCAGTCCGAGAGCAATCTCCTCATCTGTGGCCTGTCTTCCCGTTTCTTGCTCAACTTGTCGCATCACTGTGTCAATCTGCTTCTGCTTCTGACGAATCGTTCTCGGAATCCAGTCCATTTTTCTGATTTGATCAAGAATGGAGCCCCTGATGCGCAGACTCGCATACGTTTCAAATTTTACCTCTTTCATGGAGTCATACTTGTCAATGGCATCAATCAGTCCGAAAATGCCATACCCCACAAGATCATCAAATTCAACATTGTTGCCCAGATACATTCCGAGTCTTCCGGCAACGACCTTTACGAGAGGTGCATATTCCAATATGATTTTTTCTTTGATTTCCGGGCTTTTTGTTCGTGCATAATCTACCCACAAACGTTTTCTTGCCGTTTCATCCATACGGTGACCTCCCACTAACATAATTTAATCCCGAATCAGTTCTTCTCTATGACGGAACCGTCCTCATTCTTCTCCTCCGGTTCCTCTTCCGTATTTTCCCCGTCTTCTTCGTCCTCTTCCGTCGCCGGCATGCAGAACTTATCCAATGCTTTTTTTACCAAAAGTCCAATCAGATAAAATACGAAGAATACAAGCAAAAGCATCTTTAATGTCGTGCTCAAATCATATTGGTTGATATACATAACCACACTAATCACAAACCCTGCTGTCAGCATGACAATTGTAGGTATATTTTTCGTTTCCATGTTATCTTCACTTTATATTATCATTATTACTAGATTGAATAGGTTTCCTTTCCGACTGCTCGGATTTGAAATTCTCCGGTCGCCGGTGAAAAAACAACCGTTCTACCGTAATTTTCCCCTGTATCCTCTGCAAGAAGCGGAATTCCGAGCTCCTTGAGCTTTGCTTTGGATGCCTCTACATTTCGCTCGCCGACACGGACCAGACTGGACTTGTTCTGAAACGAGAACATCTGGGCTCCGCCGGCAATTTTTGCGACCAGCCGGTTACGGGCTCCGCCCGCTGCAACGATACATCTCACCAGTTCCTCAATTCCGGTATCTGCGAACTTCGGAATATTGGAATTTTCTTTAATTTGTGTACTGTCCGGAAGCATGATATGCGCCAGTCCACCGATTCCCGTTGCCGGATCACGTATCGCAATTCCCACACAGGATCCGAGTCCCAGGGTTGTTATCGTATCCGGACTGATACAGACTTTTAAATCTGCCATTCCAACTTTTATCACTTCACTCATCTCGTTACCTGCTATCCCTTCGGCTTAGTTCATTCCAAGCGAACCCATAATCTTGTCATATGACTCCAGATCCGGCACGAGAATGAAAAATCCATCCAGCGTCAAATCATCCGTAAACTGTGTCTGTATCAGCAAAATCTTATCTCCAAGCTCTCCGAATTCAATCGCCGGAACGCTGAGAATCGCCCCTGCCATGTCGATACTGATTGCCGGTATGGAAGGGATAATTTTCATATTCGTCAGCATTGAAAGCGAATTGAGGTAAGCACCCGTGATAATATTGCCGATTTCCTTCAGTGCCGACAACTCCATTTCATTCAGCGGTTCATCCGATGCTGCAGGCATTCCCATCAGCTTGGCAACAAGCTCATGTGCTGACTGTTCATTGAGCAGAAACATAATGCTTCCGGTAATATCTCCCTCCACCAGAAGATAAATTCCTGCCATAATCTGTTCTTCTCCGCCCATCACTGCTCCGACTTCCTGAAAATCAAGCAGTTTCACCTGCGGAACCTTCATATCAACTTTGCATCCAAGCATTTGAGCAAGTGCCGTCGTGGCATTTCCTGCTCCAATATTTCCAAGCTCTTTGAGAATGTCAAAGTACTGTTGCGAAACATTATTTAAATCAAAACCCATACAGTACCGCTCCTTTTATGTCTTACGCTTCTTTCTCCTTCTCAGCAAAGGTGCCTGAAATGTCAAGAAGGGAAATCAGACCATCGTTTTCTTTTCCGACTCCAAATACGAAATTTGCCTTCGGATCCTTTGAATCATATGCCACCTTTTCGATTGAGGCATTTTCCAGTGTGACTACTTCCTTTACCTCATCAACCAGAACACCGATGCATTCATTGCTTTCCAGTTTGATGATAATGATACGCGTTGCCTTGGTAATCACATCCTCTTCCAGCCCCATCTTTAATCTGAGACTTAGTACCGGAATTACCTCGCCGCGGAGGTTAATCACGCCTTTAATATAGCTTTGCACCTTCGGTACTCTCGTGATGCGCTGCATACGCACGATATTATCTACATATTTGATATCGACACCAAACTGCTCATCGCCGTATTTTACAACGATAAACTGTGTAGTTTCATATTGTTCTCTGATCTCATTCATAGCTGCCTCCCTCTACTATAACAATGCGTTTGTATCCAGAATGAGAGCGATTTCACCATCACCGAGGATTGTTGCGCCACTGATAATCTTTGTTTTGTTAATGTATTTACCGAGTGATTTAATAACGATTTCCTGCTGTCCCATAACCTCGTCAACCACAAGACCTGCCAGCTTATCTCCCTTCTTGACAATGATGACAAGAAGATTTTCATCCGGTGACTTCGTCGACTCGTTATCCAGCACTTCGTTTAAGCGAATCAGAGGAATTACCGTTCCTCGAAGGTTAATAACTTCTTTTGCCTGTACATGCTCAATCTCATTCGGGTCAATATCCTCAAGTGTCTGGATGGAACCGAGTGAAATCGCATATTTTTCTCCTCCCACTTCTACCATAAGTGCCTGAATGATGGCAAGCGTAAGCGGAAGACGAATACTGAAGGTACTTCCCTCGCCAAGCTTGGTTCTTACATCTACTTCTCCGCTGAGAGATTCAATCTTTGATTTTACCACATCAAGACCCACGCCTCGTCCGGAAACATCCGTAACCTGCTTTGCCGTTGAAAAGCTCGGAAGGAATAAAAGTCCGATAATATCTTTGTCCGACATATTCTCTGCCTGCTCTTCAGTAATGGCACCGCGTGCAATCGCCTTTGCCTTTACAGCCTCAACATCGATACCGTTACCGTCATCTCTCACTTCGATAATAACGTTGTTTCCTTCCTGATATGCATCAAGGAAGATGGAACCCATCTCAGGTTTTCCTCTCTCCTTACGCACCTGTGCCGACTCAAGTCCGTGGTCAGCAGAGTTGCGGAGCAAATGCATAAGCGGGTCTCCGATTTCATCTACCACTGTACGGTCAAGCTCTGTCTCCTCACCTGACATGTACAGCGTCATTTTCTTATCCAGCTTCTTGGAAAGATCCCTGATCATCTTCGGGAATTTCTGTACAACGGATTCAATCGGAACCATTCGCACCTTCATTACGGATTCATGAAGATTGGTGGTTACCCCTTCAAGATATTCCATCTGCTCATTGAATACGGAATTGGTAAGCATTCCCTCCTGTGTGGATGTTGAAACAAGAGAGTTCTTTGCGATAATAAGCTCACTCACAAGATTCATGAGGGAGTCAAGTTTTTCAATATCAACACGGACTGTACGATTCACAATCGGTTTGCCTGCCGGTTTCTTTTCCTGCTTTGCGACCGCTCCCTGTGAAGGTGTCTCGGCTTTCACTGCCTCTTCTGTCGGTACGGCCTGCACCTCTGCCTTTGCTTCCGGTGCCTTGATATCAAGCTGTCCGACATAAGCTGCTTCGATTTCAGAAACATCAAGCACTGCCTTCTTCACTGCTTCCGCATCTGCATCCGAAATGACAATCATGCTGAAATCAAAATCAAAACGTTCGTCTTCTATATCCTGTGCCGAAGGTACAGACACAATAATCTCTCCGAGCTCCTCCAGTGCCTTAAATACAAGGAAAGCACGCGCCGCCTTCAGGATACAGCTCTCCTGTACATATACGGACACGCCGTAGCATTTCTTTCCCTGCTTTACAGCCTCCGCGAGAACGGTATTTTCCGTATCACCGAGCTTAATGTCACGCCATTTTTCCTTCAACGGATCGTTCTGCTGTCCTTCCTGCTCTTCTTTCGCAGCAACAGGCTCCGGTACGCTCTGTGGCTGTGGTGCTGCCTGCGCAGCTCCTGCGCCTGCCAGATAATCATTCAAAGCCTTGATGAGGTGTTCGTTATCATTCGTTCCCTCTTCTGTCGTATTCTGAATGTTCTCTGTGTACTCCTCGAGTGCATCCAGAACCTGGAACAGAAGGTCAACCATCTGGCTGTCCACCTTGATTGTATTGTTGCGCACCTCTGAGAAGACATTTTCCATGTCATGGGTCAGTGCCTGCAGACGCTTGTATCCCATGGTTCCTGCCATACCCTTAAGCGTATGGGCAGAACGGAAAATCTCGTTGATTGTATCCATGTTTTCCGGTTCCTGTTCCAGAATCATGAACTGGTCACTCAGGCTTTGTAAATGTTCTTTTGTTTCATCCAGGAAAATCTCCAGATATTGTGTTACATCCATATCATTGTACCCCCGCGTTTAAAATAATAGCCGAAGCTATGTTGCCTAATGGTTCTATCTGATCTACTATGCCGGTTGCCACAATACTTCTCGGCATTCCGTAGACTGCACAGGTTGTTTTTTCCTGCGCGATGACATGTATCGGTTTCTGTCTGGACAGATTCAGTATTCCCTGCGTTCCGTCCGCGCCCATTCCGGTGAGAACTACACACACAACACTGTCATAATCCGACTCTGCCAGCGTTTCAAACATAAAGTTGGCGCAAGGCCTTACTCCCTCCCGTGTCGGGCCGTCCTTGAGCACAATATAGTGCTTTCCGTTTCTTGCCTCTACCTCCATATGTCTGCCGCCCTGTGCCAGATAAACATTGCCCTTGCGTATCTCGGTTCCGTCCTTTGCTTCCTCCACATGCAAAGGACTGAGCTCATTCAGTCTCTGCGCCAGAGATGCCGTAAATCCGGCCGGCATATGCTGCGCAATCAAAACAGGTGCATCCAGTTCTGCCGGAAGCTTCGGAATCACTTCCTGAAGTGCCTTCGGACCTCCCGTGGAACTGGCAATCGCCACAATCCTGTTCTTCGCCTTTTTCGCCGTCTGTTTCATGGACTTTACCTGTAAAGCCTTTGTCTGTACTTCTCCGTTTCCGTCCGTCGCACATTCAAGTATCGACAAAAAACGCTCCATGAAGTGGTCCGACTTCGCCTCAAGAATTGCGCCGGGCTTATGTATGAAATCAAACGCTCCCAGCTCCAGTGCA
The DNA here is from genome assembly GCA_964519385.1 of uncultured Kineothrix sp. GTDB lineage: Bacteria > Bacillota > Clostridia > Lachnospirales > Lachnospiraceae > SVFI01. The sequence goes on from CAZFLR010000009.1 coordinate 21,969, forward strand.
CGGATTGCCGTGGCAGCCCCTTCCTTCGTCGTCGTGCTGAACACGACTACGTTAGTCTTAATGCCGAGCTCGCGTATTCTTCTCAACACCTCAAGCCCGTCAATCTTAGGCATAATCACATCAAGAATCACCGCATCATAGGTGTTCTTTGCGAGAAGGTTGATTGCCTCCTCACCGTTTGCTGCCATATCCTGAACCATAAACCGATTGTCTACGGATATTATATCACATATTATTCTTCTCATGAGTGCAGAGTCATCTACGACCAGTATTTTTTTCTTATTACATTCCATTTTTTCTCTGCCTATTCTTTCTTTCTTCCTCAAAAATATAGCGGATGATTTCTTCGCGCTCCGAGCTTTCCATATTCAGATACTGTAATCTGTGTTCATACTCACCCGGTCTGTTTTCAATCGGCTTGCTTGCAAGAATTTTTCCCGCCAGCTCATATTCTTTTTCTCTGCCGTTGACAATCAGCTTGTAGGTAAGATAGATAATCGTATCCTTTTCGTAACGGTAATCCGAAACAAAGCGCACTCCGCCTCCGCTGATATCTACAATCACGCTCTTCTGCAGCGGAAGTCCCGGCTGAAAATAGAACTCATTCTTTTCCACCGCATCAATTTCTTCCTCCACAAGCTCACGGCTGTTCATATTCAGAATACAGGAGAATCGATAATATTCTCTTCTCTGATGCTTTCGCAGATTGCTTGTAGGTTCACATAACAGAATGAATGTATTGTCGCTTTTATAGCGGTCAACTATCCTGACATAGCACTGGTACAAACCGTGTTTTGTGTAAAAACACACATCATATTCGCCGTCAACCGGAAGAAGAATCAGCTTCGTCTTCTCCATCGGCATCAGAATTTCAAACTGCTCGTCTGAAATTATGTCATATATTTTTGAAGTGTACGCCTTTTTGTCAGAAACTGAACCCAGAATTGTCCGCTCAACTGTCTGTAACTCTACTCTCTCACCGGGCTTTACATATTTTGTAAGCATCTGAAAATCCACCTTTATGTTTATTGTATTTTATTATTTTCCGACTCCGTTTTTTTCTTGTTTACAACGATATGCGAAAAAAATGCCGCCATTCCCCTCTTTTTAATTCTCCCTGCATCCTCTCCATACATCATAACGCGCGTTATCTCTTCAAAGGCTCTGGATGATTTCGCATTTTCATTCTGGAGTGAAACCGGTTTTTGCTGCATCACGGCATTGGAAAGCTGTGAATCCTGCGGAATCGAGCCCAGATATCCGAGCGGAAGCTTTAAATATCTTGAAACGACTGCATTCAGCTTCTGATACAGACTCCTTCCATCCTGCGAATCTGCCACCTTGTTTGCAAGCACCTTTATCTGTGTCATCTCCCTGCTGAACCGCGAATGACGATTCAGTAATTTTAAAAGAGAATACGAGTCCGTAATCGATGTCGGTTCCGGTGTCGTCACAAGGATGATTTCCCCGCTTGCTACCAGAAATTCGAGAACTGCCTCAGATATTCCAGCTCCCGTGTCAATGATGATAACGTCCGCTATCGAGTCCAACCTCGCCAGATTCTGTATAATGTATGTCAGATATTCCCTGTTGAGATTTGACAAACCGGCAATTCCGGAGCCGCCGGATATAAATCCGACTCCGCCCGGTCCCCATGTTATAATTTCCGTTATATCTTTTCCTTGATAAATTAAATCGCACAAATTATGCTTCGGAACCGTTCCGAACATAATTTCAATATTGGCAAGTCCGAAATCCGCATCCAAAATAATCACTCTCTGTCCGAGTTTTCTGAACTGAATGGCAAGATTAATGGACACGTTTGATTTTCCGACTCCGCCTTTTCCGCTTGTCACCGTAATTACACGCGCCAACGGTCTGGATTTCGGATTTTGCATTTTTACAATATTTCTGAGCTGCTGTGCCTGATCCACCTTCTACACACCGTCCTTTCAGCCTTTTACACAAATTTTTACAATCTTCCTCCGCCCAGAAGCAGCTTCACTGTCTCCTGTGCATTAAAATCAGCAATATCATCCGGAACATTCTGTCCGCATGTCACGTAAGACATCGGCGCACCGGTATACAATTTCAGGTTCAGCAAATTCCCCAGCGTCGTTGTCTCATCCAATTTGGTGAAAATAAGGCTGTAATCTGTCATCTCCTTATACGAATCCGCAATATTGATAAGATCTCTGTACTTCGTCGTTGCGCTGACCACAAGATAAACTTCTTTTTCTACAGTTGCATCCAACGCGTTTATCATTTCCTGCATGTTGCTTCGCAGACTTGCATTATTGTGTGAATGTCCCGCCGTATCAATCAGAATATAGTCACATTCCTTAAAATCCGTCAGTGCATTCTGAATCTCCGCCGCCGAATAAATAACCCGGAACGGAACTTCAAGGATACTTGCATAGGTTCTAAGCTGCTCTGCTGCTGCAATACGGTATGTATCTGCCGTCAGAAGAGCTATCTTTTTCTTTTGCTCCACCGACAGCTTCGATGCAAGCTTTGCGATTGTCGTTGTCTTTCCCACTCCCGTCGGTCCGAGGAAATATATGACCTTCGGTCCTTTCTGCGCCGGTGTAATGGTGCTTGAATCGCCGAATTTCAATACCATTTTCTGATATACATTGGATAAAATAAAATCTATCGGCATATTCGGCTTCATCGTCCGGTCCAGATCATCAATCAACTGATTGGCATATTTTTCATTCAGCTCGTTTTCCATCATGACATTATAAAGGAGCTTGAAGAACTCAACATTTTCATTCTTTTCTTCCTCTTTGTCCGCTTGCGGTTTTCCGCTTCCCATCTGCTTCTCAAGCATACTCTGGAGGGTATCTAGTTTTTCTTCGATTCCTTTGTCCGGCTTTTCGTCAACCGGCTTGTTTGCAGCCTTTTTTTCGGCCGCTTGCTCCGCCACTCTTTCCGGCTCCTTCTTCTGCACCTGACTCTGCGCAATCTCACTGACTGCAGCAACCGCGGACCTTAAGTTTGCCGTCTGGTCAACCGTATCTTCCTCCAGTGCCACCGTAACCTCAATCATCTGAGGCTTCAATATGCTAAAAAGTCCTTTTTTCTTGACCTGCTTCACATTCATGAGAACAACTGAATTTCCAAGCTCCTTTTTGGCTGCTGCCAGAGCCTCTTCCTCTGTCCTTCCCTGAAACTTTTTAATAATCATTTATGCACTCACCATCCCTACAGATTGTAACTCTACATTCGTTTCCACTTCATTGTAAGACACCACGATTAAATCCTTGAAATAATCCTCTGTCAGACGTTTAAAATACATACGGACAATCGGTGATGTTATGATAATCGGATTCTTTCCGAGACTTTCCAGTTTTTCCACTTCCGCCTGCACGCTTGCCATAATCGCCTTCGTGCGCTCCGGTGCAAGTGTCAGATACGCTCCCTGCTCTGTCTGTTTCACACTTCCCATAATTTCCTGTTCAACCTTAGGATCAAGTGTCACGACACTCGTCGTCTCATTTGCCGGAAAATACCGGGCAGAAATTGCTCTTTTCAGGCTCTGGCGCGCATACTCTGTCAGAATATCCGTATCACGTGTTGACGGCGCGTAATCCGCCAGTGTCTCAAATATCGTAAGAAGGTCACGTATGGATATTCCCTCTTTAAGCAGATTCTGCAATACCTTCTGCACCTCGCCAAGTCCGAGCATCTTTGGAACAAGTTCTTCCACAATGGAAGGATTAGACTCCTTCAGGTTGTCCACCAGATTTTGTACATCCTGACGGCTCAGCAGCTCTGCTATATGCTGACGAATGACCTCCGTCAGATGCGTTGCGATGATGGAAGGCGGATCTACCACGGTGTAACCGAGGGTTTCCGCACGCTCCCTCTGTCCCTCCGTAATCCATACGGCCGGAAGATGGAAGGATGGCTCAAATGTCTTGATACCCGTAATTTCTTCCTCGACATAGCCCGGATTCATTGCCATATAATGATCAAACAAAATCTCTCCTTCGCTGACCTGAATACCTTTGATTTTTATAATATACTGATTCGGATTAAGCTGAATATTATCACGAAGTCGTATGATAGGAACAATCGTACCCAACTCAAGTGCAATCTGTCTTCGTATCATAACCACGCGGTCAAGCAAATCTCCCCCCTGGTTCACATCAGCAAGAGGAATGATGCCATAACCGAATTCCAATTCAATCGGGTCAACCTGAAGAAGCGATGTAACATTCTCAGGCTGTCTGATTTCTTCGACCGCCATCTCCTCTTCGCTGGCCTCACTCTCAATCTGCGCCGTCTCAATGGTTCCTGCCATCATACGTCCAACCACGATAAAGACAGCTCCCACAGTCAGGAAAATCAGTGTATTAAGCGGAGTAATAATACCCAGTCCGATTAATACGACTCCCACCAGATACATGGTCTTCGGAACACCGAAAAGCTGTTTGACAAGCACTGCTCCGAAATCTGCATCCTTACTCCCTTTCGTCACAAGAATACCGGTCGAAAGAGAAATCAAAAGGGAAGGAATCTGGCTGACAAGTCCGTCTCCGATTGTAAGCACCGCATACTCCTGAAGTGCGGATGAAAAATCCATATTCTGACGAAGCACGCCCATCAGGATACCACCAATAATGTTTACTGCCGTAATGATAAGACCGGCCGTTGCATCTCCCTTAACGTACTTCACCGCACCATCCATAGAGCCGAAGAAGCTGGCTTCCTGCTGGATTTTATCACGGCGTTCCTTCGCCTGCTTGTCCGTAATGGCACCGGTGTTCAGGTCGGCATCAATTGCCATCTGTTTACCTGGCATGGCATCCAGTGTGAATCTGGCTGTTACTTCCGCTACTCGCTCGGAACCTTTGTTGATTACCATAAACTGTACGATAATCAGAATAACGAATACAATAGCACCCATAACAAGGTCGTTACCGCCTACGAATTCACCGAAGGTTCTGACTACGTTACCCGGGTCTCCGGTTGTAAGAATCAGACGCGTGGAAGAAACATTCAGCGCGATTCGGAATATGGTCGTAAACAAAAGAATCGTCGGATAATAAGACATATCCAATGCCTCCCTTGCAAACATGGAGCCAAACATAATCGCAAACGCAACCGCCATGTTACATGCCAGCAGCACATCCAGAAGTCCTGACGGAATCGGTACAATCAACATAATAAACGCCGCGAGGACATACGCCGCCACACCGATATCTGCTTTTTTCATTCCGTCACCTCCCTTTCGCTGATTTTATCCTTTATATTTTGCCCTTCATATGATATACCATTGCCAGCACCTCCGCCACCGTCTGATAAAGCTCCGGAGGAACCTGTTCTCCTATTTCCACGTTATAATAGAGCATTCGTGCCAATGGTTTGTTTTCTACAATTTCTACTTTATTTTCTCTTGCCACTTCTTTAATTTTTGCGGCCAGATGGTCCTCACCTTTTGCCAGCACAACCGGTGCCGGTGCGACCTCAAGATCATATTGGATTGCGACCGCAAAATGCGTCGGATTGGTAATTACCACGTCCGCCTTCGGAATATCCTGCATCATACGCCTTCGGGAAGATTCCTGCATACGCTGACGCTGTTTTCCCTTGACAGCCGGGTCTCCCTCTGCATTCTTGTACTCATCCTTTACTTCCTGCTTGGTCATTTTCTGGTCTTCATGGAATTTATACTTCTGATATGCAAAGTCAAGCAGTGCTATCACTACATACACAATGGATATTTTCAGTCCCAGACTGATTGCAATATCCCCCGCCACGGCAATTCCCTGCCAGAGCGTCATATTAAACAGTAAATATATCACATCCATCTGGTCGCGCAGAGTCGTATAAACCACATAGACAATGAGCACAATTTTCAAAATGGACTTAAACAGCTCTATCAGGGACTGCGCAGAAAACATTCTCTTAAAGCCCGCGATAGGATTGAGCTTGTTAAACTTCGGTTTTAAGGGCTTCGTTGTCACATGCCACTTTACCTGAATCAGATCCGCCAGAAAAGCAAGAACGAACCCGACCGCCAGAAACGGTGCTGTCATAAGCAGGATATCCAGCATGACCGTCTGCAGATACGCAATCATATCTCCCGTTCTGAGTTGCCCGTTATGCAGCTTAATCAGTTCCGGAATACGGTTATAGCCTTCTGAAAAGGTTCCAAGAAACCGTTCGCCCAAAAATGACAGAACCGCCTTTAAAAGTATGAAAAGGCCAATCAGTGTCAGGGCATTGGAAATCTCCCTGCTCTTTGCAACCTGTCCTTCATCTCTGGCATCCTTGAGCTTTTTGGCTGTAGGTTCTTCTGTTTTTTCCCCTCCCGGTCCTTCTTTCGCGAAGAACTGAAGATCTAATTCCATCATGGCATCATCGCCTCCACAAACGCGACAATCATCACTTTCATTTCCGTGTAAATAAAATCGCTGACATACGGAAGCATACCTGTCGTCAAAAGCATTATCAGAAGTCCTATCAGAATTTTTATCTGCATTCCGACCGCAAACATGTTGAGCTGAGGCGATACCTTTGCCAGAATACCGAGCACAACATTCACAATCAGAGTGGCCGCAAAGACCGGAAGTGCAATCTGAAATCCAATCGTAATATAGCTGCTGAGAAAAGCAATGACCGGCTCAACCATCCTGTCCGGACGAAGAACCGCTCCGGCAATCGGAATCAGTTCATACGTCTCCGCAATCGCCTGAATCAGATATCTGTGCATTCCGGAAACCATTAAAATGAGCATTACCATGTACTGATAGTAAAAACCGGTAATTGTCGCATTTTCTTTCGTGGTCGGATCCATGGCATTTACCATGGCAAAACCAATCTCCATGTCAACCATTCGTCCTGCAAAAAAAACAATAGAGCTGCATATATTGGCTCCCCAGCCAATCATCAGCCCGACAATCGCTTCCTTTAAAACAATCGTCGCATACTGCAGAACCGTATTGTAAACCAACTGCTCATGCGGCATTGTTGTAAAATATATAAGATAAGATACAAATAATCCCAGTGCAATCTTAAACTGTCCCGGAGTATTATTCATTCCGTAAAACGGAGCAGCATATATGAAACATGTCATGCGGACCATGATCAGTAGAAATATTTCAAGCTCTTGAATTGAAAAACTGTACTCTATCATACTTCTACCTTATGTATATCGCAAAATCTGACCACATATTCGTGATCAGTGTCGTTAACTGTGTCAGCATCCAGTGCCCCAAAAGCATTATGGATATAAAAACTCCGAGTATTTTCGGAACAAAGGTTAGTGTCTGTTCCTGAATAGATGTAACCGTCTGAAAAATACTGACAATCAGACCAATTACAAGTGAAACCAATAAAAGAGGAGCGGACGTTAAAATAATGGTGTACAGTGCCTCATTGGCAATTTCCATAACCATATCAATCGACATTATTTCATCACTCCATTCCTCTTTTTCGTCTATTATATTTTCATGTCAGCGAACGCGTCACATGAATGTTTTTACCAAATTTACAATCACAAGATTCCATCCGTCCGCAAGAACGAATAACAAAATCTTAAACGGCATGGAAATCGTTGTCGGCGGAAGCATCATCATACCCATACTCATCAGTGCCGATGAAACCACCATGTCAATCACAAGGAAAGGCACATATATAACAAATCCGATAATAAATGCCGTTCTCAGCTCACTTATCATGAAAGCCGGAATCAGAGCACTTGTCGGAATATCCTCAAGCTCTCCCGTCCACTCATATCCGCCAATCTCGCAGAACATCTTTGCATCCTTGAGCTGTGTCTGCTTATACATAAAATCGCGAAGAGGATCCACCGCTGCTTCAAGAGCCTCCTCCTGCGTTATCTGACCTGCCTCAAACGGAACCAGTGCCTCCTCATTAATCTGCGTTATCGTCGGACTCATGATAAAGTATGTCAAAAACAGAGCCAGACCGATAATCACCTGGTTCGGAGGTGCTGTCTGCGTATTCAGTGCCTGCCTTGTAAAGTGAAGTACTATCAGGATTCTCGTATAAGAGGTCAGACATATCAACAATGTCGGGGCAAGTGCGATTGCCGTGAGAGTCAGCAATATACGAATCGGACCTGCTACCGTTCCGTTTCCGTCATCATATGTAATTGTCATCGTGTTTGCGATATTCAGCTCACTCAGCTCATCCGCCGTCTCGGCTGTTCCCGGTTCGTTTATGTTGGTCCGGTCCTCCGTCGTTCCCGCACCACGGTCCCTTGTCGTCGCATAGACAGCCATCGTGGTACAAAAAACAAAAATACCGAGCATCAGAGCCAGAGCAGAAATCCGTAACGCTTTTCTATTCATTGTCATCTGCCTGCTTTTTTCTGCTGTGCTTTGCCTTTTCAAGTATTGCCGTAAAATCCGGATAACGGGCCTGCGCATCTGCTTCCCTGTCCAAATTCAGTTCCCCGGGGTTCAGTTCCGCAACCATATGTACCGTATCCTTGCCAAGCCCGATAAGAAAATACCGGTTGCCCGCCCGTACAATCTGAAGATACTTGTTCTGTGCAATTCTGGTTGCTTCCACCACTTCCAGATTCCCCGTTTTCATCGTCTGTTTCTGATATCCCGCAATAAACTTTGATGTCCAGAACGTCAAAAACAAAACAAGTACAAAAATCAGAAGTGATGTGAGCAGTCTCACGACAGACTCAATCGTTCCCGAAGCCATGAGCACCATATCAGCCCACTACCTTCTTTACTGCTTCCAGAACCCGGTCTGCCTGGAATGGTTTTACGATAAAGTCTCTGGCTCCTGCCTGAATAGACTCGATAACCATCGCCTGCTGTCCCATAGCAGAACACATAATCACCATGGCTCCCGGATCTGCTTCTTTAATCTTCTTTAATGCCTGAATTCCGTCCATTTCCGGCATTGTAATATCCATAAGCACAAGATCCGGCTTCACTTCCGCATATTTTTCCACGGCTTTGGCACCGTTTTCTGCTTCACCCGCAACATTATACCCGTTTTTTGTAAGGATATCCTTAATCATCATTCGCATGAAAGCTGCATCGTCACAAATTAAAATGTTTTTTGCCATTTCTTTTTCTCCTATTTTTCAACTTATTTTACAATTTCCGTTACTCTGATACCAAAACTTTCTTCGATTACGACAACCTCTCCCTTGGCCACAAACTTACCGTTGACGAGCACATCAATCGGTTCGCCTGCAATCCTGTCAAGTTCAATAATCGTACCCGGTGTGAAATCAAGAATTTCAGCAATTGACTTTTTCGTTCTTCCGAGTTCAACCGTAACCTCAAGCGGAACATCCATAATCAGTCCAATGTTTTCCTGACTGACTCCTGCCGGTACTCCTGCTCCAAACGCCTGGAACTGCGCCGGCTGAATATTCATATTCTGAGGCATTACCTGCTGCGGAACTGCCATCTGAGGCATTGCCTGCTGTGGCATCGCATATCCCATAGCCATCGGATCCGGCATTTGCATCGGTTGCGGAGCCGGCATTGGCTGCGGAGCCGGTATCGGCTGTGGCATCGGCTCAGGCTGTGGAACCGGGTCAACCTTCTGAGGAACAAACGGTTCAGGTTCAGGCTCCGGCTGTGCCGGTGTCTCTGCCTGCGTATCCCCCATCTGATTTCCGATAAAAATATCATACAGAGATTTTGCGAATTCTATCGGATAAAGCTGCATGATTGTACTGTCTACCAGTTCATCAATCTGCATTCTGAATTCAATCTTAACAAACTGTTCATCCAGAAAAGGAGCGATATCTCCTCCGCTCTTATTGTCAAGCATATTGACAAGACTCGCATCAGGCGGACTGATATCTATCATCTTTCCAAGCATGGAGGAAAGAGATGTTGCAGAAGAACCCATCATCTGGTTCATCGCCTCGGAAATCGCACTCAGATGCAATTCACCAAGCTCACCCTCTGTATTTGTTCCGTCACCACCCATCATAAGATCGGTAATCACCTTTACATCATGTTCTCTTAGTATTAAAATATTGGCTCCGTCAAGCCCCTGCGTATATCGAATCTGAATAAATACACACGGTCTTTCATGGTCATCTATAAAATTATCCCATGTAGCAACCGACACAACCGGTGTTGTGATATTTACCTTGCGATTTACCAGAGAAAACAGCGTTGTCGCTGATGTGCCCATGCTGATATTGGCAATCTCGCCGATGGCATCTTTTTCAATATCACTCAGTTCCACAGTGTTGGCCTTCGTCTCCCCGGTCGCAGCCGGTGCGTCTCCGCCAACATCCATGCCACTTAGTAACGCATTTATCTCGTCCTGAGACAGCATACCGTCCATGGATTATTCCTCCTCTCTGAATACCGTCATTACCCGCACAGCATAATTATCTTTATTCGTGCCCGGCAATGCAGTGAATTTTTTTAAATTTCCAACATAGACAGGAAGCTCCTCGTCCACCTTGGTATCAAGCCGAATCACATCCCCTACCTGCAGATTGGCAAAATCCATCACCGAAACAATGCTCTTTCCGAGCACCGCCTTCACAGGCACCGTGGTTTTCTTAATCATCGACTCAATATATTCTGCATAATCCTCATCACTAACATTCTGCATTGTGGAGAACCAGAATTTCGTATTTAACTTATCCATGATATCTTCCAGCGTAATATACGGAAGACACGCATTCATATATCCTTCCACTTCACCGATTCGCACATTCAGCGTGACAATCGCAATCATTTCATTCGGTGCGATAATCTGTGCAAACTGTGCATTTGTTTCAATTCGTTCCATAAAAGGATCCAAATCGACCACGTTTCTCCAAGGCTCCCTCAGAAGCTGCATACACGCGATCATTATCTTATCAAGGATTGACATTTCAATCTCTGAAAATTCTCTGTTTTTTTCAAGTGGTATACCGGATCCGCCAAGCATTCTGTCCAGAATTGCAAAACCAAGATTCGGCGAAAGCTCCAATATGATATTTCCGTTCAAAGGCACAAAGTTGATAATTCCGAGTACAACCGGATTACTAAGTGCATTGGTAAATTCGGAAAAAGTAACCGTCTCCGAGCTTGCCACATTAACCTGTACCGTTTTTCTGAGATACACCGGCAGGTTGGTAGACAACAGACGGCCATAGTGTTCAAAAATAATCTCCAGAGTTCGCAGATGTTCTTTTGAAAATTTAGCCGGTCGCTTAAAGTCATAATTCTTCGCTGTCTTCTCCGGCTGCTCTTTCATTTCTTCTACATCCAGTTCGCCGCTGCTAAGCGCGTTCAGCAAACTGTCTATCTCACTTTGAGATAAAACATCTCCCACCTGACTCACCTCCTGTTTCTCGTAATGTCCGGCAGTCTACTGTTCAATAATATCCCGGAATGTGACTTTATAAATAAATTCTGACCCATACATGTTATGGATTCTCTTAAGAATATCTTCCCTTACTGCATCGCCGTTATCCGCCTGAATCTCTTCCATTGTGTAATCACCAAACGCCTCGACGATCAGTCCTTTAATCAGACTCTCTTTATTGGCAAGTGCTTCTGCATCCCCGTATGTTTTGTAATCCTCATGCTTTGTGTTCATGACAAGGGTTACCGAAACGAGTGCAAAATGAGCATTTCCGTCCGCACCCTTTTTCAGCGGAATCGTCATCTGCTCTTCAATATCATAAACTTCCGTATCATCGATGGAAACCTCAGGAACCGCTTCTCCCGCCGCTCCGTTTTCAAGTTCCAGATTTAAAATCGTTGCGATATCTCCTATCACCGCCGCCGTCTTTTTGTTCGTCGAAGTGACACTAATCATAATAATCGTGGAGAACACAATATTTACAATCAGCAAAGCAAGGATGATAATCGATAATAAGTTCTTTTTCATTTATTCCTCTCCCTTACGCTCTTTTAATATCCGGACAGCTCCGTATAAATCTTAATCTCAACACGCCTGTTACGGGCTCTTCCTTCCGGCGTGTCATTGTCTGCAACCGGAATATATTCACCGCGGCCGGAATGCTTCATCAGCGACGGATCCAGCGATGTTGTCTGCAGAAAATAATCAAATACTGCCAGTGCACGAAAACTCGAAAGCACATTATTGTTGGCAAATTTTGAATTGCTAATCGGCACATTATCCGTATGTCCCTCTATCTCAATCGTACTTTCCGCATAGCGGACAAGTATCATGGCAACCTTGTCAAGAAGCGGCTTCGCCTCCTCCTTCAGGCGGTCACTGCCCGAATCAAACAAAAATGCTCCGTTTAAGGTCAGGGAAACGTACTGCGAATTGAAATCAACACTGATATCTCCCTCGCTCTGTCCGGAGTCCTCCGACAGTGCTTCTTCTATCTTCTCCGCAAGTTCCTCAGACTCCGAAAGCTTCTTCTGTTCAAACTCTTCAAACGCATCCACATCCTGATCGGACTCCGCGGTTTTACCTGTACTGTTTATGTATTGATCCAGTTCATTGAGCTGGCTGACACCGTTACTGATAAGTATTCCGTCTCCGATTGCCATCGCTCCCGCCTCAAAAATACTAAAGGTCTGCGAAAATGAAGCAGCCACCTCATCAAACTTCTTGGCATCCACGCTGGACATTGAGAACAAAAGCACGAAGAAACAAAGAAGAAGATTCATCAGGTCACTAAACGTGGCCATCCATTCCGGTGAACCGCCGGATGGCTGTTCTTCTTTTCTTTTCTTAGCCATCTGCTTCACCACCTTCACTCTGTCCGGTCTCTCTGTCCTTCGGTGCAAGGAACGATTTTAATTTCTCTTCAATTACACGCGGATTCTCGCCTGCCTGAATCGACAGAAGACCCTCCACCATAATTTCCTTAATCATAATCTCCGTCTCATTGTTCGCATTCAGCTTGCTTGCAACCGGTGTACAAATCCAGTTGGCAAGGAGTGAGCCGTACAACGTAGTAATCAGAGCAACCGCCATATTCGGTCCGATTGCACTCGGGTCCGAAAGATTCTGGAGCATGTTAACAAGACCAATCAGGGTACCAATCATACCCCAGGCAGGTCCCATCGCGCCAAGGTCCTTCCAGAATGACATGTTCTGTTTGTGACGGGCATCCACACTGGCAAGCTCTGTCTCCATAATACCGCGGACGAGTTCCGGATCGGTTCCGTCAACTATTAACAGGATTCCCTTCTTTAAAAAAGCGTCATCCAAATCGGCTGCTGCTTCTTCCAACGAAAGCAATCCTTCTTTACGTGCAACATTTGAAAGATCAATAATCTTTTGAATCATCTGGGCCGTGTCAAGATTCGGCACCTTGAAAATCAGCCTAAAGCTCTTCAGGCCATTGAAGTAATCCGCCATCGAATAACTCGCCATAACACAGAAAAACGAGCCTCCGAATGTAATCAGCGCGGAAGGCGCATCCCAGAAATTCGGCAACGCTGCCCATCCCTGATCTCCTGATACAATACCAAAAACACAAAGCACAAAGCCTGCAATCAAACCTAAAATTGAAGCTATATCCAAAGCAATCACCTGCCTATTTTCACGCTAGTATGTAAAAATATCCTTTCTAATCAATTCTACTAAATTTTTCACTTCTTGTCTACTTACTTTTACAATTATTTGCATACCCAAATTATACCTTTTGCAAAAGATACTCTAAGGGCGATGACCCTTTCGGCCACCGCCCTTTCACTCCTTATTATGTACAATAATTATCGTTTCAGATTGACAAGTTCCTCAAGAAGCGTGTCTGAAACAGTGATAATTCTTGAGTTTGCCTGGAAACCTCTCTGTGTTGTAATCATCTCAGTAAACTCTGAGGATAAATCCACGTTACTCATTTCAAGCACACCGGTTGTCATATATCCGCCGTCTGCAGAAACGTCCTGACCGATTCCGTCAAACTCACCAGAGTTCATCGTTGCAGAATAAAGGTTATCTCCTTCCTTCTGAAGACCGGATGCATTTGCAAAGGTTGCCACTGCAATCTGTCCCAGAAGCTTGGTCTGTCCGTTGTCGTAAGAGGCGTAAATCATACCGTCACTCTGAATGGAAATACCGGACATTTCTCCGAGCTTTCTACCTGTTCCGTAACCATCTGTATCTCCGCTGACTGCGCTGATTGTACTTGTTCCGTTATTGTTGTAATTTGAAGAAGGCGAAAAATCGATATTGATATCCTCAAATGCACTTCCCGGCTGGTCCCCGAAACTGAGAACAAGCTCCAGATTATTGGTTAGTCCGTTGACATTTAAAATTTCACCCGTTGTTGTATTGTACTGGATTACACCACCCGTAATCTGTTTACCATCTACAGAAATGGAAGAATCTGCCGGTGTAATCTTGCTTGAGATGTTTCCTGCATCCACCAGCGAGCCGAGTGTTGTTGCTACACCTGTACCGTCATCTACATATAATTTTGCGAACTCTTCATATGTCGTGTATCCGTATGCATTGGCAAGCACTTTTTTCTCGTCCTCTGTCAACGTTCCCGCAAGATTTATGGTCTGGGAATTACCGCCTTCATCGAGATAGGTCATCGTTGTTCCGTTCACCGTATATCCATTTGCCAGCGTAAGAGTCTTTGCATCCGCAACATTCTTTACGGAACCGAGCTTGATGTTGGTAGAATCAATGGCATCTCCGTTAGAATCAAGAACCTCTGTCAGCTCTGCCGTATACATACCCTCTGTTCCCGTTGCCTTCATGGAAATTTTTGCCGTGTAAGCATAACCGAGATTATCAAAGAAGTTTACGCTGATAATCTTTCCTGCCTCGGAGGATACCGAAGGATCATTTTTGTCAATGATACCTGACACATAAGCTTCCGTGGTCGCTGCCGGCGGATATGTCATATTTTCCGCGCTCATAATCTTGAGGGCACTTACCGTATCCTTGGCAATCATACCATTCTGTACCTGCCATCCCTGCACGGTATAACCGTTGGATGTCATTGCAAGGTTACCCTGACCGTCCACATAGAAGGAACCGTCTCTTGTAAAGAAATTATCCTGTCCGTTGCTGACGATAAAAAATGCATCTCCCGTAATCTTGATATCAAACGGGTTACCTGTTGACTGTGTTGCACCTGCCGTCTCAATTGATGCGGAAATCGCTCCTGTCTTTACACCAAGACCAATCTGTCTTGCGTTTGTTCCCGCTCTTCCCGTCTCCGGATTCGCACCGGATGCAGCCTGGGTTGTCTGATACATAAGCTCAGAAAAAGTAATAGACTGTGATTTGTATGCAGTTGTGTTAACGTTTGCGATATTATTACCGATAACGTCCATTTTTGTCTGGTGTGTTTTCAATCCAGATACACCAGAATAAAGTGATCTCATCATAATGAATGACCTCCTGTTTTCCGGTCCGTCTATTCCGTCTGTCAGTCAGGAATATCTTGCCTCCGTAAGGTCCGGCTAGTTGATAACGGCTCCGTCAATGTTTGTAAATATGTTTTCTTCTGTGTTGTCCGACCCCATTGCCGTGATGACTGTACGGCTTCCCGTACTCACAATAAATGCCATGTCATCAATCAGCACAAGTGGTTCCTTGATTCCTTTTCCGCTTGCCTTGTCCGTTCCCTCTTCCAGTCTTGCAAGCTGCTGGTCGCTGAGACTTAAATTCCTCTCTGCAAGCCGGTTTACGGCGTGCTTGGAAAATTTGAGTTCTCCGGGCTTTCTGCCCATCTGTGCTCTCTGATTGAGAATCTGCTCAAAACTCAGCTCCTCCGCATTATGTCTGAGGTTTCCGGTCTGTGCCAAATTGTTTTTCGGCATCTGCACTGCGGATAAGTATGGACTATTTTGAATGTTCATAACCTTCCTCCTCCATGAGAATGCCAATCCGTAAATTATTCTTTACTGTTTTCGCTATTATCTTTATCGGCTGTTTCCTCTGCTGCCTTAACCACCTGCTGCATTTTTTCACGATATTGACCGATTAAATCCTTTACGCTCTGTGCCACAAAGGTTTTCTGATAATCGTCCATCGCATCATAGGCTTCAATTACTTCCGTAACCGCGCTCTTGTCAGCAATTGTAACGTCCTCCACCTTAGGAAGCTTTGCCACCTTACCAACCAGCGAGGATGCAAGCTCATAAGCCGTAAGATAAGTCTCATCACACACATATGTCACATCATCCAGCGAATATAATTCTTCGTCTATCGCCACGAGTGCTTTTCCGTTTTCGTACTTCACGTAATCCACCTTGCCCATGATGGTAGACTCTACTCCGTTGCTGCCCGTTGTCGTAATCTGTACCGTCTGACCGACAAGACCTGATGCACGGCTCAAATCCATACTCTGGCTCATATTCTGCATCTGTTCTACCTCTGAGAACGTTGCATACTGTGCAATATATTCCGTGTTTGATGTAGGCTCCAAAGGATCCTGATACTTCATCTGTGCCACAAGAAGCTGAAGAAAATCGTCCTTTCCTAATGTGGACTCTCCCTTCTCCGACTTTGCCGATGTAGTTTTGGCCGCATTTGCCACGATACCGTCTTCAATTATCGCAGATACACTCATCGTTCTTCCTCCTTTATACCCGGAAATTCATCCGGTTACCGCCCATCCGCATCATTTCAATCTGCAGACGATCCGCATCTGATATTTCTTCTTCGTCAATTTCTTCCTGTCCCATCATATTCAGGTCAAGAAGCTTTCTGCTGCTCTTCTTTTCTTTTGCCGCATTCTGTCCGTCTTCGTTTCCGTTTCCGTCAAGGTTCTGTTCAAACTCATGGGTTGCAACCGTGACCTCCACCGCGTCAATCTTAAGTCCCTGTTCCTGAAGAGACTCCCGGAGCAAGAGCATCTGACTTTCCATCGCCGCGCGAACCATCTCATCCGCAACCGCAAGTCTTGCACTGATGTTTCCGTCTTTTGCCACCACCTGAAGATTCACCGTTCCGAGTTCCACCGGATGAAGCTGTATCTCCATCGAAGAAATCTTCTCCGAATGATGTACCTTTACATAATCAGAAACCTGCTGAATCAAATCCCTTGCCTGCTCCGCATCAAGACGGTTTTCAAACAGATAATCCGTCTCAGCTGCTGCCGAAGCCGTGTCTGTTGTCATCTGATGTGCATTGGAATCTGTATTCATAAGAGAGGCTCCGCTCTCTGCTCCGGATCCCTGTGTATCAGGTGCCGTATCTCCCGTCAACGGCTGCTGTGCCGAAACCTGCTGTCCGGTTTCCCTGGTTCCGCCTGCCTCTTTGCCGGAAACCGTTTCCGTCTTCTGTCCGTCTTTGGAAATATAATTCTCCTCGTCTGCCGACACGCTTTCCGCCTGTTCTGCCGTCTCATCCGCCGGAATAAAATCCTGCGGTTCCTCCGCAACAAACTCCTCTGTCGTTTCCTGTGCTCTAAGCTGCTGTTCAATCGCCGCCTGCAACTCTTCCCGACTCATCCCAAACTCCTGCGCCACTTCCGCAAGCTCCGTGACAACCGTCTGTGTCAGAGAATCAATCCGTGCGAACAGATTTTCATCCGTCAAAACATCCACCGTCTGCATTCCCGTCAACTGTGCTGCCAATGCTGCCATATTTCCCTGCTGCATAAGATCTGCCATGCTCAGTCCGAGTATTTCCATCGCCTCGCGGACATCCTCCACAGAAACTCCAAGTTCCTCGGCTATCGCTTCTGCGATTTCGTTTTCCTTCTCCGTCATTGCTTCGGAAAGCTCCTCTTTGGAAACCTCAGGCTTTTCTGCAGTCTCATCCGCTCTGCGGATTTCTTTGTGTCCGCTGCATTCACCGGCCGTCTTTTTGGCATATGTATTCGTCTCCGGCTTCTGCACCATATCCGCGCCTTTATTCTCCGCTGATGCCGACTGCATTGTCTCCGCAAACGGAACCTCTGCATTCGTTCCCGCCGATCTGACCGTGCTCTGCGACGAAACATATGTGCTCTTGGACATTTCCATTATTGATGCACTTGTCATATCCGTCCTCCTTTCTGAGTGATTATAATAATCCTCAGAAAGTTTATCGGTCATTTTTCAAAAAAACTTAAGTCTGCGGATCCATAATTTTTGTAACCTTTGCAGCTACGACCGGATCCATCACTCCGAGGATGGCTCCCCTGTCCTCTGCCGTCATCACGCCGAGTATCCGGGCAACCAAATCCAGATTATCCGTCATCGACTCAAAAATAGCCGCGGCCTCCTTCGGCTTCATCTCAGAGTACGCAGCTGCATAATCCTTAACTTCCTGCGTCTCCTGTTGCTGACGAATCACCTCTTTATATAGGGTTTCCGCCGTGGAAGGGTCCATCGTCTCATAATACTTGGCGTATTCATCCGCTCCCGGACCATTTTCCGCATATACAACTTCCTCGTAAAACTCATTCTTTATCTTCTGAAATTCAAGCTGATTGCTTTCAAAAGTCTTCAGACGCTCAATCTCAGCCTGCATCTGCTGGATGGTCGTACCGTCTGCCGTTGTCTCCGAACGCGAAGCCTCAAGCTGAAGCTCAAGCACCTTAATATAATCAACTGCCTCCTGAATCGTTGCATATCCTTCGTAACCACCCTCATCCGCCGTTGTCTCAGGATGCGGAAGAACCTTATTGACAACCGGAATGTTTTTCAGCAGCGGAGTCATAACATTGGTTCCGAAGCCTCCGACATCCAGCTTGATGAGAAGTGCGATAATCGCAATCCAGACCACAACGATGATAATCGTCACAATCGCCACCGAAAACGGATTTCCTTCCATGTCATCAACCAACTGTGCTTCCTCAAGTGCGAGTTCCCGCGCACGTGCCTTTGCCTCTTTCTTCTGTCTCTGCTGCTCCTGCTTTAATCTTTTCTTTTCTTCATTCAGTCGCTTTTTATCTGCCTTATAATCCGGCTCTGTCACATTCTGTGCCACGTACTCACCTTCCTCACTGTTTGTTCTGACCATAAGTATAACTTGTCAACTGGTCAATCTGCTTGCTCTCATCCGCCTTTTCATCCAGCAAAAACTGTTCAAACGCCTTCTCCTTCAAAATCTCGTGCGTTTTCCGCTCCTTCATCAGATTCACCATAGCCTCGCGCTTCTGCTCCACCTTTTTTTCCGCCGCATGAATACGCAATGCCTGCAGTTTCATTTTTTCTTTCTGTATTTCTGCCGACAAAGTATTGTCTTTGATATCCTTGATACTCAGACTTCCCCTCAGCCTGAGCCGACGGCTCTCCTCTTCAATTTCTTTGTTGTGCGCCAACATCTGCGTAAGCTTGTCCTGTTCGTCCAAAAGCTCTGCATTCGCCGCTGCAAATTCATTTTTTGCCTGGGTTTCCAGCTTTTCTTTTATATTCAGAATATTCTGCATTCGGTAACGAAATCTTCCCATTTATACTCACCACCGGACTAATCCTCGAAAATCTGCTTCATCAGCTCAACCTCTTCTTCAAAGGTGAATTTTTCATCCGTCTGCTGCATCAAAAACCGGTTTACCGCGTCAATTTTAGCAATCGCGTGGTCAATTCCCGGATTGCTCCCTTTTTTATATGCTCCGATATTAATCAAATCTTCCGCCTCACTGTAGGTAGCCATGACATTCTTCAGCTTGCCCGCCACCTGCTTGTGCTCCTTTTCTGCAATCTGACTCATACATCTGGAGATACTTTGCAGCACATCAATCGCAGGATAATGATTCTTATGCGCCAGCTTACGGTCGAGCATAATGTGCCCGTCCAAAATACTTCGCGCCGTGTCCGTAATCGGCTCATTGAAATCATCGCCATCCACAAGCACCGTATAAAGTCCCGTAATAGAACCCTTATCCGAACGTCCTGCCCTCTCTAAGAGCTTTGGCATCTCTGAGTATACACTCGGCGGATATCCTCTCGTCACAGGAGGCTCTCCGCTGGCCAGACCGATTTCTCTCTGCGCCATGGAAAAACGCGTCAGAGAATCCATCATGAGCAGGACATCTTTTCCGCGGTCCCTGAAATACTCCGCAATCGCCGTTGCCGTCTTTGCCGCCTTATTTCTCTCCAGTGCCGGCTTATCCGAAGTCGCCACTACAACTACCGAACGTTTCATACCCTCTTCGCCGAGGTCACGCTCGATAAATTCACGAACCTCTCTTCCCCGCTCTCCAATCAGAGCAATCACATTGATATCTGCCTTCGTATTGCGGGCAAACATACCCATCAGAGTCGATTTCCCAACACCCGATCCTGCAAAAATACCGATACGCTGTCCTTTTCCGACCGTAATCAGTCCGTCCACGGCTTTTACTCCGAGCGGAAGAACCTCATCGATAATCTCCCTCGCCATCGGATCCGGAGGCGGTGCCTCCACAGGATACTCCTGTGCACCGGAAAGCTCGATTTCGCCCGAAAAACGCCCGAGTCCGTCGAGCGTCTTTCCAAGTAACTGAGGACCCACCTTTACCGATAGCGGATACCCTTCATTTTCCACCACGCAGCCGCCTCCGATACCATCCGTCACCTCATAAGGCATAAGTATCGTATGTCCGTCCTTAAAACCGACAACCTCCGCCGTAATATAATCACCGGTGCGACCCTGTTTATAAACGCGGCACAAATCGCCCAGTCTGGCATCCGGCCCCGCCGACTCTATGGTAAGACCTACCACATTAACAATCTTTCCGAGCCGTTTAAAAAAAACATCATTTTTCAGTTGTTCATACTTATCCAATTGCATCTACTCCTTTTTGCCTGTATAGGAAAGCAACTGTAATTTTCGTTTTAATTCTGTCAACTGGACAGAAAGACTGCAGTCAAAAATACCGCTCTCCGTCTCAATCAGACACTCATTTTTCGCAAGCGTGCGGTCTTCCACAATTTCAAGGAGCGAGTTTTTAACACATCCTTCTTCTATAATCTGCGGCTTCTGCATGCTCACATAAGAGTAATCCTGCTCCGATACATGTACAAGATAATGCTCGCTCATCTCAACCGCCCGAAGCGTAGAAGCAATCAAATGCTGCAATATGTTGCGATACTGTGACAATTCCACATCGAACACATGCTCATATATTCCCGTCAGTTCCTGTATCAGATACGGCTCCATCTCTTCCAGACGCTGCTCGTACTGACGCTGTAACTGTTCTTCTTTTTGCGCGTACTGTGCCAAAGCCGCCTCCGAATCCGCATTTGCCTTCTGAATGCCCGCACTGTATCCGTCCTGCATTCCTTGACGGTACGCATCATCATAGGCCTTTTTCGCGTCCTGCTGAGCCATCGCCTGCGCCTGCTGACATATCTCCTGCGCCTGTGCCTGTGCCTGCGCAATAATCTCCTGTGCCTGCGCCGATGCCTGCGAAAGCCGTCCGTCATCCTCCGGCATCTGTTCTGCCTGCATCAGCTCCGCTTCCGGATTGTCCGCAAACAATGCATCCATCGATCCACTCTGCTCCGCATCCTCATCAAAGCTCTGCATCAGATACGGCTCTGCCTCCTGTCCCGTTTCCGGAAATCCGGAGGATGCCATCTTTTCTTCAATCGCCTTATTGGAATCAATCACCCTGACTTCTTCCTGATTCACATTCACCCAGCCTGACTTTAACAAATTCCGGTTATACAACGATTTCGTCACCTCCGCCTCTGGAGATAACAATCTCTGCAGAATCTTCCAGCTTACGGATAATGTTAACAATCTTCTGCTGTGATTCTTCAACGTCTTTCATACGCACAGGTCCCATGAATTCCATGTCCTCTTTAATCATTGCAGCAAGACGTTTTGACAGGTTGTTAAAGATTGCATTCTGAACCTGTTCATTTGCTCCCTTAAGCGCGATTGCAAGGTCGGAATTTTCCACATCACGGAGAACTCTCTGGATTGCACGGTCGTCGAGAAGCAGAATGTCTTCAAATACAAACATTTTCTTCCGGATTTCATCCGCGAGCTCAGGCTCTTCAATTTCAAGTGTTTCCATAATATGCTTTTCAGTTCCGCGGTCAACCGTGTTGAGAATTTCAACCACAGCATCCACACCGCCGATTACGTTGTACTCCTGATTTACCAGAGATGAAAGCTTGGTCTCAAGCACTCTCTCCACCTCTTTAATGACATCCGGGCTGGTGCGGTCCATCGTTGCAACACGCTTGGCAACATCCGCCTGCCTGTCAGGTGCAAGAGCCGAAATAATCTGAGCCGCCTGCGTCGGTGAAAGATAAGAAAGGATAAGGGCAATCGTCTGTGGATGTTCATCCTGTATAAAGTTAAGCAACTGGGAGGCATCTGCCTTCCGGACAAATTCGAACGGTTTTACCTGAAGTGAAGCCGTAAGTCTGCCGATAACCTCCAGTGCCTTCTCCGGTCCGAGAGCACCTTCCAAAAGCTCCTTCGCATATCCGATACCACCCTCTGCAATATACTGCTGGGCCAGACAGATTTCATAAAACTCGTTAATCACGTCCTCTTTTACCTGTGTCGTGATGCTTTTTGTATTTGCAATTTCAAGCGTCAGCTCTTCAATTTCTTCTTCCTTTAAATGCTTAAATATCTGCGAAGATTTCTCAGGTCCGAGAGAAATCAAAAGAATCGCCGCTTTCTGTATTCCTGTATATGTTAAGTCTGCATATCGGGCCATTCTCTTTTACCCCCAATCTTCCGTCAACCAGTTGCGGAGAAGATTCGCCACCGCTTCCGGATTTTCATCCACACATTTTTCTATCATCTTACGGGCATCTGACTTGCTGTCCAGATCGATATTTTCAATCTCCTGATCCGGCGTAGACTGCAGAAGATTTTCCACTGCAAGCTCTTCTTCCGTGTCCTCTTCCTTCTGCGAACGCATACTTCGGATTACGACAAAGGCAAGAACACCGAGTATTGCGATAATCAGAAGTATCTGCACAATATCCGTTGCACGGACAGACGGACCTTCCTTGTCAAGAAATACCGGTACCTCGTAAGCTACAACGGAAATATTCTCCGTCGCTATTCCTGTCGCCGTATGTACGATGCCAAGCACATCCTCGTCCACCTCAAGCTTCACCTGTTCACTGTTGGCAGCCTTAAACTCTTCCCACGACATATCCGCAAGAAGTCCCTGTTTCTCCACTTCCTCTTCATTGTACATATGAAGCTTCTTTGCCGTTACGGAAATCGAAGATTCATCATACTTAATCAGTCCGGGCGGAATCGTCTGCTCCGTCACCGTCTCACTCGGAAGATACTTTCTCTCCTCCTCCGTCACGGTCGATGTGCTTCCGTCACCATTACTGATGACATAAGTGGAGCCGTTCTCACCGTTGCTGCCGGTTCCCGGCTCTCCGCCGACACCCGTTTCATTTTCAGAGTTGTATATATTTTCGGAAGCCAGATATCCCTGAGACATTCCGTCTGCGACGTAATAATTGTGGTCTGTCTTTTTATAAGATGAAAAATCCAGTGAAAGATTACTTGCCACCTCAATCATGTCATACAGGTCCGTGCCCAAAAGCACATTCTTTACTTCCTGCTTTACCAGTTTCTCCGCTTCCTGCTTCATGGAAATCTGCGTACCTATATTGCCGACTCCCGAAGCCTGTGTCTCACCGGAAAACAAAAGATTTCCTACCGTGTCTATGATTGTGACATTGTCTGTCGTGGAATTTCCGAGTGCCGTCGCAATAAAATGCGCCAGTGAGGAAGCCACATCCTGTGGCATATCGCCCGCGAGCTTCAGTACAACCGAAGCAGACGACTCCAGATTCTGACTAATCAGCGTTCCGTCATCCTCCGGAAGAATCAGCGTCACATGAGCTTCCTTGACATACTCATTTGCCATCAGGTCGCTTTCCATTTCCTTTTCTTTATAATAGACATATCTTTTCTGCTTATCAGATTCCGTTGTAGAAAAACCACCGCTCGTAACATCTTCAATGCCAAAGCCTTCCGAAGAAATATCATTGGCACCGAGAACCAGCCGTGCATCGGAAAGCTGTTCCTTAAGAACATAAACCGTCAGCGCGTCTTCGGATGTATAATTCGTAATCTCATTGTTCTCAAGAAGCTCTGTCACTTCCGCAGCTACTGCCGTCGTCTCACAAATCTTGACCACTGCATACTGAGGCCTTGTCAAAACGTAGCTCAAAACTCCGATTGCCACAATCACGCCGGCAACCGAGCACACTATGATGGTCTTCTGTTTCGGACTGAATT
The DNA here is from genome assembly GCA_964519385.1 of uncultured Kineothrix sp. Lineage (GTDB taxonomy): Bacteria > Bacillota > Clostridia > Lachnospirales > Lachnospiraceae > SVFI01. Next base: position 46,035 of record CAZFLR010000009.1, read on the forward strand.
TATTCCACCATTCCAAAAGCTTACTTGGAATCTCTTTCAGTTTGTCCGCCATTTTTCTCTCCTGCTTTCCTTTTTATTAAATCTGCATGTTCATAATCGTTCTGTACGATTCCAGGAACTTATCACGCACGGCAACCGTGTACTGAAGTGCCGTTGAAGCCTTCTGAAGGGCAATCGTCAGATCGTGTGTATTTTCCGTTTCTCCGAGTGCAAGCTTAATCTCTTCATCCTCTGCATCGGAAATATAAGCATTCGTCTCATTCAGGCTCTGCATTGCCGAGTCAAAGAATGAGGCAAAAACATTATTCTCTGCCGTATCACCGGTTGTTGTGTCATATGTATTGCTGTCGATTGCATTCTGAATAACACCGCTGCTTACATTGTATAATGAACTGATATCCATCTCTTACTTCCTATCCCTTTCATTAACTTTGTGCCATCTCAAGGCCTTTAACCGCCATACTCTTGCTCGCCGTAAAGGCTGTTGCATTGGCCTCATACGCTCTTGTGGCATCAATCAGGTTCGTCATCTCCGTAACCACATCCACATTCGGATAAGAAACATAACCGTTCTCATCTGCATCCGGATGGGAAGGATCATAAACCATCTTTAAATCCGTTGTCGTATCCTCAAACGTTGCAGCCACCTTTACACCGCCGGCCTGATAGGTTCCCCTTGCCTTGTCAAGCGCGCTGGAAAAGCTCAGTCCGTTTCCCTTCTCTTCAAAAATTACAGACTTGCGACGGTAAGGTGTTCCGTCCTCTGTTCTTGTCGTGTCAACATTCGCAATATTTTCTGAAATCACATCCAGCCTGTAACGCTGTGCTGTCAGTCCGGATGCATTAATATCAAAAGATTCAAACATATCAATTCCTCCTGTCCGTCAATTTCTTTACTTCATCACCATTTTCAATCTGGAAAACTCCTGATTGGTGCTGTTAATAAGTGCATTATATTTAATCTGATTGCTTGCCAGATAAGCATTCTCAGTATCAATATCCACATTATTGCCGTCGAGCCGGTAAGAAAATCCGGAATAATCCGTGTACGTTGTCGGGGTCAGCGAACGAATATTCAGGCTGCTCACCTTATGATCCGTCTCAATATACTTCGCATCACTCATCGCACGGCGAAGCGTGTCTTCAAATGCGACATCCTGCCTTTTATAATTCGGCGTAGTTGCATTGGCAATGTTGTGGGAAATCGCCTCGTTTCGCATCCAGGCTGCATCCGATGCCTTGTCAAGTACATTTACATAGTCAAATACATTTGAATTAATCATACAATCACTCCTTTTGGGCATAGAACACCCACTCTATTTTATTATAAGGAAAACAAAAAAAAACACAAGGTTTAATTGAACAAAAAATGGATTCACAGTATGTAAATCCATTTCCATTCAAAGAATCTCCTTATTCTTTCTTATTCTGTTGTATCATATTCTGTCACTGACGTATCTTGTCAATCTCCTCATAAAGGACTTCATTTAAAACCTTAATATAAGTTCCCTTCATACCGGAAGAACGTGACTCTATCACACCTGCACTCTCAAATTTGCGGATGGCGTTTACAATAACCGAACGTGTTATGCCGATTCTGTCCGCAATCTTACTTGCAACAAGAATGCCTTCCATTCCGTTGAGCTCGTCAAAAATATGTACAATGGCCTCAAGCTCTGACTGTGACAGGGTACCTATGGCTGACTTGACCACCGCACGCTTGCGAATCTCCTCCGCACTCTCCTCATTTACGGAGCGGAGCATCTCAAGTCCTACCACCGTTGTACCGTACTCGCAAAGAATAATATCATCAATCTCGTACTCTTCATCCAGCTTATATATAAACAAAGTACCGAGCCGTTCTCCTGCTATATCTATCGGTGAAATCAACGCCTTATACGCCTCTACCCCCGGATTCTCAAATCCGAGCGTCTGCAGGTTGACATTTTCCTTCGTCGAAAGCACGCTCAGAAATCTCTCATTCAGCTCATTATCGACAAATGTGCCGACCTTGCTCTCAAACAGCTCATCCAGCACGGCAATGGACTCCTTATTGCCTACGCCGAGAACCTTGCCCTTCCTGCTTATCACAAGAACATTCGACTGCAAAATCTCCTTTAACACATTGCATATATCATTAAAAACAACCTTGCTCGAATTATTATTGTGAAGTAACTTCCCTATCTTTCTGGTTTTATCTAATAACTGTACACTACTCATTGGTGTCGCTCTCCTAATTTTACGAAAAACGATGTGCTACAAACCTATCGTACCACAATAATACAAATTTTTCAATGTGTTCGTACAATTAAATAAATAATCTAACTATTTTGTTTCCTTTTCCTTCGTCTCTATATGAGAGCACTCCTCATTGGCACAAACAAGCTTATTTCCCTTTTCCAGCAATGCATGATTGCACACCGGACAAAGCTTTCCGCTCGGACGCTGCCATGTCATAAAATCGCATTCCGGACTGTTCTCGCAGCTATAATAACGTCTTCCCTTCTTCGTCTTGCGGATTACAACCTCTTTTCCGCATTTCGGACAGGAAACACCTATCTTTTCCAAATACGGCTTGGTATTGCGACATTCCGGAAATCCCGGACACGCCAGAAACTTGCCGTGCGGACCGTATTTTATCACCATCTGACGGTTACAGAGGTCACATACCACATCCGAAACCTCATCGGCAATCTTCACCGACTCAAGCTCCTTCTCTGCCCGTTTGACCGCTTCATCCAGATCCGGATAAAAATTCTCAATCACTGTTTTCCAGTTGACTGCCCCTTCCTCCACGGAATCAAGAAGCGATTCCAGATTCGCCGTGAAATTGACGTTCACAATACTCGGGAACGCATCCTTCATAATTTTATTGACTGCCTCTCCAAGCTCTGTTACATAAATATTCTTCGCTTCCTTCACCACATAACGGCGTGCCAGAATCGTGGTAATCGTCGGCGCGTATGTACTTGGCCGTCCGATTCCGAGCTCTTCAAGCGTCCTTACAAGACTCGCCTCCGTATAATGTGCCGGCGGCTGTGTGAAATGCTGTTTTTCCTCATATTTATTCAGGGAGAGAGAAGCATCCTTATCCAGCTCGGCAAGTGCCGTAATATTCTCTGCCTTCTCCTCGTCATCCTGCGTATATACAGTCATAAAGCCCGGGAATTTCACATCTGAGGCTGCCATTGTAAAACGGTAATCCCCTGCATCAATTTTCACTGAAGTTGTCTCATAGACAGCCGGTGCCATACGGCTTGCAACAAAACGCTTCCATATTAACTGGTACAGACGCAGAAGATCCCTTCCCACAGAATCCTTTATCTGCGACGGCAGACGATTGATGTCCGTCGGACGGATTGCCTCATGCGCATCCTGAATCTTTCTGTTACTCTTTTCTCTCGCCTGAACAGCCGCTGCATAAGCCTCTCCGTAAACTTCCGTTATGAACTTATGTGCAGATGCTTCCGCCTCCTCTGAGACTCTTGTAGAATCTGTACGCAGATAAGTGATTAAACCTACCGTTCCTGCCCCCTTAATCTCCACACCTTCGTAAAGCTGCTGCGCCAGACGCATCGTCTTCTGTGTGGAAAAATTAAGAACCTTACTCGCTTCCTGCTGAAGCGTGGATGTGGTAAACGGAAGCGGAGCCTTCTTCATACGCTCCCCCTTCTTCACATCTGCAACTCTGAAATCTGCTCCCGTAAGGGCACTCTTAATCGCATGAAGCTCCTCCGCGGAAGAGATAGCCATCTTCTCATCCCTGGTTCCGTAAAAATGGGCACACAAAGGCTTCTTAGCACCTTTCACACTAAGAAGAGCATCCAGCGTCCAGTATTCCTCCGGAATAAAGACATTGATTTCATCCTCCCGGTCACAAATAATACGGAGAGCTACCGACTGTACTCTTCCCGCCGAAAGTCCGCGTTTTACCTTTGCCCAGAGCAGCGGTGAAATCTGATATCCCACCATACGGTCCAGCACACGTCTTGCCTGCTGCGCATCTACCAGGTCCATATCGATGGTGCGTGCATTCTTCAGCGACTCCTTGACCGCATTTTTCGTGATTTCATTAAATGTAATACGATACACCTTTTTATCCTGAAGCTTCAGAGCCTCAAAAAGATGCCATGAAATTGCCTCACCTTCACGGTCCGGGTCAGTTGCCAGATAAATCTTCTCTGCCTTCTTCACTTCCTTGCGCAAAGCTGCCAATATATCGCCTTTTCCGCGAATCGTTATATATTTCGGCTCGAAGTTATTCTCAGGACTCACACCCATCTGACTCTTCGGCAAATCCCGTACATGTCCGTTACTTGCCATAACCTCGTAATTAGCACCTAAAAACTTTTTAATTGTCTTCACCTTTGCCGGCGACTCCACAATTACTAAATACTTTGCCATTCCACATTCCCCTGTTCTTTGCTACGAACTATTTTTCATAATCGTTTCAAACTATACACCAATTTTTCCGGTGTGTAAAGTTATTTTTTTGTATACAAAGAAAAAGGAAAGAATCTCTTTTGAAATTCTTTCCTTTCTTTCACGCCTTATCCTTAATCCAGATCAAGAAGGTCTGTCTTGGTAATCGTAAGCTCGCTGTAGCCTTCACCCGGAATATCCGTCACAATCGGTAATCCTGTCTGTGATGACTCCGTAATGACACGCGTACTTGCTTTAACATAAATCGTGAACTGTGAGCTTTCATCCAGAATAGACATCGGAAGATAGAATCCGTAGGTCACTCCGCTTTCCATAAAGGAAAGTGCTTTCGTCGTCGCATCCGGAGTTATCGTTGTCGCAAATCTTCCCTCGCTCACCTGATAGGTTAAAATATAATCCGTAATGTCTACAACCGGAACTTCCGTGTTGTTGATATTAATCTTGGATACCGGCAATGTATTATCGGCATAGTTCTGGCCGCTGCTGTTCTTACCATTTTCAAGCTTATATTCTTTCTTTGCAGCATCATAATTATTGCCCTCAGCCTTCAGGTAATACTCAACCGTCATATACTTCTGTCCACGCACAAAGTTCGTGTCGCTGAGACGATAATATATCGGTGTTGCCAGACTTATATTGGTATCTGTTCTCAGTGTTGCCGTCTTTGATGCAGCATCGTAAACGTTAGGATTTACGAAATGGTACATGTAAGTACCGTCCGCCTTACGCAATACAGAGGAATCAATGACTCTTTCGCCTGTCACATTCTCATCATACGGAACAGACACACTTGTAATCGGTGCATCATCCGCATCCGGTGCAGTCTCATAAAATCCTGCTGTCGGAGCTGTCTGCTCAGCATTAAACGCTGCAAATAAAGTATTTACGAAAAGCTGTGCTTCATCGTCCGTAAACTCTGCCAGGTTTCTGCCATCGCCGTAACCTGTGTAAGTAATATTTCCTTTATTGTATACATAGTAGCCGTCTGCCGGTACCGGACCTGCAGCGTCATCTGCGTATGCATCATAATCAGGTAATCCTCCCTGTATGGTTCCCGTCTTCTTTCCGAGTGCATACCATACAACGATATCCGTCTCACCGTCATTATCTTCATCGATATCAAGATCCAATGTCAAATGCTGTGCATGTGTCTGCTGTACTGCAAAACTGTTCGGAAGCAGATACGGATAAGAAGTAATCTGTCCCTCATTAATCTTCTCTGCCTGATAAGAACCACGTCCGATTGCAGCATCGCCGTTACCGTATGGTACCTTGTCAGAATTGAGCCACTTGTTTCCATTCTCCTGGAAGCCCTCCAGAGTATAATTTGAAATACCCTGCGTCTGCTTTGCTGTCATCTCACGCGCTTTTCCGTCCTCGAATGACGGCTGATATGCCACCGTCTTTCCTGTAGCTTCCATCAGTGAAAGAACATCACCGTTCGCGCTTCTTGTATACGCCACACCGGAATGCAGATAGGCTTTACCCGTCGTATCAATCTTCTTGGCAATCAGGTCTTTAAATGTAACTCCGTCCTCTGCCACGCGGATATTCAGAGTAACACCGTACTTATCTGCTCCCATCATATTTCTGAGATATGCACTCTGGTTATGTGTTGCATTATAGTGCATAAAGTCATGTGCCATAAGTACAGGCTTTTCACTCTCGATAAAGGCTTTCAGTGCTTTTACCGCATTGTCGTCATCAATTGACTCATAATTATCTCCGTATCCGAAGACAAGCATATTCGCACCGACAACATCATCCGTCTCCGCCGTCGTATCTTCGCCTGCAATAATCAGCGTATCAAAATACTCAAGTGCGTATTCTTCCACAGACTTCTTGCCGTTTACCTTGTAAGCATTCCATGCATCATTAAAGTCTTTTACAAACTCACCGGAGGTCATCGTTCTGAATACAACCTTATAACCCGGAACAGCATTTAAATACTGTGCAAATTTTGAATTCGGGTCTTCTGCCTGCTTCTCCAGAAGAAGGGTTCCTCCCTCTTTTGAAATCTGAAGAATCTTAATTACCTTATCCTGACCCTTATTCTTTACAACCGTATTTCCCTGCTCGGAAACATGTACGTTCGGGTCGCTCACTGACTGGATATTAAGCTTCCACTGCAGATATCCGCTGAAGCTGTCATCCAGCTCTCTTGTCATCTGATACTCAACATCCTTGTTAAGCAGATAATTATTGCCCGCATCACGAGGTGCTTCCTGTCCGCTGGCCTTAACAACTATCTGGATATCACGCACATTTTCCGCGATTTCCGAATATTTACCATCCTTATTTACATCAATGTAAAGTGACGGAATATAAGTCGGATTCACCTCGGCTGTTGAAGCCAGAGACGAAATCACGAATTCATACACAAGCTTTCTCTTTCCGCCTGACTCCTCACTAAGATAGGTAATGGAAGCCGGGTCAAGAACCGTTGTATCTGCCTGATAGCTGTACGAATACGCTTCCGGCTGCTTCGTCATTGTCAAAGCAAGCTTCTCAGTTGCAATATACTGCTCGATATCTGTCTTGGTGACTGAACCTGCATCAAGGTCACCCACACTTACCAGATTATTGTATACCTGATAGGTTTCATTGGTTTCCTGAGACGCATTCTCATACTGTCCTGTGGTATAGTTAAACAGATATCCCTGCGAGAATTTCAAAAACTCATACATATAAGATGAAGTATCTACTCTTCCGTGATCCACCGTATCACTATTGTTTAACGAAAGTGCGGATGGATTAATCTTAACGACACCTGCAGAATTGCGTGCCATCAAATCGCCTTCCACTATGACCAGACCGTTTGCCTGCAGATATTTTTCCAGCTTCTGCAGCTTATCTTTTGTCAGGTCACGTCCGTTAAATCTTGATTCCAAAGTATCAATATCCAGATGTCCGGCTAAATCCGCCTGCGTATCACGCTCCTTTGTCATCACTGTATCACCGATATTGTAATATACCATACCGTTCATGTTAGTATCTTCATATACCGGAAGCATCATTGTTGTGCTCTTGGTATCACTGTATACATCACCGTCTTTTGCCCTTGTTGTAAGGTCTGCAAGACTATACAGCTTTCCGGTCTCACTACCTATGTAGATGATATCATAGCTTTCAACGAGATCATCATTCTTACCGTTAAACTCATCAATCGTCATAGAAGTAAATTGGATATACTCCGCCTTATCATCATAGTAGTTATTGAGATAATTCATGACAAACTCGTCACGGTTCTTCTTTATCTTGCTGTTTTCATCAAGATAACCATACTCCTCACAGCCTCTCGTCTCATTAAAGAGGAAGGAGGTTACCGGCTGAATCTCCAGAACATTCAAGCTGGTCTTTACGATTGTCAGCGGATTACCGTCACTGATGAGAATATACTGAATCACTACTGCCGGTGTTACGGATGGCAGCATCGTTCCTGTTGTCGAATTCTTATTCGTTGCAACAATATAGTTGAGCACGGCCGAAAAGCCGTTCTGTGTCACATCTGTCTTGTATGCACTGTTAAAATCACCATTGGCAAAAATATCGCCCGCATCAATCATGGACTTCGGATCATCAAAATCGCTCATATGATGATTGTAAACATACACATTTCCGGTAACAAAATTTCCGTTTGCCCCCGTCATCATGGAAGCCTTTAAGTCCTTCAGTACCTTATCATCCATGAAGCTGACGTTCTGCATCATATCCGGCTCATCCGCATCCGTGAATGCCACATCAGCGTACTCCGTGCGAATCTCACTCTGTGACTCTCTCCATAACAAAGCAGCCAGCTTGGAGACATTGGTCTTTGCCGTTGCACTGTAGGATGCATAGTCCATCATGATTGCCTTGTGATTATTTACTTCCTGATTATAAATCTCTAACAGAACTTCTTCTGTAATATCATTTCCCTTCAGTTCAAAATCAATCGACTTTCCTGAAATATAAACCAAATCTGCGGATGCAATCTGTGACGTTGTCACATCAGATGCCTTCACGGTATTATATGTAATCTGCTTATTTGCATACTTGGTTCTGCTTCCGAAGACATACTCTCTGAAGTAGTCGCTACTGTAGAAATATGCGTTGCTATCTTTCATATAGTAAAGTGCCTGATCGGACAAGCCGTAATACTGCATCTTGCTTGTCACTGTCTCAGAGCGCGTAAACTTCAAATTACCGGAGCCTGACGGGTCAGCTACCGTAACATACGCAAAGCCTGTGTTTGAAGTCGGCAATGAAAGCTTCGTCAAATCAATATCCGTTACCGGAGTCAGTACCGTCGTGTATGTAGGAGTATTACCACTCACTCCATTACCGCTGAGCGTACCGTTTCCGCTCACCTGCACCTGCTCCACCTTGCAAATTCTTCCGTCATCATCAATGGTATAACCGTCTGCTATATTGTAATCGCCGGCTGCCACCTCGTACACACCCTTTACATAGGAGTTCGGGTACGGAACAGCACTTTCTGCCGTCGCAAAATTCGAGAAAACCGCGATGCCGGTTCCGTTTCTCATCGCATAAATTGGATAGGCCCCGACACCATCCGCTCCGGTGGCCTTAATCAAACCGTAGGTACGCAGATTATACAGCGCATCCGGATATCTTGCATCATCCCTGCTGGTAAAAATCGGAGAATGCACCGTTCCATAGGTTACATTGGTCGGAGATTCCATACGACTGCCACTTTGTAAAAAATATCCCATTTCTTTTGAGGCCTCAGCATTATCCGGCACAATTTCAAGGATACTGAACTTAAAACTGTTTCCCGTATGCGGATACTTCTCCGTAATCTTGTCAAACACACGGATATCCGCTTCCACCTCTCGCATGCTTTGCATGGAACCGACAAAGAACACAATGACTGCCATCGCAAATCCAACGCTGCCCATTATTATTTTTTTCAGCTTATTTTTCTTTTTCATATCTTCTCTCCAATACAGAACCGACTATATTTCATCGGAATTAATCTGCCCACACATTGTATGTCGGACGATACGTGTATGTTTTTCCGCCGTATTTACAATAATATTTATTTCCGGCTTTGTTGATTTTTGCCTTGACAGCATTGCCATCGGTATCTAAGCCTGATACTTCCACGGTTGAACCGCTCTCAATCGCAGCCTTCTCGGAAGCAGACCAGCTAAGCGCACCGGATGCCTCCGGTCCTGCAATATAGACACCTTTTCCCTCAATATTGGCTATCAGCACCTTATAATTCGTGTAAGAATTTGCACTCGGACTCGTCTGACTGATGGAATAATAGTCATTTGCCGTAAGTCTCATTGTCACCGGTTCTGTCAGATACTTCTTCTGCGCGGAGGCTGTCTTGGCAGTCAGTTGAACCGTCGCTGTATCCACATATTTATTCGTATCACCGTAGGAGCTGGACATACCAACCTCAAAGTATGCATGTGTTGAGCCTTTTCCCGGCTCCAGCAGGTTGTTATGCATATCATCAAGATAGGTTCCGAAATAGTAGGTTCCTTTTCTAGGTGAAATAATATTGTAATATGCTGTCTTTACCGAAACCGACTTCGATTTTCCTTTTTCAACTACAATTACGTCACTCGTCGGAGAAATCTTGGTTGTCGTAACCGGTAAAGGAACATACTTCAAATCTCCCGAAATGGCATTTTTACCATCTGCATTCTTTCCGTGAAATACTTCCTTATTTTCCTGCGCTTCCACAATATCTTCATATTTCCACGCCTCCTGACCATCCATACACAGATTTCCGTAATTGTCATAATATGCGATGGTTATATGTATCGTAACACCGCCGCCATAAAACTGATTTCTCTGATCTCCCGAATAAGCAAAGGAATCATAATCGATATACAGACGCCAGCGTCCTTCTGAATCTCTTACCACTTTAATCTTATCTGTTGAAAGACCTACATTATCAGAACCGTCTACTTTCGTTACCACAAGAAATACAAGCTCGCCTACAGGTATCTGATCCTCCTGTCCCTCTCTATGCGTTCCCTTCAGCAACGCTCCCATATCCGTATAGTAACCACGGCTGTAGAAGCCATCGCCGTCTCCTGAAGAAGAAGGTGCGATACCGAATATATATTCACCCGAATATGTCGGGTCAAAAACCGAAGTTGCTACAACCTTAAACAACTGTCCGTTGGCAACCGCCGTTCCGAAGGACACCGTATTGGTCGTAGAAGTTGTTGTTATGTCTGTCTGAAGGGATGCCAGGGATTTATTCGTACACTCATCCCATCCGCCGGCTGCATTGCTGACGTAAAGCTTCCATGTCAGTCCTCCGCCGTATGCGATGTTGCTGGATAAGATAGAAGCATTCAGTGTCATTGGATTATATTTTCCGTTGGAGCCGACATATGCATATCCCTGTGCCTGTGAAGACTCCTTACCGCCATATACGGTCTCATATTCATTCTTCCACTGTGTTGCACCGGAAAGAGCATTCAGCTTCACGGATTTAATACGTCTCAGGAACACATAAGCCTTTTTCGGTACTGCATCCACTGTTCCTGCAGGTGATGCGATTGATTTTGAAATCTCAATCTGGAAATTATCCACTGAGGAATCCTTGAATTTATAAGGCTGCCCTTCTTTCCATTCCAATTTAAATTTATCTGTCGGATCACTTTTCGGACCGACAAACAGCTTGTTGTCATACCCTGTCATCTTCCAGTTAACCTTATTGTCTGTAGTTGCGCCGACTGTAATTACCTCGGAAGTAAACTCAATTCCGTTATTCACCACTGTTCTTCTGTTTGCAGGGTCTATGGCATCCACATAATACCCGGTAACCTTATTATCCACAACGTCCATATAGACAATCTTAGGTGTAACCTTCAAAACGATGTTTGCAGATGGTGTACTTGAATCTGACACCGTCGGTTTTCCCGCATACATCTTATTTCTCATCAGCACCTGATAATTACCGTTGTATTTCTTTTCTGCCTTATTATATTCCAAATCAAACCCAAGAATGTTTTCACTTTCAACACGTGATACATCCACTGAGAAATCATTTACGTTATTTCCAAGTAACGCATAAGTGATTGCTCCCCATGAACTCGTTGACGAATTATAAGTTCTCTCACCGAGAACAAGTTCCTTCGCCGACTTATTCAAAACCACCAAATACTGCTTCTCCACACCGTTATCAATAGAGTTTAACACAAGCAGCTTCTTAGCCGAAGAGTCATACTTTGCATCAATCGCTTCGGAAAAAACATCCTTTGCACTATAGGAATCAATGGCAATTTCTGAGATAGCATTCGCTACGAGCTGTGCCTCTGACTGAAGCTGTGCTTCAATACTCAGCCTATTGTATGTCTTGGAAGATGTCGCCATCATATATACAACTACTGCGGCTAAAATTCCCAAAATACCAATTGCCGTTAACAGCTCTATGAGAGTGAAACCTCCGCTATTCCGTTTTTTGTTCTTTGAAAATGCTATCATTCTCTTACCCATTTTTCTTCTCCTATCAACTACAGTCACTTAGCAGCCGGTTATTTCTGTTTTACCTTTCCCGTTGCCGGAACAATATCAATATTATAGCTCTTTGTTCCGTTTGAAACATTAATCTGTGTAATATTGCATGTCACATTCGGACTTGAGGCCTCACACAATGCCCCCGTGGAACGGTTAAAACAAAGACTTAGAGGATGTGTGGAATCCACCGTCACGTCCGTTCCGTTATTCACATATTTCACAGCCACACGGCCTTTGCTTACTTTTGTTGTCTCAGAATATGTGCTTCCTCCCGTTGCATTATATGTAACCTTTACATAAAACGCACTGTTTGAAGAGTCCTGATACAACTGCCATATTATGTCACCGTTCTGTTTTGCCTTACCAAGCGTTGTTACCTTGTTTGATGTCAGGCTGGAAGAAATTTTCTTTGAGCATTCTCTCGCACGATATCCCGAAATCTGTCCGATACCATACATGCCGACTCCTGCCATAATCGCAACAATCGCAACAACAACTACTAATTCGATAAGTGACATTCCTGCATTTTTATTTTTCATCCTGCACCGCCTATTCTTTCTTCCAGTTCTGGTAAGAAATCAGATCGCTGAGTAGAATCTTATCAGCACTTGTTCCGCCACCGGTAGCCATGTATGAAGAGGCACCGTTTGCACCGAATACGTCATACGCATATAAAACATTTCCGCTGACATCGGTATTGCTGGTTCTTAACGCCTTCAGAGTCTCTGTCGGATTATAGCTGACCTTGTTACAGCCTGAACATATATAGATATTGCCGCCTGCAATTGCAAGTCCTTCAAAATTCCTCGTCAGATAAATATCTCCCTCTGTCACTATCAGCTTCGTTTTATCTCCGCCAAGACAGCCACTCGGATAAACCACATCCACTTTGGAAATTGTTGCATATACCGAACCGGTTGCATCCTTGAACTCTTTACCTTTCATCTTGGAAAGAGCTGTTGAATCCACAAGGGTATCAAATATCTCGGATGTTCTCTGTGCTGTCGTCATCTTTGAAGAATCCGGATCCAGAGAATGCATCAGTGCCATATAGGTTGCACTGTATTCTTCCTGACTGTCTCCCATCTGAATGTACTTCTGGGAATCAAGTGCGTTATTTTCAATAAATGTCAGTTCATTTGAAGAAGATAACGTAAACGCATTTCCCGCAAGAGTCAGATAGTTACTGCTCATACTATTGTTCCATTTCATGGTATCAATGTATGATTTTACATATTCTTTAATGCCTTCCTTATCATAATCATAATATGCTTTGTAGAAGGCATTTGCCATAACACTGTCACCGCCGAAATCCAAATACAGATATACAAGCACACTACCGTTTACTCTACGATAAACTGCCTTGTAATCATTTGTATAGTTGGTTCCGCCGAGTTTATTCCAAAGAGCTGCCAGTCTTACAGGCTCATACTTTTTCTTCATTACGGTATTGCCCTGCGCATCTTTAATCTCTTTTCCGTTTGAATCAAGCTCAGGCTCCGTTGTCTCTGTATCTGTCAGCTTCTTATATTCTTCGTAAGTCATCGGGTTCTTTGCGATTTCCTGCATTTCCGTTCCGGCAATATATCCGATACATTCTGACGGAACCATATAGAATAACTGGTTAGCCTTCACTGAAATAGACTCACCCATAAGGATATCTGCATTGTTCTGGGAAATTGTGTCAGCCGTTGCCTTATAAGCTGTGGCCGCATCATTCATAATTTCCTCATACTTGTCATAATCTCCGATTTTATCCGTACCTGCAGTAATCGTTGTTGTCGGATCTACATCCGTAATTCCTGCAGCCGTATAAGCAAGACGATCCTTGTCTGCATCATAACGCTTTGCACCGACATATGCATGACCTGACAGGAGAAGTTCATCCAGATTGCTGAAATCAAGCTTGGTATCCCCGCCGTTAATCAGAATAGAACTGCTTCCGTCCGCATAATCTCCCGCGTTACCGTATCCACGATATTTTCCCTTGAGCGTAACATCAGAAGCTCTTCCGGAAATATCGAGGTCATCAGCGACATACATAATACCATCCATATTAATTTTTGATGAATTTACATTGATGTTTTCTACATATGTATCAAAAGAGTCATCTACAGTCAGACCGCTTGATGCCACAGATGCGTTTGAAACATTGATTGAATCCGCAATCAGATTATATCTCTTCGTTGCCGGATCCGTTGCTTCCTTAACAAACTCCATTGACTGCTGATTTGCAAGCATAACTCCGTCATATCCGCCAAATACATTTCCTGTAATTTCAACCTTACTTCCGGTACTTACTCCGGCCGGTGCACTTGTCGGTTTTACAATATCATTTACCAGAGAATCATTGGCAACCAGAGAGAAGTTCTCGATTGTCATCTTCATTGCCTGCTGTGCAAAATCAATATCAGGGATTGCAAGTCTCACATCCGTATTGATGATGGATACATATCCCTTATTATCCGTATATACAATATAAAGATCTTCAAGTGTCACATAACCTGAGGCTGAAGCATCCACAAATGTATAATTGCCATCCTCTGCAACCAGGTATGCTCCCTCTGCACCCAGCGTAGGCGCAATCATAACACCTTCATTGGTCCACATCTGTTTCAGGTGGTTCAAATCCCATTTATTCGCTGCACCGGATTGCAGGATTCTGTCCTTCAGCTCCGTTACATAAGCTGATTTAAAAGTTACTGTCATAGCATCGGTAGACAGGTCGGAAGAGCTCTGCATCGTCTTAACATAAGCAGCCGCCATACTGTCAGATATATCGTGCTGAAGACCTGCATTGATTACATCCAATGCATATTCCGCTGAATAGAAGTTATCCTTCGCGATTTTGTCGCTCGTTTTCATCAAATAATTGCAATACGCCATATAGAGAATCATTGCAACAAGCATTCCGATGAAAGCAATCGCCACGATAACCAGCACAATTGCAGCACCCTTATTATCCTTTTTTCTTTTCTGAATCTCATCCCTAAATTTTGAAAACATCGAATGCTCTTCCTTTCTGTTTCCCATGATCTGTTACTCTGAAACACCGCCGGTATATGTTGCAACCTTATTTGCTGTTCCGGCTTCATAAATTTCTAATGTAACCTCATATAAAATATTCTTGAGTTCTTTTTCATATCCGTCAAAAATAAGTTTCTTATACTGCGCCTCTGTCACGGTCGAGCCGTTGTATTTATACTTCGCTCTGGAGCTTAAATAATAATTGGTAATCACAGCTCCGCTTGCATCCTTACCGTACTGTTCCCAATTATCCGCATCAACCGTACTTGATTCCTTATAACGGCGATAATTGTTTTTTAACGGATAGTACAGATTGTGACGCAAATTCGACACAAGCTTCACCTGCTCGGTGCTGACACCTGACATGTCTGTAGATACCACATTGACCTCACAGGAATAATTCGTATTGTATAACACGTCCGGTGTTGAACCAACTGTACGAATCAGATATACAGTGATATCTTCACCTGTTGTGTTATTGATATTAATCGTTTCTTTACCCGCAGTCGTTCCTCCGCTGATACCTTCATAATAAAGATATACGCTTCTCGGCAACTGGTTTGCATCCATCTTGGACAGGTTGTTTGAATTTACACTGTAAGCACCTGTTCCCGAAAATCCGAGAGCTGTCAGCTTGGACGGGTCCACCACGTAATCACGCGTAACCTCGACCGTATACTGAGGATTCGTTACCGTTCCGTTGTTTTTTATATCAATATTGATTGCACGCGAAAGATTGCCTTTGTACTCTGACGGATCGTGAATTCCGCTCGCCATAGTTCTGAGTGCATTGATTGCATCTGTTTCATCTTCCGCAGTGAGCTTACACACAACGTCGAAGTAATTATCAATCTCAGATACAGCAGCCACTTCCTCATCATTATACTTATGTGTCGTCTTCGTAGCATCCACGGTAATGGCAACGTCATATTCGTTGTGATTACCTACCGCTGTCTGTACACCGGATAAATTGTAAATCTTCTTATCATCTGTAGAAGCTGCGTCCTTCGCTGCTCCTCCGTATGTTGTGCCCGATGGTAAAAGAACTCCGCTGAGGTTTACCGTCGGAGCGGCACCTGATGCATTCACAATCATATCATCAAACTCTGATGCCGTATACGCACTCATACCTTCCATTATGTCCTGCGCGAGGTTCATCGCATTTAAGCTTTTCCGCCCCTTCAGATTCATCTTGGAGGACTGTATAAAATTTGAAATCAGAGGCATAACTATAACCGCTAAAATAGCAACTGCAATAATTAATTCCACAAGTGTAAAACCTCTGTTGTTGTCTTTTCTTTTCATAAACAATGAACCCCTTTGTGTCGCAAGATTAAAATATCGTTACTTATTCTTCCTCTGAATTTCCGGCTTCTTCTGCAGCCTTTTCTGCCTTGATGGCAGCTTTCTTATCTGCACTGTTAAAGATGTTGTTTGTACCGAATACAACTCCGTCTACCTTAGGTGTTGTGTACTCAGCATCTGTACCGGTCAATGTGTACATATTGAATGATAAGTTTGCAAGAAGATCTCCTGTTTCTGTATCAAACGCCATAGAGATTGTCTCAATAGACTTTCTGTCCGGATCTTCATTGATTTTCTTAATAATGTCTTTGATTGAATTGTATGAACTTGTCATAACAACATTTACAGGTGTCTGGTATAACATAATCTGAGGAGCTGCTGCTTCTCCTTCTGCCGGTGCTGCTTCGCCCTCTGTTACAGGAACATCTGAAACCGGAGCTGCAACTTCAAGCATGGTAGAAGCTGCCATTCCGATGGAGCTGACTTCTGTGTCGTATGCCTCTTCTACGCCTACAACATAGAGGATTTCATCTTCAGGAAGATACTGTGCCGGGAACTGTGCTTTGATTTCATCAATTCTCGTCTGCATTGCTGCTGTATCATCCAAATACTGCTGTTTATTGTCAGCAAGATCCTGTAAATAGTTTACCTCCTGCTCAAGTGCAGCATTTGATGCCTCTAAAGCATCTGTCTTCTCAACTAAATTCTGATAAACCAGGAAGTAGCATACAGCCGCAAGAGCGATTCCGATAACCATTAATAAAATATTAACATCTGATTTTTTCATTTTCATTGTTTTCTTCCTCCCTATTCTGCAACTTCTTCTGCTGCTACATCTTCAGCGACTAATGCCGGATTTTCACCATATGTACAAACAACAGCGAGAGATACTGTAGAAACGCCGGATTCTTCATCCTCTGTTTCTGAAACTGCGTAAGTCTCAACATTTGAGAAGCTTTCAAATGTTCTTAAGTTGATAAGTGCTGCTGCTGCTTCTTCTTTGTTTGCAAGCTGTAATGTCATGCTGAGCTGTGTTGCATTTGCACTGAATGTTGTAACTTCAACATTCTTAGGAAGTTTTTCTTCTAATTCAGCAATTACATCATATAAATCTCTGTTGTAATTGTCTGTTGTATCATATACGGCTGTTAAATAATCACAGTCCGTCTTTGTCTGCACGTAAATATTGTAAGTTTCTCTTACCGGTTCAAGCTGTGCCTTCTTCTCAGTCAGATTCACTTCATTTACCTTTGCCAGATAATAGGACGGTACAGAAAGTATAATCAGTACAATTGATACTGCCACACCCAGAACAAAGACAATAATCGGAAGCTTCTCGCCGGATACATTACTCTTCTTTGCTCCCTTGGCTTTATCCTGCTGCATGGAAACAGGCATGAATCCGACAGAACCAAGACCTGCACCGATAACGGAAATGTAATCACCGAGAGATACATCATGCAGATGTAAGCCCTGGTTGATATCTGTTCCTGCAAGGTCCTTCAGAACCTCAACCTCACGTCCGAGCTCTTCTGACAGAAGACCTGCGAATCCCCAGAAGTCTGCTGCGATACCTGTGATAATGATATTATCAATCGCTGCATCTCTGTTCTTTGAATTGTAGTAATCAATAACACGAACAATACTACTGATAAGCTGTTCGTATGCATATGTAACATCTCTTCTCAGACGAAGCATCTTGAGATTTGCTCCCGCCTGTTTTGCAGCTACTGTTGTACTTGCAACCTGTGAAGAATCGCCGGACGCTGCTGCTGCTGCGATTGCAGCCTCATTTAATCTCTCAAGCTCTGCAACCTCTGCCTCTTTATCTTTCAGAGTTTCCTCTTCCTCTGCTCTCATAACGAGGTTGTTCTTACGAAGTGTCTTAACCGCTGCTTCATAAGAAAGCGGATCACCGTACACATCTGTTTCCATCATGATGTCTACAACCTGGTCAGCTCCGTAGATACCGGAACGCTGCATTGTGATAACACCATTGTTGGTCACTGTAAGAAGTGAACTTCTCTCATCAATTTTAACAGTAAGGTTAACGCCCTTTGCAAATCTGTGGCGAAGAGCCTGGAAAATACTGTTACCACTATAATCAATTGAAGACAAATCAAGTCCAAGTTGCTGTGCCAGATAGTAATATCCGTCCAGAATCTCTGATGGACATGCCATAATCATAACTCTGTACTGTTTCGTACCGGCTTCATCTGTCACCGTATCCATGATGTTGTGCGCAAACTGATATGCACTCGGGTCAACAGGGAAGTAGTCTGTGATGTTGCTCATCAGCATTTCTCTTACCTTGTTCTCCTTAACCATCGGAATGGTTGCCTCTCTGTTCGCAATCTTGGTGGATGAAACAGCAAAAATAACCTTCTTTGCGTTCATTCCGTTTGCAGCAATGTAGGATTTCAGATCCTGTACAAAAGATTCTGTAGGATTAATCAATCCGTCATTCAGAATTCCTTCCGGTGTTTTCATACTGAAAACTCCATAAACCTGTGGATGTTTTGACTGGAAATCCATTTCACAGACCTGTGTCAGAGAATATCCAATCTCAATACTAAGTACTCTTTGCGCTTTTGCCATGATTTACCTCCTAAAGTGATAGGTTGTTATTACCCTCGTTCTTTCTTTCCTAAATTAAAATAATATCTATATAAAGTCCGCTTCGCCGACTAAGGTGTCACAAGCAAACTAATATACCAGTTAATAAACGGTTCACCCCATAAAACCGATATAAATATACCGGCCGCCAGATATGGGCCCATTGCAAGTACATGTCCTTCATCCGACAATTTCATACGGATAAGATGTATCACCGATCCCAAAATACAACCGAGAATCAGTGCCAGTATTGACAGCTTCCAGCCTATCAGAAGCCCCGCTGCCCGCATCAGCCTGACATCGCCGTATCCTATGGCTCTGCCTCCCGATGCCCAATATAGAATTTCCAAAAAGCTACTGACAGCAAGGAGGCCGACCACATAAGTCACCCAATCCCCTAAGTGCAACCCTAGGTGAATCAGCCCCAGTGCCAGTATAAACAAGTTGATTCCATAAGGAATCTCATACGTTCTAAAATCTATCACACTCAATGTAATGAGTGCCGATGTCAACAAACAGTATATCGCTGAATCTATACTCCACCCGTTAACAGTGAATATCAGAACATACAGAATTCCGTTCAACGCCTCGACAAGAGGATACTGAAAGGAAATATGTTCCTTGCATCTGCGACATTTACCACGCAGAAACAGATAACTGAAAAGAGGAATCAAGTCAAACCACCGGAGCTGATAGCCACAGCTCATGCAATGGCTTCTCTCCTTTGAAAGGCTTTCCTTTGCGGGAATGCGGAGGATGCAGACATTGAGAAAGCTTCCTATCACAATCCCGAAAAGGAAAATGACAATTCCTGATATTATGCTAATCTGTAATTCCAAATCCGTGGTCATAGGGGAAATGTCTCCTTATACACTAAACGTTTTTATTATTTTTCAGGTACTGAAATGGAACCTGAGATAACTGTGTAGTTACCGTTTCCGTCTGTAGATACAGTAATATTGTTAGCAAGTGCAGATTTTGATTTTAACTTACCTGTAACATCAGAGAACTGAGTTGCTCCTAATGTGTCAAGAACTTCTGCTCCCCAAGAGTTAGAATTATTAATAGAAGATGTTACATCTGAACTTGTAGGAGGTGCTACGAGTTCAGGGTCAGAAGCTGCTGTTGTACATGCTCCGTAAACGCTGTCAAGAAGGTCTTTATCAGCAGACACTCTTGATTTTTCAACGTACTTGATGTACTGAGGTGCTAATACACCGATTAAGATTGCCATGATGGCAATAACGATAATCAACTCAACGAGTGAGAAACCTTTGTTATTTGTCTTTTTCATTTTAAACCTCTCCTTTTTTTAAATAGAATGTTTATTTATTTAAGTCCCGCCCCCTATTAGCAGGATTTAAACCACTTTAATTCCATCCGACCTGTATGGCAATTTTGTTGTCATACGCATTGGCAACAAATTCAACCGTATAGCACTTATTCTTGTAAGTTTTGGATTCCACCTTCGCGTTATCCCAGCCGGAAATATATTGTGGAAGAATGCTGTTTTTGATAATCGTATTATTCGTCGCGACTCCGTTTAGATCAAACTTGATATAGTCGTGTTCCGCAATCTTAGAAAAATACTCTTCATCCGACGCAATCACATTGGCAAGCTCTAAAAGCTCACGTGCCATCTTCTCATCCTTGGCACTGTGTGACTTTTCCACATACTTGATATACTGCGGAGCGAGAAGCCCAATCAAGGCAGCCATAATTGCTATGACGATAATCAGCTCCACAAGCGAAAACCCCTTATTATCTTTCATATAAACCTCTCTCGGTTCTTCTTTTATAAGCTGTCAAGACCTGTGTACATAGATGCCATAGGTGCCATAACCGCTCCGATGATAACCATACAGATTGCTGCAAGTCCGATAATCATAAGCGGCTCGAGAGCAGCCATAAGAGACTGTGTTGCAACTTCCACTTCTTCTTCGTAATACTCGGCAAGCGTATCAAGCATCGTCTCGATATTACCTGTTTCCTCACCGATTCTTACCATGTGGTGTACCATCGGCGGGAAGAGTCCGCACTGTTCAATCGGCTGTGAAAGCGGAATACCCTGCATTACATCATTACGGGCATCCTTCATCGCTGTTGTGAAATAGCGGTTACTCATTGTCTCTGCTACGATTTCTACCGCATCCGGCATTGAAATACCTGCTGCAAGCATCGTTGAAAGGTTACGTGCAAACTTCGCTGCATTCTGTTTTATGGTAAGGTCTGCAAAAAGAGGAACCTTAATCGCAATCTTCGCAATCAAGATTTCACCCGTTTCTGTTCTTGCGAACCAGCGGAACGCAAACGCGAGCACAATCACAATCACACCTGCAAGCAGCCAGTTGGCTTTAAGCCAGTCGGACGCTGCCACAACCGCAAGCGTAATTCCCGGCATTTCAATATCCATATCTGCAAACATGCTCATGAATGTCGGCACGATATAAGTAAGCATTACGATAACTACGACAACCGCAACAATAAGTACCATGATTGGATATACCATTGTCTTCTTGACAAGACCCTGAATCTTGGCAGATTTTTCAAACTGGACCGCCATACGCTCAAACGCGATATCCAAACTACCGGAAGCCTCACCGGCACTTACCATGTGGATTAACAGCTTAGGGAATACATCCGGTGCCTTTGCCATGGAAGAAGCGAGCGACTCACCCTTCTGTACACCGAGGTAAACCTCCTGAAGACCGTTTCTCAATCTTTCATTTTCTGTCTGCTCTGTTAACATACGCATCGTTTCGAGAATTGTTACACCCGCACGGTGCATACTTACGAACTGGCGACAGAAAATACTCATATCACGTACAGGTACTTTCTTTTTGAAGAGGTCTGCCATATTGATATCTTTATCCATGATACCCTGTTCTTTAATTTCTGTAGGCATTTTCCCTTCTTTTTTAAGCTGCTCTGCAGCTCTCTGTTCATTGTCGGCCTCAATGGTACCGGTAATTGTCTTTCCGTTCTTGTCAACCGCCGAATATTTGTATGCTGCCAATTTTTTGCCCTCCTGGTTCTTTGTTTATTTTCATGAATCCTTAGCTT
The DNA here is from genome assembly GCA_964519385.1 of uncultured Kineothrix sp. Lineage (GTDB taxonomy): Bacteria > Bacillota > Clostridia > Lachnospirales > Lachnospiraceae > SVFI01. The sequence continues at coordinate 67,980 of CAZFLR010000009.1, forward strand.
TCAAACGAAACCTTAATCATCTCACTCACGGATGTAATTCCGTCAAGCACATATCTGGTTGCACTCATTCTAAGTGTATTCATTCCATTCTTAAGTGCTGCTTCCTTAATCATATCGGCATCTCCGCCTTTTGCAATGATACGCTTTACGTCATTGCTGACTTCCATAATCTCGTACACACCGATACGTCCGCGATATCCGCTGTTATCGCAGTTCGGACAGCCGACCGGCTCATAAATTTCAACCTGTGACCCCGGCTCAAATCCTAATACCTCAAGTTCATCCTCATTTGCCAGACGTTTATTCTTACATCTTCCGCAAAGCCTTCTCACAAGACGCTGGGCAATGATTCCCACCACCGAATCGGCAATCAGGTATGACTCAACACCCATATCCGCAAGACGGGATACCGTACTTGCTGCCGAGTTGGTATGCAGTGTGCTTACTACAAGGTGTCCCGTGATAGATGCCTGAACCGCGATACTTGCCGTCTCGCCGTCTCGAATCTCTCCAATCATGATAATATCCGGGTCCTGACGGAGGATAGAACGAAGCGCACTGGCAAATGTAAGACCTGCCTTCACATTCGTCTGTACCTGGTTGATACCTGCAACATTCGCCTCGACCGGGTCCTCAACCGTGATGATGTTTACATCTTCCGTATTCAGCTCACTGAGTGCTGTATACAGTGTCGTTGACTTACCGCTACCAGTAGGTCCCGTAACAAGGATAATACCATGTGGATTTCTCAAAATATGTGTAAATACTTTTCTTTCTTCATCATTAAAACCGAGTTCTGAAATATCACGGGTCAGGTTACCCTTGTTCGTGATACGCATAACCGTCTTCTCGCCGTATACCGTAGGAAGAATGGAAACACGGATGTCGTACTCTCTTCCGTCTACGAAGGTTGTGATACGGCCGTCCTGCGGTTTACGCTTTTCTGAAATGTCCATACCGCCGATAACCTTAAGTCTGGCTACAATCGCCGGAAGGAGCTTGATGTTATAAGTCATTCTCTCAAAGAGCGCACCGTCAATTCGGTATCTGACACGTACATTCTTCTCAAGTGCCTCAATATGTATATCGGACGTTCTCTGACGAACCGCCTGTTCAAGCATGGAATTTACAAGCTGTACAATCGGGGAGTTGTTAACGTCCTCATTGATCATTCTCTCCATTTCATCTTCTTTGAAGAGGTCTGCTCTTTCCTGCTCGTAATCACTCGCTGCCTTAATCGCCTCTGCATTTCCGAAATACTTGTCGATGGCAAGCATAATCTCACGCGGAGTTGCGACTACCGGCTGAATCATTCTGTTACTGATCATGGACAAGTCATCAATCGCAAGCATATCCATCGGGTCAGACATTGCCACGAGAATAACATTCACATTCTTGTCATCATACATGTAAGGAATTGCCGAATACTTTTTCAAAATCTCCGGCTCAAATATTGAGAGCAAATCATCCGGGATACGTCCGTTCTGTAAATCCGCCCTGATATAACCAAGCTGATGGCACAATGCATTTGCCATGGTCTCATCCGAGATGAATCCCTCTTCCACAAGAATCTCTCCCAGACGTTTCTTCTTTTCCTTTTGAAGCATGAGTGCTTCGTCCAACTTCTCAGGTGACAGAATTCCTTCATTAATTAAGATATCACCGAGACGAACTTTTCTTCTACCTGATAACCCCATTCTCTCTTCCTTCCATACTATCAATTAACTTTATTCACAATTTTTTGATTAGAATTCAATATACACGGGCATAATTAACCCATAGTATGAATTTTATGTTAATCATTTTAACATTTTCTTAAGAAAGTGTAAACCCTCTGAAAAACATTGTTGTTCGTTTTTTTGCACAAAATTCATTTTTCATTTTAAGCATTTTGCATAATTCAGGCGAATTATATGGTATTTTTCGCAACCAAAGCGAACAAACCGTTATCTGAAGCCAGTACACCCTCCATCTGCATATGTAAAATTTCACCCGAAAGTCTTGAAATATCCACCTCTTTTTCCGCTGATACCCGCTTGTAAATCTGCTGAATCGATGCAGGCCCGAGTTCCAGAAAACGGTACACAGCATACCTGACGCTCTCCTCAGGATACGGATTTTTCGTACCGGACACATCTCCCCCACAGCTTTTTGTGCGATTTTGTGATGCGAAAAAAATATCCTTTTCCCTGATTTCCTCAAACAGCTCATCCGGATCACATACAATCTCCGCCCCCTGTTTAATCAGCCGGTTACAGCCGGCACTCATGGGATCCGTCAGCCGTCCAGGAACAATGTACACCGCTCTTCCCTGTTCCAGTGCCATATCCACCGTAATCATGGTTCCGCTCTTTTCTCTTGCCTCTACCACGACAAGTGCGTCCGCCATTCCGCTGATAATCCGGTTTCGCGGCGGAAAATAATTGGCCTTCGGCTCTGTTCCCGGTATATATTCGCTGTATATACAGCCGTTTCTGCACAATTCCCCATACAAACCGGCTGCTGAATCCGGATAGACAACATCCACTCCGCAGCCAAGCACGGCCGCCACACTTCCTCCTGCCTCCAGCCCTGCTCTCTGCGCCGTCGCATCTACTCCCCGTGCCATTCCGCTTACAATTCCAAGTCCGTACTCTGCGCACTTTCTGCCGATAAGCTTAGCGACCACTCTCCCATACTCCGAGCACTCGCGTGCTCCGATAATCGCAACCGCCGGTTTACCTCCTGCGAATTCCTTCAAAACCTTACCCGCCCCTTTCACATACAGGCCGAACGGGGCATCCGGTATTTGTTTCAGTTTTTTCGGATACATCCGCGAGTTATAAATACTATATTCAATTCCCTTGCGTTCTATTATCTTTTTCAAAACCTCCGGCGTTATGACTTTCTTCCTATTTAAAATGAAACATGCTGTTTTTTCTGCCGTTTCCGGCTTAAATCCGCACCGCTTCGCAAGATACTCCGAAAGCCCGCCACTCTCCAGCCCGTATATCTGTTCCGCAGTTTTTCCGCCTTCTACCATTTTTTCCAACGTCCTTTTGCCGATTCCCGGGACATGGTACATCCAGTTATAATACATTTCCTCCCTATTCATATATCTTCTCCCTCCTTTGCCCTGACAGCACTCATTCCCCCGTTCAGCACAGCCGCCTCTGCCATATGTCTTTCTTCGATGCGGCGGGAATTATCCAAATCCGCAATTGTTCTTGCCACTTTCAAAATCCGTTCGTAACCGCGTACACTCTGCCCTCCCGTTTCAAACATGTATCTCAAAACTTCCTGCGCTTTCGCTGTTCGCAGGCAGTTTCCCTCTATCTGGCCCTTTGTTAAATTTGCATTTAATACTCCTTGTCTTTCTATCTGCCTTTTCCTCGCCGCGATAACGCGCTTCCGTATCTTCGCGCTTGGTTCCTGTCCGCTCGCAGAATACAGGGCAGTCCACTCGACCCGCTCAGTCTCCACGCTGATATCCATCCGGTCCAGCAGCGGTCCCGACACTCTTTTTAAATACCGGTTCACCTCAGACATTTTGCACCTGCACTTTCTCCTGTCCGGATAATATCCGCAGGGGCATAAATTCGTTTGGACACTGATGTTAATACAATTCAACTTTATTTCCCTAGATGGGTTCAAAAAGGGGTTCATTTGAACCCTCCTTGAAAACGCAGTATTTATTGATATAAAAGAAAACAGGCAGCTATCTCATAGCCACCTGCCGGTTGATGAATCTTATACCGATTTTCTGTATTTGTCAGTAGGACAAACTGAGTAATTCTTCATTAGAAAAAAGCCGGTTGTTTTTTTCCTCGTCTTTCTACCCATACATATTCCATGCATCCTGTCCCTGCATAAAAATCGTTTTCTAATTTGCTATAACGTTTTACGCCTTCGTTACGTAATCTTTTAAACAATTCGTATTTTTCAGTATCTAGCCTTTCTTTCATCATATCATATAATTGCTCTATCTTTTCAAAGCCTTCACTTTCAATCTCTTTTTCAATCCGATTCATCATTTCATATAAATCTTCATTCCCCTTCCAAACTTTTCTTTCTTCAGATTCAAATTTAGCTCCTATATCAAACTCCTTAAATGCCCGTTCGTTGAATATTCCTAAAATTTCATCCAAGTATTCGCGCATATTATCTTCTTCAACACAATCCATATCAACTGTCATAACACATTTCCCACAATAGTATAATTTTGCTATATCCACTATATCATTTCTCCTTCTTTAATTATAATTCAGTATCTAGGCAAATAATTGAATCAAATTTAATATCGCGGTTTTACCTCTCCCCACTGGTTATCATAATTTCCCCAACGACCATCGCTCTTGTAAATATAAACGCCTACAATAAGGTAGCCAGAAGTTTCTCCATATTTCGTTCCTTCATAAATAAGAATATCACCATTATAAATATTTCCATATCCAGATCTGTTTCTACTGTTTTGAGCTTTTAATTTATATGGTTTACTAAAAAAGTATGCGTTTCCAGAATCAACATATTCATTATAAACGCTTTCTGTAACCTCATTCTCTATATGTTCTTTCAGTAGAATTCTTTCAGAATCATCACTTTTAGTAACATAAACAAATGGTTTTAAATAACTATTTTTAAAATCTGTCATTGTTATACTTCCAACACATTCTTGACTTTTGCCACGTTCTACAACTAAAGCATAATTAAACACTTTATGTTTATCTAAACTACCTAGCAAATTCTCATTATAAATGACCAATCTGTCATAAATAATTTTGTTTTTTTCGCCAATTCCTTCAAACTCATCCATCAATCTTAATGTTCGACTTGTATCAAATAGCTTTATATGTAACTCTTTCATAATGCCTTCCTCTTCTAATATAGTAATTACCCAATTTGCTACTTTCTATTATACCTTATATCGGCAGAATCGCATACCCATTTTATGTAATATTCCCGTAATACAAAGGTCGGACTCTCAAAACCTCGATGGTTACTGACGAATCCGACCTTTTACAGTTCAT